>JAJYFO010000157.1 GCA_021785395.1 bacterium | reverse complement strand
TCCGATCTACACCTTTTACATAGGCCTGACCACCTAATTTCCCTTCGGTTCCGACCTCACGGGCGACCCTGGTTACTTCACTGGCAAACGAGCTTAACTGGTCGACCATGGTATTAATGGTGTTTTTTAATTCTAGAATTTCACCTTTGACGTCGACCGTAATTTGCTTAGACAAATCACCGTTAGCCACAGCCGTTGTAACGTCAGCTATATTTCGCACCTGGTTGGTCAAATTGCTGGCCATTGAATTAACCGAATCGGTTAAGTCTTTCCATGTCCCCGAAACACCTTGTACGTAAGCCTGGCCACCTAATTTCCCTTCGGTTCCGACCTCACGGGCGACCCTGGTTACTTCACTCGAGAATGAACTTAACTGGTCGACCATGGTATTAATAGTGTTTTTTAGTTCTAGAATTTCGCCTTTGACGTCGACCGTGATTTTTTTCGACAAGTCACCACTGGCTACAGCTGTTGTGACGTCGGCTATATTTCGCACCTGGTTGGTTAGGTTGCTGGCCATAGAATTTACCGAGTCGGTCAAATCTTTCCACGTCCCTGAAACGCCTTTAACGTCAGCCTGGCCACCTAGTTTTCCTTCGGTTCCTACTTCTCTGGCGACCCTGGTTACTTCACTGGCAAACGAACTTAACTGGTCGACCATGGTATTAATCGTATTTTTTAATTCTAAAATCTCCCCTTTGACGTCTACCGTGATTTTTTTGGACAAATCGCCGGTAGCTACAGCCGTTGTAACGTCGGCTAGACCACGCACCTGTTCGGTTAGATTACTGGCCATAGAATTCACTGAATCGGTTAAGTCTTTCCATGTGCCAGAAATACCTTTTACATAGGCCTGGCCACCCAGTTTCCCTTCCGTCCCGACTTCACGAGCGACCCTGGTTACTTCACTAGCAAACGAACTTAACTGGTCGACCATGGTATTAATCGTATTTTTTAATTCTAAAATCTCACCTTTGACGTCTACGCTAATTTTTTTCGACAAATCACCGGTAGCTACAGCCGTTGTAACATCAGCTATACCTCTAACCTGTTCAGTCAGGTTGCTAGCCATAGAATTTACCGAATCAGTTAAGTCTTTCCATGTTCCCGAGACCCCTTTTACGTAAGCCTGTCCACCCAGTTTCCCTTCCGTCCCTACTTCGCGGGCGACCCTGGTTACTTCACTGGCAAACGAACTTAACTGGTCGACCATCGTGTTAATCGTATTTTTTAGCTCTAAAATCTCACCTTTAACGTCAACCGTTATAGTTTTCGACAAGTCACCAGTAGCTACAGCGGTGGTTACGTCGGCTATATTACGGACCTGACTGGTCAGGTTGCTGGCCATAGAATTAACTGAGTCGGTTAAATCTTTCCATGTTCCCGAGACCCCTTTTACATAGGCCTGGCCACCAAGTTTCCCTTCGGTTCCTACTTCACGAGCGACCCTAGTAACTTCACTCGAAAACGAACTTAACTGGTCGACCATTGTGTTTATCGTATTTTTCAACTCTAAAATCTCACCCCTAACGTCGACGGTAATTTTTTTCGACAAATCACCTGTGGCCACAGCAGTTGTCACATCGGCTATATTACGAACCTGGTTGGTTAGGTTGCTGGCCATAGAATTTACCGAATCGGTTAAATCCTTCCATGTACCCGAGACACCC
Source organism: bacterium (assembly GCA_021785395.1). GTDB lineage: Bacteria > Cyanobacteriota > Vampirovibrionia > Obscuribacterales > JAKAZS01 > JAKAZS01. The sequence goes on along the minus strand of JAJYFO010000157.1, from coordinate 4,862 downwards.
TTTACATAAGCTTGACCGCCTAATTTTCCTTCGGTTCCGACTTCTCTGGCGACCCTGGTTACTTCACTGGCAAACGAGCCCAATTGGTCGACCATGGTATTTATGGTTTTGGCTAGTTTTAAAAATTCGCCTTTAAGTTGAAAGCCTTCGATTTCAAAAGGCATAGTTTGGGACAGGTCACCTTTAGCAACAGCGCCTATAACTCGAGCCACTTCGGTAGTCGGCCTAACCAAGTCACCGACCATTGAATTGACGTAATTTATGCAGTTTGACCACGACCCAGGAGCATAGGACAATGTAGCTCTTTGCATTATTTTACCTTCTTTACCGACCTGGTGGTTAAGCCTGGACAATTCGCTTTCTAGCTCGCTACTCAATTCACAGGCCTGATTGAAAGCCTGGGCGATATCGCCAGCTATGCCAGTTTGGTCCAGTGGCAATCGTATCGTAAAATCGCCTTTGGCGTACGCCCGCAAGGCTTTAAGTAACAGCTTAGCGTCGACTTCGTTATCGCTAATATTGCTCTTGGGTAAAGCTTTTGCGCTTTTTTGGTTTTTGTTGATAGCTTGGCTAGGCATAATATCTCCTAATAATGTTGCTATGTATCTACGTACTACGATTTATAATGAATTTTAAACTCACAAGACAATAACTTCTCGTCGATGATTTTAATAATCCACACTTAACCAGTTGCTCTATAATCTCATTGTAACTTAATTAAATAATACGACCGTGATAATTTAATGTTACAAAATTTTGTGTTCGCGCAAGGCTTTCTTTTTGGCCAGCATTTGGGAATTATCGATTATCACATTTATTTTTCCTTTATTATTTGCTACGACTGTTTTAACTAACCCAGAATTTTGCTTTATAAATTTTAAATTTATAAAGTTTTTTCCAACCTTTAAATTTTTGATTTCTACCGTATCCAAAAAAACTGGTAGGCTAGGGTTATTGATTTTAAGCGTGTTATTAAGTGCATTAGGCTCAAGCCCCAGGCAACTGGTCAACATTAACGGTAAGGACCCACAGGCCCAAGCCTGGGGAGAGCAAGAAACAGGATATTTAACGGGCGGTTCATCACTTTTGTAATCAAAACCACAGAACAACTCAGGCAGCCTTAGTTTTGGTTCTAATAAACAAGCATTGTACATACCATTAAAAATAGCACAAGCATCACTTTTATCGTTATAATGGCAAAGACCCGAGACGATTAAAGCGTTGTCGTGAGGCCATACCGACCCATCATGATAACTCATAGGGTTATAATTTTTTTCATTTTTGGCTAATGTTCTAACCCCCCAACCGTTGAATAAATTTGCGTCGTATAGCTTAACCATTACCGCCCTGGCTAGTTTGGGATTCAATATATCGGTCATAAGGAGTTGGCCAGAATTAGACGCCACAACATCACACTGTTTGCCGTCACCATCGAGTGCCATAGCGACATAACTGCCGTCTTTAAAAACAAAGTCTTTATTAAAGCGGGTTTTTAGATATTTAGCCTTTTTCAGCAAGCTTTCACTTAGCTTGCTATCATTCAATAAACCAGCCAATTTAGCCTGACCGACGTACGCCTCGTATAAATAGCCCTGGACCTCGGCCAAGGAAATAGGCGGCTTAGCCAATTTGCCATTGCTATACATAACCGAGTCAAAAGAGTCTTTCCAGCCTTGATTAGACAAATGAGCATTTTTAATGCGACCGTAACTTAAATAGGGACCAATATTATTTTGGCTTACTTCCCAGTCTAGGTACTTTAAAGCCGCTTGAATGTTAGGATAAATACTGCGCAGCAAAGCAATATCATTGGAATATTGGATATAACGTGATACTAAAATTAAATACAAAGGCGTAGCGTCAATTGTCCCGTAATACGGGCCAAAAGGGACTTCACCCAATCTAGTCATTTCACCCAAACGCAATTCGTGCATAATTTTTCCAGGACATTCCTGAGTTTTTTCATCGTATTTAACGCCTTGATAATGAGACAGTAATAAAATAATATTTTTGGACAAAGCATGGTTTAAAGCCAACGTTTCTAGACCGGTAATGATTTCATCACGGCCAAAACAAGCATTAAACCATGGAATACCAGCTGCTATGCCTATACCTTTGGGCGTTGGCTCTTGCAGAATGTACAAATCTTTGATATCACGGTCTAAAACCTTATTAAATTTTTCATTCGACGTTGTTACACCAGCCCATGTTTTGAGCCAGCTATAATAATTGATGTGAGCTTGCTTCAAAGCCGCATTAAAATTTAGAGCTGCAAAAGCAGAACCTTTAGTTATAGAAGACGGAATAACAGTAATTTCAATCTCTTTGACTTCGTGCGGTTTTAAATTAATTTTAAAAACAGCTTTATTTTTTTCTATAACATCAGGAATAATACCATCAAATAGAATTCTAGTATTTATATTTTTTTTATCGAGCGACTCATAGGAAAGTTTAACAAATTTATTATCAGGGCTTACCTGGGGTAGAAATAACTGACCGCGCTTGATCCTATGACTTCCCCTTACTTCAAACATATCGGCAAAGTCACTGGCAAAACGCAGTTCAACTTTGGTATCTATATTATCTGAATGCAGATTAGTAATTTTGAGTTTTTCCTTTACACCGTTACCAATGACAATTTGTCGTTCAAGCAAAACATCCTGTTGCGGTAAAGTATCAGTTTTTGCATTAGAAGCTGTAAATTCTGCATAATAACCGCTGGCTGTATCATCCTTTAAATTTACAATAGGCTCGCCGTCAAAAAACCAATCCAGAGCGTCAAGATAACGCGTATCATTAGCATAAAGGCCGTAACCGTTATTATTACCAAAAGGGATCCGCCCCTTGGTATCCATAACCAAAAAGACATTCTTATTTTTTAAAGTAAGTCTTGTATCGTTAGGGTTAACTGCAGCCTGTGGAATATTTAATTCAGGGTTATCTTTATCGGGAATTAAATTTAGAGCTACTTGCGAAACTTTACTAGAAGTAAAATTATTTATTTGATTACCAGCCAGACAAAAGGCAATATTCAGGCCATATAAAACGCATAATAATTGAAAAAACTTATGTTTCATTAACAAAACCAAAACCAGCCAATATAACTTCCATACTAATCGACTTTTTAATATAACTAAAAAAATTTAATTATATTTTGACTTTATTAAATCTTTGAAACTTATTTAAAACAATCAAAAAAATTGAACCTTAACAAGGATAAGGTGTAATAAACTCACGTATTTCACCAACTACGTACAAAGAACCACAAACACAGATGATATTGTCTGGAGAAAACATATCCAACGCCTCTTTGAATGCATCTTGAGTGTTTTCACAGGTTTTAATATTATTTTCGGGCATCCCATGAAAACTTACAACCTCTTTGATGGTTTTTGTACTGAAGGATCGAGGGTTATGCGACCGAGTAATAATTACTTTTTGAGCCAGGCTACTTAATTCGTTCCATATTGCGTGCAGATTTTTATCGTTATTGATGCCAAGTACGAAGGTAAACTTAGCTCCAGGATATTTAGCCTTAAGCGCTTGCGCCAAAGAACGACTGGAATCTTGATTATGAGCGCCGTCAAGGATAAATTTATATTCTTTATCGTCCTTAGTAAAATCCAATTCTTCAAAGCGGCCTGGCACCTTAGTGTCTTTTAGCCCAGTCGCAATATCGGCCAAGGTTATTTTCAGCCCCTTTTCAGCCAAAGTCAGAGCTGCCATAGCCGCTGTCGTAGCATTAACCTGTTGATGGGTACCAAGCATCGACAATTCAAACTCAAATTCGCAGGCAGCATCACGTGGTTTAGTAGGTACAATTTGAAAAATTTGGCTATCTGAATTATGAGTTTTTGTAACCAGTTTATATTTTTTACCTATATCCAAAAAATCAGCGCCAACCTCATAGCACCGCCTGGATATAACCGTTGAAACAGCTGAATCTTTCTGCAATGACAAAACAGCTGTACAGCCTTGTTTTATAATACCAGCCTTGTTATTGGCGATTTCATTTATGGTATTGCCAAGAATCTCGGTGTGTTCCAAACTAATCGGAGTAATTATAGCGACGTCTTTAGTTTTAAACACATTGGTTGCGTCAAATCTTCCACCAATACCGACTTCAAGAATCTGGCAGTCAATTTTTGGCTCATAATTTTTAACCATTTGAAAAAACATTAAAACCAAGACACCGAACGTCGATAACGACCTATCATTTTTGGAAAATTCTTCGTCAAGCACTGGCTTAATCTGCTCAAGGGTATCAGCGAATAACTGGGGCGATATAGGTTTTAAATCTACCTGAAAACGCTCTAAATAACTGGTCAAGTGCGGGCTAGTAAACATAGCTGTCTTAACCTTAGCCTTATTCAGAATATTGGCCAAAAAATAGGCCGTACTCCCTTTACCCTTAGAACCTGTAACATGAATAGTAGTACGATTTAGTTGGGGGTTGCCAAGCCTTTCTAGTAATGACATTATAGTACCTAGCGTCATATTTGGCAGCCTGGTTTGCTGGTTTCCGGTTTCCATATCGGGCAATGATTGCAAATATCTCAATGCCTGGTCGTAATTCATCTCTTCCTTAACTATGTCAATAGACTTAAAATCAATACATCTAATATTATTAAGGAATTCTTAGTAAAATACAAACAATTTTTTTGATTTTACTAAATTTATTTATATTTTTATAAACTAATCGGCAACTTCACTTTACAAGATGCGATTGCTAATTAATTGAAAATTTTACTATATGATTAAGTATTGAGAGGCTTAAGCAAAGAATTTGTGAGTTTATTTATACTAAAATATATAGTAATAAATTATTCAAAAAAAAAAAAAAAAAAAAAAAATTTAAAAAA
>JAJYFO010000156.1 GCA_021785395.1 bacterium | reverse complement strand
TGCCTAGTAACTTATCGACGCAGTATTTTAAAATAACTTTATCCGCTACACTTTGAACGCGTTGCCCAAAGGTTCTAGTCATAGTTGGGTCAGCTTCTTTGAGGCTAGCTTCAATTTTTAAGTGTTGACTAGCTTTGGACAGGGTTCTGGCGTAGTCTCTAAGTAAAAAGGAATTGCTGCCATTTTGATTGGCCTCTTTGTTTAACCAGTCGATAAAATTAGAAATCTCACCAGCTGCTCTGACTGGGTCAACTGCTTTTACTGATGGTAAAGGAGTTCTAGCTAGATTAAAGTCACTTGTACCAGATGTCAGTTTGACCAGCATGTTTTGAATATTTTCATTGCCTTGCTGCATATTTAAGCTATCGGTATCGTTTAAAATAGGTCGACCTGTTTTATCGTATTCAAGTTTAAGTTTGCCCATGGCGTCAAACCATCTGGGTTCAAAATAAATCAATCCATCTTGTCTTATGGCTGCAACGTTGTAGGCCGAGGGGTTCTCAGCTTTTTGAGTGTTTGACGTGCCGTCCAGGAAATGAAAATCACCGTTTTTATAATTTAACAATAAATAATCGCAGCCAACCATGTCAGCTGGAGAAGAAGCTTGCGTTGGCAGTAATACCCAATTGCGGCTGATTTCTCCACTTGCCTGTAATTTAGCCAGTATACTTTTTGTATGGGCAAAAACGTTATACTGACCGTCGCGTTGTAATTTTATGTCTTTTAAGTCTAAATTTAATTTGTCAATCGCTTTTTTAAGGTTGACTTGGTCGACGTTTGCTAATTTAGGCTCTTGAGTATCGGCTAGATTACGGCTTAAGCTATCTTGGCTTATGGGAACTAAAGAATCAGCTTTTATATTAATATCTTTTATTTTGCTGCCAAGCGTCTCTTTGGCTTGCTCTATGCCGCTAAAAGCTAGGCCAAATAAAGACATTGTGTAAGCAGACTGAGCTGCTGAGCTTGCACTGGCTAGTTTACCATGATCGATTAATGAACTGCCTTCACTACTTAAAATACCGCCTGGAATACCTGATAAGGCGGCGTTTACAGGTTTAGAACCAAGAATTTTAGACATTGAATCGCTTATATTAGATTCGGCTAATTTGCTTATGCCAAAACTACTAGCCGTCATGGCGGAAAATGTTAGAGCTGAACTAAGTGAATTCTCCATTCGGTTTAGATAAAAATTACTATTTTGCCCTTGGCTTGGTTCAAGTAGCCCACCGTAAAGGGTTCCGGTCACAGTCGATTCTTTTAAGGTCAAACCCAAGGCTGCCCTATCGTTCATAAGGCTTGAAGAGGCTGCGTCTACCTCACTGCCGACTAGAAATTTACTGGTAAAAGCTAACGGAATTAGGTCAGCAACCGTACCAAGACCAGACCCCAATGTTTGAGCGTACCAGGTGGCCGTGTTAAATTTTGTCTGTTTTGGTTTAGCAAAAAATTGAACGTCTTTAGTTGTATGAGAGTTCGTCAAGTGGTCGTAAAGCTGGGTAGCTGCGTCTAGAGGCGACTGTATACCAGAATAAAGCAAAGATGATTTAAAGGCATTCAGTAAATCGGGTTTTTTATCTTTAGGTTTGGTGATGTCTTTGAAGTTTTCTGGCATAAAATTAATAGGATGAAAGGGCTGCCTTATATACATACCCAGAATCTATATGGATTAGACGGGGAAATACGATAATTTATGTCTAAAGCTAAAGTTAATTAGAAGATACCTGGATTAAACCGGAAAATAATAATATTAAGAATTGTAACGTTAAAATTTACTTTCAAAACCATTTTTGCCTGGCTTGAAGAAAACCAAATTATCCAATTCGTCAGGAAAACAATGCATGCTTTGGCTGTTTTCTTGGCCCACATCGTGTACGTAAAGGTAATCTTGGCCATAGCCAAGCGACTTGTGAAAATTATTGGTAGGATTTCTAAGCGTTAACGGCACTTCCAGATCCGCTGTGTCAATGGCGACTTTTTTGGCCATTTCATAAGACGTCAAAACGGTATTAGACTTTGGTGCCAGAGACAAATATATGACAATTTGGCTAAGCGGCAATTTGGCTTCGGGCATACCAAGGTAAGAAACCGCCTGATAGGCGCTTACAGCCTGGTTTAAAGCCGACGGAGCCGCTAGTCCTACGTCCTCGCTAGCTAGGCATAGCATTCGACGCGCTATAAACAATGGATTCTCGCCAGCTTCCAGTAATCTGGCTAACCAGTATAGACTAGCATTTACATTACTGTTGCGCACTGATTTGATGAGTGCTGAAGTCATATTGTAGTGTAAGTCGCTGGCTTTACCCAACCTTAAAACCTGGCCTTGGGATAAGGCATTTTTTAAATGTTCAGCCCCAACCGTTTGGCAGTTTTCGCTTAAAGCCAATTCTGCGCTGGCTTCAAGAATATTTAGAGCCGTTCGGGCGTCACCAGCGGCTAGTCTGGCTATTTCATCAAGTAAACTAGCGTCAACGTCTATTTGTCTTTGGCCAAAACCGTTTTGAACGTCGATTAATGCGTTTTTCAAAATTGTTAAAATGTTATCATGGTTAAGGCTTTTTAAAATTAAGACCTGGAGCCTTGATAGCAAAGCTGGGTTTACTTCGACCGAAGGATTTTCAGTTGTAGCACCAAATAAAGTTATAAGCCCATTTTCAACATACGGCAAAAGGCTGTCTTGCTGTGATTTGTTAAAGCGGTGGATTTCGTCAAGAAAAAGTATAGTGGCTGTATTCCCCAATTTTTGATGCACTTTGGCTTCTTCCACACAGGCTTTAATCTCTTTAACACCAGAGTTGACAGCTGACTGACAGATAAAATTGGCTTTCAAAGATTTAGCTAAAATATGGGCTAAAGTTGTTTTCCCAACCCCACTTGGCCCCCACAGAATAATCGAGCGCGGTTTTTGCGATAGAATCATCTGGTTTAAATAAGAATTTTTATTGGTCAAGTGCTCTTGGCCAATAAAATCTTCTAATTTATTGGGGCGCATTCTTTGAGCTAGAGGAATAGTATGCAATTTAGGTAAGACTTGATTCTTTTGAATTAATAAATTGGCTTGTCATATCGGATATAATTATACAATATAATTACGTTAGTCATTGCCTTAGAACTTAACTTCATTTAAAACTATGCAAAATTTAAAATCGGCCATATTTATTTTTTTAATTATCCTTTTGATTTTTAATAATGCTGTTATCTCAGCGCCTTCGTCTTTAACTAAGTGCCAAAAAAATAGCGAACCAAATTTAACTAATTCGACTGCAAACAACCCAAACCTATTTGGCGATGGCGTTAAAGAATATAATAAGAAAAATTATGCTAAAGCCTTAGAATTATTTGAAGGGGCTATTAAAAATAATGAAAAAAATACCAATGCACTCTATTATGCTGCCCTAAGCTGTCAGGCTCTAGCTAATTATGAGCAGGCTTTAGTTTATTATGGTAAAGTTGTCGATTTGAATGCCGACCCCAATGCCGTAAGTTACGCTACCCAGGCGTCAGTAAAGCTAAAAGCTTTAATTGCCAAGGCTAACCGAAAACCCAAACCAATTGCTCTTAATAAGCCATACTCACCACCTGTAGTTAAATCTAATGATAACCCAGATTCTTTGCCAGATATGGCTTACCTCTATTTTACAAAGCCGCCAGGTTCGAACTTGCTTTTGGTTGATGGTACGGTAAATGGAACGCCAACGCAGTTTTATTTCGATACTGGAGCTGCTGACGTTTTTTTTAGTAAGCAACAGCTAATGAGTATTGGTAGTATCATTGGTGGCGATGCCAAGGCGACTAAATTTGCTGGAGTAGGGTCAAATCAAGCTGGTGACGCTTATAATATTAAAGCTGACATAAGTGTGGCTGGTATTACGCGACATAATTTTAAAATAACTGTAAGCGAAGACAATTATTCTGGTAATGCTAATACTAGCCTTGGTTATCCACTTTTAGGCAGGCCATTTTGGGACGGCTATCTTATTGACATTGATAGCGCTACTAGTACCATTAAATTTTATAAGGAATCATCGAACAAACTACCTCCAGGTATTGACGTACCATTTATCCTTATGGGCCGACACGTTGTAGTTAATGTAACCGTTAATGGCGGTTCGATACCCATGATTTTCGATACCGGAGCATCTGGTCTTACTTTTACGGAAAAGCAAGCTATGTCTGTGGGTATACTCGTTCCAGCCAATGCTAAAATAGTCCAAAGCAGCGGGGTGTCTGGTACTACCCAGGCTGCTTTAGTAAATGTCCCGTTTTTGTCGGTTGGACCTATTCAGTTAACCGATATCCAAGCCCAGGTTGTTTTTGCCGGTAGTATGCCATTTCCACTTTTAGGGCAAACGATATTTGGCAATAACTGGGAGTATATAATAGACTACAAAAAGAAAAAAATACGTTTTATATGCCGCTAGAGTATAAACAGGTCATACTTTTAATAAGGTTATAGAATTAATTACACGGTGGATGATTTCTATAGCTTTGTCAATATCATGGCTTTCTATTCCGTAATGTGTTACGGCTCTTATTAAATTATTATGTTCTGATAATACCAGTAAATTATTTTTCGCCAATTTATCAATAAATGAATCGGTAGTGATACCAGGTAATACCACTTTAAAAAATACCATGTTAGTTCTTAATTTGGTTTTAATAACGTCAATGCCAGAAATTTTTTCTAGACCTTGGGCTAATTTGGCTGCACATCCATGGTCAGACAATAAACGACCTACCATGTTATCTAGAGCATAAAGGCAGGCGCTGGCTAAAATCCCGGCTTGACGCATGCCACCACCTAAGACTTTACGCTTTCGTCTGGCTTTATAAATAAAATCTTTGTCACCACAAATTATAGACCCAACCGGACAGCCAAGCCCTTTGGAAAAACACAGACTAATTGAATCAAAAGGCTTGGCTAATTTATCTATAGGTTCGTCAAGGGCTAAGGATGCATTGAATAGTCGCGCCCCATCTAGATGCATTTTTAGGTTGTGTTTTATAGCAATTTCTTTGACTCTATGCATATAGTCTAATTCTAAAGGATTACCGCTCCATGTGTTTTCTAGGCAAATTAACTTAGATTCAGAAAAATGGATGTTGTTTGGGTTAATAGCCTGTTCAATATCATTTAGGTCAAGTTTGCCATCACTTTGATTTTCTAAGGTCTTAAGCCTTATTCCACCTAAAGCGCTGGCTCCAGACTGCTCATGAAGAGAAATGTGCGATTGACTACCCACTATGGCTTCTTGACCAGGTTGACAATGTACTAACAACGATATTAAATTTCCCATGGTACCACTAGTTACAAACAGAGCGTCTTCTTTATTAGTTAATTTGGCCATTTTTTTCTCAAGCTTATTTACGGTTGGGTCTTCGCCGTAAACGTCGTCACCGCATTCAGCTTCAAACATAGCTTGTCGCATTTCTTGCGATGGCTTGGTTACAGTGTCGCTTCTTAAATCTATAATTTTGTTCGGGTTTTTAGTTGTTGTCATGGGTTTGATCGTATTGTTCTTGGAATTTGGGCTTTTACTTAAGTATAATTGTAAACTAAATTTGTTATGCTATAAATGACTTAAAAGATAATACCAATTTAATGTTATTTAAATTATCCTTTGGTTTATCGATAATTTATTTGACAGTACCTTAATTAATGGGATTTACCCATTTTTAAGGATTTATATGGAGATAGAACCAAAAAATTATATCCGGTTAAAAAAACGTTGGTTAAAAAAAAATCAAGAATACCCAAAGTCACCCCAGATAATGGTTAATCTGGCTAAGATTGTAAGAATATATGAGGTTAATTATTCTATCGATTTAATAAATCAAGCACTTTTAATTGAGCCTGAAAATGATAAATTCAAGAAAATTTTAAATGATTATAATAAATTTATGATATAGTTAGTTTAACGAGTCTTTTCTGACTAGTAGCTTTAAAACTTTGTTTGAATAGCGTGGGCTACTTAAATCGAACACTTTAGGTTAAACTAACTCGCTTGATTTTTATATTAATTTAATTTATCCAACTGCATAATCGTTAGCGCATGGTCAGATAAACCTCTTGTGATTAATGGGTCTTTAAAAAATGGTGTCACAGTATAATTTTCTGGATTTGAGTTTAAGCCTTTAAGGAAAAATCCATCTAATCTGCCACCCATTTGCTGGGTTGACTGGTGGTCGTTATCAAAGGCCAATTTAAATCCAGAGTCGTACAATGGTTTTGTGTCGTGCGTATGGTCAAGAAAAGTATTGAAATCGCCAGCTATAATACCTTTAAAATTTGGCTCTAAGTCGTTAGCCAATGTATTAGTCTGGTCAAAGCGCACCTGGCTTGTTCTGTCAACCCCACCGCGCATAGATTTTAAGTGGACAACTATGGCTGAGGCCTTATCGCCAGTAGCCTTGTCGGTAAAGTCTATTCTTAAAGCTGGTCTTTCATCAGGTATGCCATCAATTGTAGCGACATTATCGTAAGATGTTACCTTATTAACTTCAATTCTGGGGCTAGCTAGAAAGCCAACGCCTTGACCTCTACTATTAGCCTGGCTGGCATAATAATTGTAACCGGTATCACGGGCTATTTGTT
>JAJYFO010000155.1 GCA_021785395.1 bacterium | reverse complement strand
TGGCGAGGATAAAGTGGCGAATATCTGCACTTCTTTTATATAAGTTGGCCATTTGATTTAGGGTCTTAAAAGGTGTCACAACTTATTATAATTATCAACTAAATTTAATTAATTGTCAACATGTTTTAAATTATTGTCAATCAAATTAGATAATTTGTCAAACGAGTTGATTGTGTTAGTTAAAAAAAAGAAGCTTAGCTCTCAAATCATTTAACTGTTTTAACAAGTTGACAATTCTTATATAGGACTAGTCAGTAGTCTATTTTGTCAACTGATGGGTTTCAGCAAATTTCCACATATTTCGCAGTAAACAAAATATTTTATGAGCATTGGTCAGATTAATCCGGCCTAAAATTTGCGCCAACAAACCTAAAAGTCAGATGTTATTATTGTGAGCGTTTAGTCGACCTAGGTCTAAATCTGAAATAATAATAATCTGAATAATAAAATTCTACCGTTGTTAACATTTGGTGCTTTGTAAGCAACTTATATCCACGCTGCCCAAAAAAACGGTTTGTGGATAACCGATAAGGCATACGTGTGAATCGGCTTGTTTAGCCCAGTCGACTTGAACCTGGCCGCCTGGCATAGAAACGGTGACGGGTGAAACTAGTGGATGTATTTTAAGCATGGCCGCACAGCTGGCACAAGCCCCACTGCCACAAGCTAAAGTCGGTCCGCAGCCCCTTTCGACTACATAAAGGGCAATTTCGCTTTTGTTTAAAATACTCACAAATTCAACGTTGACGCCTTGCGGGAAAACGCTAAGACGCTGAATAGACTCGCCTATTTGGGCTAGAACTTGAAATTGACGGGAATCCTTTAAATTTAAATCGCCTAATTCGATTACGCAGTGAGGGTTGCCCGTGTTAACCGGCGTGACTGAAAGACAGTTAAATTGATACAACGATTTATAGTCGTCAAATTGTTGATTTATTATAGTCATTAATTCGGCTGTAAAGTTTTCGTCAAATTCCGGAATAGCCAAATTTACCTTAAACTTACCCTGGGTGTTTACGCCTATTTCGATAACCCGGTTGGACGTTAAAATATTAAAAGGCATAATATTGCTTGGGTCTGAACCAGAATCTGTCGTCTTATCTAATATTACTTTGCTGCTACAAATTAGGCCGTTACCGCTTACTTCGGCTATAGAGCCATCCTTATTGATAAGGTTGAACCCGTACTTAGCCTTATATTCAGTCGCAAATAAAGTAGCCAGAGCTTTTAAGTTATGTTTTTCTATTAAATCTAAGTCTAGGAGCAAGATTACGCCGTCAGCGCCAACGCCAAATTTGGACTGGCATAGTTGCCTGGCTATAGACTGCCATTGACTTAAGTCGGCGGTAAATAAATGTTTATAGTCGGCAAGCAAATCGGTAAGCCAAAAGACTATAAAGTCGTTGCCTAGATGTTGCATTTTATAAAAACTTATCGATTTACCCATATTCGTAATTATAAGCAATTTCTTTATACGGGTGGTCTTTCTAATCGATATTTATTTTAATAAACGCTTACCTAATTTGTCCGAATATAATAAAATTTTCTTAATACTAGATATTCGAGGCAATCAATGCATATATATTTATCTTGTGACGTAGAAGGTTTAAATGGAATTTGTCACTCTAGCCAGACGCAGCCGCAAGAATCTTCTTATGAACATATGTTGAAAATCTTTCACGACGAGGTAAACTCTGTCATTGAAGGCCTTAAAGACGCTCGTGTAGATAAAATTACGCTAGCTGATGCGCACTGGGACATGCGTAATTTACAAATTGACCGTTTGACAAGTGGTGTGAGTTTAATTAGCGGTTCTCCTCGCGACTTGTCGATGCTGTCTCAAGTTAAAGAATTAAAGCCTGACGCTATTATTTGCCTGGGTTATCACGCTAAAATAGGCAGCTTAAATGGAGTGCTGGGTCATACATACAGGGCAAAGGTTTTTAGCGACGTCATGGTAAATGATGTTAGCCTTGGTGAATTAGGTTTAAATTGTCTTTTGGCTTCGACCTTAAATATCCCTGTCGTTTTGGTAAGCGGTGACAATGTGCTTAAGGAAGAGGCGCTGGCTTTATTCGGTCGGGTGAATTTTCACGTGTCAAAAATTGCTATAAATAAATATTCGGCCATTTTTAGTCCCTATAACGAAAATTTGGCGATGCTCAGAGCCAACACTAAAACGGCTCTAGAGAATAAAAGTACTTGGGCCAGTCTAACTGGATTTAAACCTCCTTATACCCTGAAATTAAGGTTCTTCTGTCCAAGTATGGCTGACGGAGCCTGTTTGATAAATAATGTAAAACGCCTGGAAAGTAATCTCATAGCCTTTACCGACGACGATTTTGAAGTCGTTTTTAAGACGATGCTGGCTATGGGCGCAATAGGTGCCAGCCGGGTTAATAATTATTTTTAATTTAGAATTTTGTTATATATTTAATGTTTCGATGAATTATTTTTACCTAAATTGGGCATAATATACTTAGAATTAGTACTTATACCTTTTATAAATATGTTTCAGAAATCTTCACAAAATATATCTTTTAATAATAAACAGGTTATAAGCCTTGATGAGACCTATAGCTGTCCTAAATGTTATACTGGAAGTATTAGTCAGTATGGTCATACTGAAACGTTTCTGTGTCGCCAATGTCAACACAAGTTCGTCCCTTTAAAAGCCAGTAAATTATTGTACCCAGCTTACGACCCTGGTTTTAAGGTGGCCCTAACTTACTGGTATGATGGTAAAAGCTGGCATAAGGCAGGTACTACGGCTACTTTTAGCTATTGGCTTACCCTTATAATCGTTCTATCCATTCCGCCTTTAATCGTTAGTTATTTCCTTACGCAAAATATTTGGCTTAATCGTCCGTACTGGTGTAATAACGATTTGTTCGTATTTTTAACTTTGCTGATTGAATTGCAGTTATTTAAGTTATACATTTGGGACGGAAGTATCATCATTGACCAGAAAAACAAAGCCAAAACCCGTTAGTGATTATTTTGTCCATACTAGCGTTTTATTAGCTGAGGCCATCGAATATTTAAATATTCGCCCAGGCTTGACTTACGTTGACTTGACTTGTGGTCTGGGTGGGCATTTAAAAGCTATAGAAAATAAATTGAAAGAACAAAATGGCTTAAACGCTAGTAACTTAATCGCTATCGACCAGGATAGCGAAGCTATTTCTTTTGCTAGATCTCAGGTTAGCGATTTGGTTCGTTTTAGGCAAGCAAATTTTGCCGATTTAACAGATGTTTTAGAAGAATTACAGGTGCCTTGTGTAGATGGTGGAATTTTAGTTGACCTGGGCGTTTCTTCGTACCAGTTGGCTAAGCCCGAAAGAGGCTTTAGTTTCGATAATAACGGACCGCTTGATATGCGTATGAATCTAGACAATATTCTTACAGCTAGTGACGTGGTTAATAATTATAATGAAATCGACTTAGCTAATTTGATATATGAATATTCTGACGAGGTTTTAAGCCGTCAAATAGCTTACCAAATAGTTAATAACAGGCCTATAAATACAACTAGCGAATTAGCGCAAATAGTTAGAAATTGTTATGCAAAAAAGTACGGGCATGGTTTTAAGCCTAAAATTAATCCAGCTACAAAAACTTTCCAGGCTATTAGAATAGAAGTGAACGCTGAGTTAAGAAATATTAACAAAATGTTAACGCAGGCCCAAGCTGTGTTAACTAAAAATGCCAGGTTGGTTGTCATTAGTTTCCATGGTTTAGAAGATAGATTAGTTAAAGATTTTTTTAGGCAGACCAAAATTCATCGCAATAAATATCCGTCAGGTCAAGATAAAGCTTCAATCGATGAGCCTTTATGGCTATCTTTGACCAAAAAACCGGTAATTCCTCAAAAAAAAGAAATACTTGCCAACATTAGGGCACGTAGTGCTAAACTAAGGGCAGGTGAAAAATTGGTTTGAAATAGATTAAAAAAAACTAATATGCAGCAATTTGAAAATGATTTAAATACTCTATTCGGTGAATCGGTAGTTAAACCTACCAAATTAAATAAAATAGCTAAAGTACCCGTTGATGGAGCTTTAGCCTTGGTAGACCTGCCCAGTTTTAACAAAACTAAGGCTGGCGAAATTGACTTGGAGTCTATTCGTGACCCTTATTTGCGCAGGATTTATCTTAAAAAAGGGCTAATAAACGAAAACATACTTGAAGAGAATCGTTTTAAAAAGCACTTTGGCCTGGCTAAAATTAACAACCAGTTATTGAAGCTACTTCAATTTGCTTGTGTTTTAGTTATTTTGATTTATGGCTTGGACGTAGTCACCACTAGTGACGTAAGCAAATTAGAAGAAAAAACTAGGCGTATTGTCGAACAAAACTGCGAACTTTCGGCCAAACTTCTTAAAGTAGTGTCTTTTCAGGGTATTCAAGAAAATCTTGTCGGGCGTTTTGGTTTGCGAGTACCGGAAAACGTTATTATCGTCAAAGAAATATCGGGGTTTAAATTGTCGCAGGCTAAATCGAGGATACATTATGTTCCGGTTATTTCCGGTTATTAGTGCTATAATTTTTTTTATTTAACCTGTCTTAAATCTAAAAGTGCCAACCTTAACCAGACCCAGAGTAAAATCGAGAATAACCCGCAAACCCAGATCACCATTGTGGCGTTTGAGGATGTTGCAGTTATTGTTTTTATTATTTTTTGTGGCTATAGCTATAAGGTTATACTATTTGCAGATATACATGGGCGATAAGCTCAAGCATAAGGCTTTTATCCAAAGACAGCAAAATAATATTCTGGTTCACCGTGGTACCATCACCGATAGGCACGGTTTGCCTTTAGCGATTGATACTACAAGATATGATGTGTATATCCATAAAGACCTGCTCAAAATTCCTAAACTCCAGGCTAGCTCGATCTTGGCTGAAATAACTAGGCAAAAAGAAGATACGATTTTATCGATGCTCGAAAATTCATATCCAATCGTAACCCCGGCTCGTCATATTGAAGCCGGGGCCGCTGATGAATTGGCTAAATTAAACTGGACTGGACTAGATATCGTGGCTAGACCATTCAGGCATTATCCAGAAGGACATTTGGCCGCTCACGTATTGGGCTACGTTAATTTTGACGCCTTGGGTCAAGGTGGTATCGAACAGAAGTTAGAAGAAGACTTAAAGGACACCGGTGACGTCCCTAAACCCCAGCTCGACGGGCGAGGGCATCCGATTGTCGTTTTGGACAATAAAATGGCTACTAACGCTAGTCCGCCGATTGGGTCTTATGTGGAACTTACCATCGATAATTATTTGCAGCATTTGGCTGAAAAAGAACTTGAAGCCATGGTTCGTCATTCTTGCGCGCAAAGGGGTACGGCTATAATTCTAGAACCTAGTTCAGGCGAAATTTTAGCCTGGGCCAATTATCCTTTTTATGACCCTAATCACTATGCTAAATACCCATTTTCGTATACCAAAAATTTCGCCATGGTTGACGTTTACCAGCCCGGTTCGACGTTTAAAATCTTAACGGTATCCAGTGCCCTAGACGCTGGTACTATAAACGAACATTCTACTTTCCTCGATTCTAGTGGACTTACAATCGGCAATCGAACCATACATAATCATGACGGTGGACATGGCGTTTTAGACCTTCTGCATTTCTTCATTCACTCAAGTAATGTAGTGGCTGGCAAAATTGCCCTTACTATGACACCTAAGCAGTTTTACGAACGTTTGCGTAACTTTGGGATTGGCCGCCCAACTGGCATGGATTTACCAGGCGAGTCGGCCGGTATTTTAACCAAATATAAGTATTGGCAGCCATTGGATCTAGCAACCACTGGGTTTGGTCAGGGTATGGTGGCGGTAACACCGCTCCAGCTTGTGGCTGCTGTTGGCGCTGTAGCCAATAATGGAACTTATATGCAACCCCATATAATCAAAAGAATTTACGACCCAGTAAGTGGTGTTACCAAGAAATGGACGCCAGTCAAGACGCACCAGGTTATATCATCTAAAACAGCCAGATTAGTCACTGATTTACTAGCTCGCAATATCGCCATGGGGTCCCAGATTGCTGGCCAGGTACCAGGTTACAGTGTGGCCGGTAAAACAGGGACGGCGCAAAAGCCGATTCAAGGTGGGCACGGGTATATGGCCGGTCAGACGATAGCTTCTTTTATAGGTTATTTCCCGTCGCAAAACCCTCAGTTATTGTGTCTGGTAGTAGTCGATGGACCTCAGACAGACGGGCGTTGGGGTAATACTGTAGCTGGTCCAGTTTTTAACGCAATAGCTACCGAGGCGGCTCGTTACTTAGGTATACCGCCAGATCCGCAATTGCTCAAAAATGACAAACACCCTAAATCCGATTTTATACCGCCGTCGGTCAAGTATAAAGAAGAATTGGCTAAAAAAGAAAACCCTTTTGAATCCCGCTGAAAATTGTGGCCAAAGAACGAAAGTCATTAGCTAATACCTTTTCCCTGGTAGCCATAGTTACAGTTGCGTCAAAGCTGGTGGGGTTGATACGCGATATCGTTCTTTTGCAGGCATTTGGCACATCGCTTATAAGCGACGCCTATAATTACGCTAATTTATTTACAGGTAACTTTTTTATTCTCTTTGGTGGTTTAGGCGGACCATTTCATACATCTAGTGTAGCAAT
>JAJYFO010000017.1 GCA_021785395.1 bacterium | reverse complement strand
CAAAACCTTGAAATTGAAAACGCCGGTTAATTTTTTTTTAGCTTATTAACTTTTTGCCTGTAAATTAGCCCGTGGGACGTTTACGCTGCTAGTTCTAAATTTTGAGTATCTAAATTTTCCATTAGTTTTTTTATTTGTTCCTTTGTGCAAGTCATTCACTTATAACCTCTAATAAAATTATTAGAGCTATTATGAACTCATTTTTAATTTATGCTAACTAGATCTACTTGATATCGATTTTGCTTAAATACTTAACCTTGTCATTAGATCAATTTTCATTGTCGTTAGAGATCAATTTTATTGTCGCTGATCATTCGATACTCAAACTGTTTTGACATTATTAACCTCAAACAAAATTATTTGAGTCAAATTTACCAAATTGATAATCTTTGTTCAAGGTGTGGTTGCTGGAACGAATACAATATATGAATACCCATAACAAAAACATTATTTTTTTTAATTAAAACAAAACACCTGACTTGACTTCAGGTTTGTCAAGCGGCCGATTTAAACAGAATATTTAGCTACTCAGCATCATTAATCATGCTAACGCTATTTTTCTTAACCTCACCATTTTCTAAACTATAAGACCCATTAATAATTTTTCTTGGTAGATTGCTATTTATAATTAATTTTTCACCCAAAATTGTCCATACTAATGAAAGGTTTTGGGATGTTAGAAAATCATTTAAATAAGTTTTATCTGCTAATAAAACATGTGGTTTTCTTACACCTAACGATGGGTCTATAAATCTTGTTATTTTATCTTGGCAGGTATATTCGCCTAAATTCTGATTCCATTCAAGTTTCATATTATCAATGATAAATTTCGAAGGCAGTTTAATTGTCAGGTGTTCACTAATAGAACAATCATAGCCATTAGATTCCCATTGATATTTGTTGGTTGTAACTAGTAAATCTGCAGGGACTTTTTTATCATAATTTAACTCTGTACCTTCTCTGACCCAACCATCATTTATTATTGAAATTGGTTCTTGATTTGTATAGCTTTCAGCCCATGGGTATTCGCCCAGGTACATATAGTAAATATCACTACCTTCTGGCATCCATCTTTGAAATAAATTTTGATTTGCTATCCACTCTTTAAACTTATTTAAATCAGAATTTTTTATGATGTAAGTATTTATTAAATAATAAATCTGGTAGCTTTTCTCTCTATTAACTGTTGAAATTTCTTTATCTAACCATTCAAAATAGCCGTCGAGTACTAGCCAATTTTTATTTTGATGTTTTATGTCTATTAGATCTGAAATTACAGGTAGGTCATTCATTGAATTTAGCCAAGCTTCATCAGATTTGATTTCAAATTTAGGTTTTAACCCTGATGATTGCCACCAAATATCAGTGTTCTTGATATTATTAAAATTATTATCAAAAAATATAAGAGTTGGGTCGATATCACGTCTTGAAATTTGCCAAGGTCCCCTATATCCGCTATTAGAGTTATGTATGTAGTTTCCGTGGAATGCATAATTGTCTGAAATCCTTGCTAATAATTCAAAAAATGCTATCCATTGGTATTTCTTACCAATGCGTTCGGCTTTGTGCTCTGATCTTCCTGGGTTATTGCGTGAGAGAAATTCGTCATTTTCTTGAAAAAAGTCTGGCACCCAGCCTAGTTCAACTACTCTATTAAATATCCATCTTTGACAAAACTCCAAGCTGAAATTATTACCTTCTGGTTTGGAATCCCAGGGTGAATAATTAGGATCATTTTTAGCAACTGAAATTAATTTATTCTTATAAGCATTATCAATTTTAGAGTCGTACCAATCAAACGAATCAAAATTAGTACCTAAGACATAATGACTAAAATCATCTTCAAATATCGAATTCCAAAGTGAACGATAGCCGGTATTTTTATATGTTTTTTTTAAATGTTCTAAACTTGGAATATCTATATTTAATGTTGAGTTATAAGCTGGGTAAATTAAGTGAACGTTTTGGTGCTTAAAATAACCCTTATTACAAGCCATTTCAATAATACCACGAGCATAATCACGAGCTAATAAATGAGGAAATACTTCATTTTGATTAAATACTTTATTAAAAATATTCTCGGCTAAGTCTTTTAGGCCATCTAAATTATTACTTCTAAGTACGACACCATAACAAGCACATAATATCCTTTCAATGACATATACATCATTACAACTCCAAAATTCATTTAGTAGTAAATTTAATTTGGCAACATTATTTTCGTAAAGCATTACTAATGCTTTAGTAGCAATATCTCTTATAAACCTATTTGAGCTAGTGAGTAACCAGGCTAAAATTATTCCGCCCACGTTAATTAAACCAGTAGCCGAATCAAGTTGATGTTTAATCCAATCAATTAAAAGATTAACAGTCGAAAGGTTTTCTTCACTCGACAACGATATTGACCATTTAAAGTCACGGTCTTTTAAACTTAAAGATTTAAGGTTCTGGTGTAGATATTTTGCATTTAATGGATGAACAGGTATAGTGGCAAGGCAAAGTAAACAATTAAAGTATTCACTATAAAATTTTTGGTTTTTAAATAAATTTTCAAGATATTCATATGCAGGTGGATGAATATGCTCTTGCGAGCGTTGAATAAGACTTTTTAAAAAAGCATTAACAATTTCATACTGGTACTTTTCTGAATTAGAAAAGAAATCAATAAACTCGAAGTTGGTTTCTTCTGCTAACCGAACAGCTAATAAATCATTCATATTAATAGCTAGGTTTGAATTTAAATCCTTAACTTCGTTAAACAATTCAGAAATCACTTCTTTCGATTGTTGCTTTGAAATTGAGTATTTATTAAACAAATATTCAAGAATTGCATAATCTTTATAACGGTCATATTGGAATCTAATGTAATTTTTTAGTGGTTCATTTTGACTATGCAAATATTCTTCTTTAAGAAGCCCTTCTGAAATTAATTGATTGAAAAGCGATTTACTAAAATTTTTACTGCTGTGTATATTATCAATAATTGTTTTTACTTCATCTCTGTCTAGATAAATTGAATTTTTATTAATCATAGCTTCTGCAATTTTTTCTAATGATTTAGAAACTAAATTATCTTGTTTATCATAATCTAATATTTTGGATAATTTATTGTTGGTATTATGAAAATATTTTTTTAAGGCACCAATGAAACTTATAGTTCTATCATTATCAGTAATGTTATTGCTATATTCAGAGTTTGTGTATAATAATTGAAAAAATAATGGTATTGCCATTACGTCATTAAAAATATCTTGATTTAAAAAGCGTAATGGTGTAGTATTATGTTTCTTAGCAAAAATTCTATTTGCCTCTTCTATATTATTTATAAAACCTTCATGCCTAACCCGAATATATAACTTGTCATAATTATTATTTGAATTAGGCCTCAATGATTCAGGTAAGACAAAATCTTCATATCCATTTCTAATTGATATAGCTAAATAAATATTAGGAAATTCTTTGATTTTTGTTGCAAAGCTAGCCAACGAATTAACCCATAATTCTGAATTACTTTCATTTAAGGCATCAATAAGGATTAACACTTTGTTTCTATAAAGGTTGGCATGTGTATTTAACGCATTTAAAAAAGTATTGCTATCGTAGCCGGTTAATTCTATATTTTGAAATATTTGACTCCATAAATCTGTATCGGTAAATTTTTGTCCAAGCAATAAAATTGTAGGTAAATTTGCTTTAATACGCTCATCAGCTATATGACAAAAAAGGTGCGTTTTGCCAATACCACCTTCACCTGTAAGTATAAGAAAGCGACGTTCAATAAATTTAGTAGTTTTTGAATTTAAAAACTTAATCAAATCGGAGTTATGAATAATAAGATTAATAAAATTATCAATGTTGAAATTTTCTTTCTTAATATTATTTATTGTTAAGCTATCTCGTATATTCTGTAATAACCCACCAAGCTTATCAGCAGCTTCAATTAAATTTATGACGCCAGTATACTGAAAATCGTCTGATAGATTTGAGGCACCAGTAACAATATTTCTAATAGTAGTATCGATATGTAATTGATGTTCAATAAGAATTTCAGAAGCTTGTTTAATTTCATTAATGACGTTCCACGATCGCTCGACTTTATTTGTGATGTCTGTTAACTCACTACAATACTCTTTTGATTTAACTAAGCCACTGAAAATATCAACTTGGTTTGTTCTTACATTTACATCCGGCTGGTAACGTTTATCGGCATCTTGTAATGAACTTTCTACTCTTGATTTAAACCAATTGCTAGAAAATAATTCTCGATCAAACCAATATTTATATCGGCCGGCATGACATTCCCTATGTAACCTTTCAAAAATCTCAGATTCGCCCCAATAGTCAATTGTAACTTCACGTTGAAAGTTGATTTTGGCTTCTTCTTGCCATTGAATTACTTTTTCATTCCATTGATCCATAAGACTTCTTTTACCAGGTATTCTAGGATCTTCTCTATTACGTGGCATGCAAATTGTATAATGCGTTAAACTAGGGTGTTTACAAATTGCGGTTTTAAATGAATCGTATATTTGCTTCCATTGGCTAGTTTCAATTTTATCTAAAAAATATTTACACTGAAATGCCCATTCTGTTTCATTTTCTAGTTTCCAATAAAATTCGACGCCAGCATCTGTTTGCCCTTTTCTTATAAATTTATTTTTATTCTTTGGCAATTCATATGAAGCTAATTGACAGCATAATTCCTCAAAAGCCATTGCCTGGCTACCGTTGAATTCTCTTAAGTTTTTCCATTCAATATTCGAAACCAATTTTAATTTCCTCGAGAATCTTCTTATGAAGATTTACTTCTTATTTATTTGATCCGTTAAAACCATCAATAAAAGCTTTTTGATGCACAGATTCATTAGCAATTATTATATCATTTATATTAATACCGTTATTTCCTGGTTGTGAGTTTAAGTAAACTTTGTCTGCAGATAACTGGACTAATTCTTTTAATATAGCAATTGGTATATGGAGTTTTGGTTTCCCACCATCATTTAGGTAATAAAATTTATCACCAATATTAGTAACCTTAATATCCTCATCAATTATGAACTCATGAGATAGTGGGTTTCTAACTAGTTTATAAATTAATGTAGTATAAGTAGCTTGACTTAAAAGCTTTTTCCAATCACCGGTTAAAAAATATTGTTGTAGTTTTTTATCAGTTATTGAATTAAGATTAATTTCTTTGTTAATTGCTAATTCATCCATGTCAATCTGATTAGCATCAATGGATTGAGTAAAATTAATAGCCTTTCGATTAATATATTTATCCTCAAGAAATTTATTAAGATCATTTCTTATTTTGTTATTAATTCTAGGGACTAAAGTATATATTAAGTAAGGAATAGAAATATTATTTAATAAATTATTTGAATAATTTAATTCATTTAAAAAACCTATAAAAGTATTCTTTTGAGTAGCTAATGATTTATTTTCATCTTCTTTAAATGAATCTAAAAGTGAACAAAGAAGTAAAGCCGCAATATTTATTTCAAAACCTTTATATTGTTGCTTACAGGCAAGATCAACGACACCAAAAAAGTCTTTAAGCCAATTATTCTTATTTTCCAAATTGACGGCTGCTCGGTCATTAGAATTTCTATTTTTATAATTGTGATCTATATCTTCTAACCAGAAATCTTGCTTATTAATATTTTTGGTTAAGCAATTGATCGAATTGTTATTATTACAGACATTTAGTGATTTTTGAGCTAATTTGTCTAAGTACCCATACTTGAAGAATATTTTGTTAGAATATTGTAAAATTTCATGATTTGTATTAATATCCAGACTAATGCCTGAATAATTTGATTGACTCATATTATGAATCAGCTGACACCTCAACTCTTCATATATAATGTTTGCATATGAAGCTCTTCTAATTATTGCAATTAGTTGTGAATCGTCAATTTTCTTTTTAAATAATTTTTGAATTTCGTTATCAGACATTTGTCTAAATAAATTAATTACGTGGTTTTTAAGTCGTATAAAGTTATCATAGCCAACAAAATTAATTTTTTATTGAAAACTCTTTGATAGAATTTCTTTAATTTCATTAGAATCTTTAATGTTTATAATATTTAAAACTTGATCTTCTGTTTTGTCAAAAACTGAAGTTAATGATATACCAGCTACTTGCGAAATATAGCCATTTTGAGTAATAATGTCATTATTGTTATTGGGGTTTTTAATTTCTAATAAAAAGTCAAGTAATTTACGGATATAACAATAAAATAGAATAGCTTCTTGGTTATTGTTGTTGATGCAATCTAACCCAATATTAGTTAAAATCCTAAATATAAGATATAGAATGCTTATTTTAGCCATGTCTGGGTATATTGTATAATTTATGTTATTATTCATTGAGTTATGATTTTGATTAATTAAAAAAGAATTATCAATTAAAAATTGAACGAATTTTTTTTGATCATATGAATTTTTATTATTCGTTTTATAAATTGTGTTTGATATAGAACTCAAAATTACACCGATAACTAAGCTGAAATGGCTAGGATCAATTTTTGCAAAACCTTGATCATCTTTAGATACTAAATTTAAAAAATTTATTAGATATGGAAATATTTGTTGGTTAAATTGTAATTTTTTTTGGTTATTTTTATTAGCCATAATTCTTTGCCTCTTAAAGAATTCGTACAAAATTCTTATCAAATTAGATCACTGTCGATTCGCTTGTCAATAGCGACTTGGAGTTCATTGTAAATTTCAAGGATGCGGTCTTTAGTACGATAAGTGCCATAATTTTTAATGTCTTTTTCTGATGTAATTGTAAAACTATCTATAATATAATTGGCATCATCATAATTGATACCATATAAATGGAAAAATGCAGCATCAAGTTCACAGCGCAACTCAAAACGTTCTTCTGAATCCCAATGTGGCTTATTAAGGTGGGGTGGGTTGACGTTACTTTCATTATTGGGAATATCAGAATTTTGATCATGTTTATTTGAATTAAGTAAATTAACTGCGTCAACCATATCATTACTTGTGTTTAATAACTTAATTGCTCTTTGGTTTATCCATTCAGCATAAGTTTGCGTGTTAGACCATAGGCATAATTGATTGAATTTTTCTGGTGGCAGAACTGGTAATTGTTTTATATAAAAGAAATTTAAATGTGTTCCACCAATTTTTTGCCTAGTTATAAAATCAAAAACATAGGAATTTAAACATGCAATTAAAGAAATATTTAAACAAATATCATTTTTAGTTGGTAACATTAAAAACAATGAATTACCCATTGGGTATTGCGGTAACAAAGAAAAAATTAATGTGCGTTCATCTGTACTACGGCAAATATCACGCCAGCCCATGAGAAATGGGTAAGACCAATCTTTGGCTTTAAGTTTGGCTTTGACGGCTGTTTCGGGAACCCAATAACGTGGCATGACAGTGTAATTGGGGTCAGCTTTAGCGATATCGGGCACATTGAAAATATCAAATTTGCCTTTTTGCGTATCAACATCATCAGCATCAGCATCATCAGTATCTTCCAGTTCATTTTCAATGTCATTATCTAAGTCGGGCTCAATGTCGTTTTTGACTTCATTATGTATATTAAATTGACTTACTTTGTTATCTTTTTTAGAGCTTAAACTTGAATTACTATTAGTTAATTCATAATCAACAGTTGATTCGGCAGCTTTTGGTAACTGTAAATCATTAGTCACCAATTCATTAAAACTTAAAACATTATCTTCTTTGGTTTGCAAATTATTTTTAAATTTTGTAATATCAATAGGTTCATAACTAGCCCATCGGTGGTCAAATTGGTGCATCATTTTAGCTTCATAAAGTGGTAAATATCTTTCAATATATTTAACTTTGCCGTTGCTATTTAATTCGGTTGCTTTATCGCTAGGTTGGCTAGTAATACTTGTGTCAATATCGTATATGCTAGTAGCATTAGCACTATCGTTAACTTTAGGGTTGCCAACACCGTTGTTAGTTTTGCTACTTAAATTCATTTCATTGTTAGCATAGTTATATTCAGAGGAATCGCTTATACCATTTAGCATGTTTGCTTTTTCATCATTACCTGAACCAAAGTCAAATTTGGGTAATTCAATTCTTAAAGTCGCTACTCCAGGTTTATTTTTGGTTTCTGAATCTAAAGTGCTATCAACTTTATTTTTTATTTTAGGCGTAGATTTATCTTTTGAGCCAGTTTTTGACTTTTTAACTTCATTAAACTGGTTGATTTTTTCATTATATTCTGTTTCTGTGAGCTCTAATTCTTTTTCGAAGATATTGCCTTTTAAAGTATAACCATCATTGGTTAATTCAGTTTTTGTTTTAAATAAGCTAGAAGCACTAGTCATATTAAATAAACCTTGGCTGAAACTTATACCCCAGGGGTTTGATTTTATTGTGGTTTTAGTTTTACCATTATTTTGTGTATAAATTTCTTCAATTAGTACTGGTACCCTTGAATAAACGGCTTTAGTAATTTGCGCATCGCGCTTTGTTCTAAATACTGGGCAAGTTCCCGTATTTGGGTTGAGCATCGCAAATTCAGCTGGTGTTAAGGTAAAATGTTTATCTTCGTTCTCAAGATCTTCAACACTTGAAGCAAAGAAGACAAAATCTGTGGTTTGATTTTTAACCGATCTGATTCCGGTTAAGGTTAACAAAGAGAATTTATAGCTTTTATGAACGGCTGGGAATAAATCTTTATTTTCAAAATCATAGAGGCTGGTTAATAAATTGTTTTGGGCTATGTTTTTAAAGTAATCTTTTGTAGTATCATCGGTAGCAATGCCAGATGGCACTATAAAGCCGGATGCGCCTTGGTTTGAAATTAAGTCTTTAATTAATTCAGCAAATATAGCATATGTATTGATTCGACCTAAGCCACATAATGGGTAATGTTGAGAATTTCTAATAAAATGACTTAGACCATCAGCTTTACGCTTTGCCGAAATAAATTCTTGAAACAATTTAGAATTATTAATTTTAAGATCCTGAATGTTTTGTTTTCTATCAGAACCTTTAATGGTATCTAATACTTTAGCATTTCTAGATTCGAACCATTCTTTTTCTTTTAGCTCGGTATGTTCCCATGGCGGGTTAGCTAAGACCACATCAAAGCCAGCATTATCAGAATCACGGTTAAAGACTTGGGGAAATTCTAGGTGGTAATGGAAGAAATTATATTCATTGCTTAGCCTTTCAATTTCTTTTAAAATATTTTCTGGAATGCCTTTATAATCATCGAAAAAATTAATAAAAATCTCGTTAGTAACTGGATGTGGATGATTAGGGTCACCGGTTAACTTCCACATAAAAGCGCTACACCAGGCGTCATATAAATATTTTTGTTGTTTATAATTCTCACTTGCTTTAAATTCTTCATAGCTTTTTTTGATTTTATTTAAATCATCGATGGTATCAGCTTGAACTGATTCTAATTTAATTAAATCATTACTTAAATTGGTTAAAGTACTTTCGCTTAGTATATTCATTCTGATGCTTTGTTCACCTAAAGATAATTTTTTATTATGCTCTTTAACTTTACTTGCGTAATCTTTATCATCGCCCTCTATCGGTTCAAAGGCATCATTAGGTATGCCTAGTTTAATTAATTCAGGTGTAGCACCAATTAAACTATTACCTTGTTTTATTTTATGGTCTAAAAAAGATAAGGGGCGACCTGGGACTATAGACTGCATCCACAAATTAACTTTACACAGCTCAACGGCCATGTCATTTAAATCAACACCATAAATGCAATTAGTTATAACATCGCGCAAGGCTATGGCTATTTCATCATAGCCTGGCTGAATTTCTTGGCTTCGGTGTGACGCCAGATTTTTGGCTATGCGGTGAGCCGCAGCTATTAAAAAATGGCCGCTACCACAAGCTGGATCAATAACTTTTAAATTTAGTATTGCTGTTTCTGGGTCAGGTGATTTAAGTGCGCGTTCAATTACAGGGTCTAGGGCTGTCTTTAAAAGACAGTTTACTAGGCTTTCCGGCGTATAATAGCTACCTGTAGATTTGCGTGCGCTACCAGTGCCTTTTTTGGCTTTGGTTTGTTTACCAGGCTTACTTTTATTGTTTTTGACTGATTTAGCCAAAGTAGAAGTATCTAATTCTTCTATTTTAACTCCATCTAAATTAAAGCTATAACCTTCTTGCGTGTTTTCTACAAATGGGTTTTGCTCTAACAAAGCTTCGTAAATACTACCAAATTCCTCCGATTCTAATAATGCATATTGAACCGAGCGATAGATACCGTCGTTTTCAAAATAACATAGATTCCGTAAAACCTTTAGTAGTTCTTTATTGGTTATTTTACAATCATCAAATATTTTACATGCTTCTTTGGACCATAAAAAACTGCCCAATGGTGGTAAGCCTAGCTCACTACAGCCGGTTTCACTGGATAAGAAATTAAACAGTAATACAATCGATTCCCACATATCGGTATGATTGGTTCCGGTTTTATAATATGCAATATTGCGTAGACGCTTAGTAGAATAGTATTGATTATATGTGTTTCTAGCTTTTGGATTGGCTGAGCTTGTTAATAGAACGTCTTTATCTTCAGCCACAAATAAAAATAAGAGCCTATAAACAACCCTTAATAAATTACGGTAGTACTCTTGTGCGGTTAGATGATTTTGGCTAAATAATTCAATTAAAGACTTATTAGCTTTATTTTTTAGGAAAGCGTTGCCCAAAACATTTATGGCCATTTCGACACCATTGCGCAATTTGTCTCGAATAGCTACCCCAGTATTCTGTGCCGTTTTAGACCATTTCTCTAAATAAAAATTATTGGGGTTTGTATTTTCCATACGCGACTGGTGGCATAAAAGAAAAAATAGTTTAAAGTCATTGTAGTTTTCGTGATTAAATATGTTTTCAAGGTCAAATTCAATATAGGCTTGTTTAGTTAAGCTGGCATTATCACGCAATAGTCGCAGTTCTAAACCATTGGTTACAATTGCCCATAAATATTCGTCTTTGCGATTTAAAAATTCCTGTACCAGGCTATATGGGCTAGCTGACTTTGAACCACCCGCATTTGACCGTTTGTCGAGGTCGACTTTAGCTCCGACGCAATGTATGGGTACATTATTCCAAAAGTAAGTTATAGGGTAGTTTTTTCCGTCTATAACCTGGGTTGGCGCTTTACTAAGGCGACCGAAGCCAAGTGTTTCAAACAATGGTAAAAGCCACTTTTCTTTGGTTAATGTGGTTTCATATTCATCAGTAGCTGAATCGCTACGATTAGAGCGGTAGTTCTGAAAGTTTGCCCACTTAGCCATACAGGTTGAATAGGCATTATTAATTAAATCGTTTATTTTTTCATTTTTATCTAAGTGATAATCTTCATTGCTTATACCATCTTTCACGTTAGAATCGAATTTGGCTATTAATTCTAAAAAATCGTAGGGGATAAGGCCGCCGATAGATTTAATATTTTCAAAATAGTTAGTATTTTTGCGAGTCATTTTAGTTATTTATCATTTACCTTATTTCGAAATTATTTTCAATAGCCGTTCTAAAAGTAGTAGCATCATAGTTCGTGCATTCCGTTTTATCTAATTTACGATCGATTCTATAATAGCTAAAATTATTAAAATTAGAATCTTTAAAAGCTCTATAGGCTGCCTCTATCATTTCTTGCGAGTGCGTTGTTGCAAATATTTGAACGTTGTACTTTTGTGCTAAATAATCAAGCTTTTCCCATATTAATTCATGAATTGAATAATGCAAACCATTTTCGATTTCATCTATTAAAACAACGCCGTTTTTAGCTGAGCAAATTGATAATAAGTAACTGAATACTTTTAATAAACCTTTACCACATGTATTCAATGGTAATAATTTTACATCATCACTAAAATCAGCGGCTAATTCAGGTTGATTCCCATTACCGATTATTTTTATTTCTTTTAGTCTTGGTTCTATAAACTTAAGTATTGCGATTATTTCTTTATCTTCTCTAAGTTCGATTAGTCTGATATACTTTTGGCTGTCTGATGGCGATGTTAAATAATTAGAATGAATAAAAACGACTGGAAATGGCATTTGTGTATTTCTTTCGTAATTAAAAGTAAAATTGGCTGCATTCATGTTGGCTACCTTATTTGGCATAACTTGGTTAGATAAAGGTACAGAAATAAGCTCTAGGGTGGCTTCTAAAGTTTTATTATTTAAACTATTTCTATATTTGGTAATTATTTGGTTTTGGCAAAATTGTTGCTGTCTTTGAGCCTGATTAAGTGGTAATTTTGCTGAATTGGCTGTTTTAGGTTGAATTTGTGATTCTGAGTCAATTAACTCTATAGAAAAACGCTCTGTGCCATTTTCGCAAGTTATGTCAATCTCTATGGGCTGTTTTACGTCTATTGAATAAAATAAGTTGTTTATTATTTCATCGATATTTGGTTCTGTTAATGTCAGGCCACGTAGTGTATTTAAATTGTTAAGCGAAACTGGATCCTGGTAATTGCAAGCTAAATAAAGTGCTTCTAAAATACTAGTTTTACCATAGTTGTTAAGACCGACAAAAAGGTTGATTCGTTTAAAGCCGTCGGCAGTAAATTCCTTTAAACCACTAAAATGTCTAATTTTCAGAGCTTTTTTGGCACCAAGACCGTTAATTTTAGGGTCGATTTTAGCTGTTGCTTTATGGATCTGTTGCTCTTGTTTATTAGTTTCGGTGTTTGCTTTGGCCATAAGCTTACTTGTTTTCCTTATACTGGGTTCAATTGTAACATTCTTAACATAAATCGTCTCTGATTTTGAACATTTTTGAAGGTTTTTGGCTAGGTTTAGGCAATTTTCATTAATTTGTGGGTTTTATTACTAATGACCTTTTGTTGATTACTATAAAACCAATGAAAGAACTAAATTATACAAAAGAACAGGGTCTAATATTTCTTAAAATTGCAGCCGTTAGGTTATTAGATTTGACTTTAGCTTTTAGTTTAGCTTGTTAGGGTAAAAATATGTCAATTGGACATGATGGCTGATGTCAGTCTTAAGTTTTTGACAAGTCCTTTACAAGCTAGTATTTGATAATTAATAAATTAATTGATTTTTTTTTGTTTCGTTTATTGTTGACAATTCGCCAGTTTAACGGTAAAATTAAATTGTTGTAATGTAGTTAGTCTTGTTAAACTGTTTTCATTGTGGGCACCAAAAGTACTACTGTTTTAACACTAAATAACCCACCTCTAGTTGAAGTTGCTTGTGGGGTATATTTTAAAAACTTGGATAAACTGCTC
This sequence comes from bacterium, assembly GCA_021785395.1. GTDB lineage: Bacteria > Cyanobacteriota > Vampirovibrionia > Obscuribacterales > JAKAZS01 > JAKAZS01. Next base: position 10,462 of record JAJYFO010000017.1, on the reverse strand, counting down.
ATACCTCATATAGGTTTGCTGTGGGAAGATTTCTGTGGTGAATTTCATAGGTTTGAAGAATATTTACCAATCCAAAACCTAAATAATTCCCAATCTACAAACCCTTTCATAATTAGTTCAAAACCTGCATTGCCAAGGATTTGGTTTATAAATGAGAATGAGACCTCGGTGTTGCAAATACAACGGGATCTTTTTATGCTTAATTGGCGTAAAACAGGAAATTCTGATTACCCGAGATTCGGTAAGGTATACTCAGATTTTAAAAAATATCTGGAAACATTTAAACAATTTCTGGTTAAAAATAAACTAGGTTCTCTTGAACCAGTTCGGTTTGAACTTGGCTATATTAATCATATAGCACAAAATCAACTGTGGTCTAAGTTAAATGATTTGTCTCAAATTTTTACAGTTTTTAATTTGATTAATAGCACAAAACTAGATGAATCAGAGGCAATAGGCTTTGATTGCTTGTTCCCTTTAGCCCGTAAAGAAGGTAAATTAGCATATCAACTTCGAACTGCCAAGAAAGATGATAAGCTTGTATTACAGTTAAGCATTACTGTTAGTGGTTTAAATGCTGATAAATCATTTGATACTATGGATAAATGGTTTGAAAATGCACATGATGAAATAGTTGATATTTTTACTAAAACGACGACAAATGAAATTCAACACAAAGTATGGAGTAAGCAAACATGATTGGAACTCTTGATAAATCTTCTGAAATGAAAACCGTTGAAAATGTTCTAAGAATTTACACAAGTGATTTATTGGCTTCAGGCGTTATTCCGCCAAGCTACGTTAGCTATTATGACCCTAAACATACTGTTGAAAATTTTATTTCAAGTTTACCAATCGACAATTCAATTGTTTTTGATGATTTAAGTATTTGGGAAAAAGCGAATTTACATTCCCGTTATGAAGAGTCTGTTTGTGAAATAACTGATGATTATTCTGACACATCAGAAGTTAGGTGTAGTTATAAGGTGCTATTTTCTTTTGAAGTAGATTTAACTAATCTAAAGCCGTACAATCCACCAATTTATATTGAAGACTTTGTATTGGAAGATGCAGAAAATTATGACGAGTAGCTGGTATGAAATAGTTGTTGATTCTGATGTGCCCTTAACTCAAGGTGATATTATTACAGATTGCCCGCTCTTAACTTGGAGCGAGCAATCTGATATTAGCAAACAGACTGGTAACCTAGATATGTTTTCTATGTTAAAAAAACTGCCAGAAGCAATTTCAGCTGATGTGATTATTTTGTCACAGTCTTGTGATATAGAACAGAATAAGCTTAAAGATTTAATTTTATGCATGTGTCAAGAATATGAAAAGTATAAAATTAATTGGGAATTAACAATGAAAAATTCTGGTAAAAGCTGTACACAAAGTGCTTTTATCAATGAAATGGAATCTATTAGAAAAGGTAGAATGGTTGATAGATGTATCCTTAACTCTGATTTAAAGCAGGGGATTAATCACAGAATAGTTTTTTTTGGTCAAATCTATTCTTTGCCTAAATTATTTTTAGAGCAATTTATTGTTGCTACTTCAAAAAGGCGTTTCAGATTATTGTCACCATACCGCGAATATTTATCACAATCATTCGCTCGTTATTTTATGAGAGTTGGTCTGCCAGCAGATGTGGAAAAAATATGGTAAATGAGTTTTTTTTTTGTATTTGCTAACGACTTTAGCAATCACTGCTTTTACAAGTGAAAATTTAATTTAGCTGAAATGCTTTAAACTGCATTAATAATCGGCAGGTAAATATAAATACCAATTATATCAGCTGGTAGCATAGGTTCAATTTTAAATTTAATTCCCTTTTGAGAGGCACTGGCTCTAACCCGTCTGTGGGCTTCTAAAATTTCATTGCCTCGCTCTATTATCTGGCTATCAATATGTTTTTGCAAAAGGTTTATATTATCATTTACTTTAGCTATAAAATCACTACCTTGGGCTAGGTCGTCAATATTGCCATCTGGGGTGGCTGTTAGTAATTTTTCTAGTTGTTCGGTATCTGTAAACCATTGCGGGTTATTCGGGCTACCTTCAAAACCAAGTAGCATAGAATCTTCGCATAATAGAGGTTGTTCTATTTCGCCTTTGGTAACTAGTAAATGGTAGCGGCAGCGCATCAGTAAAACTGTTGTTCGAGTACTTACCGATTTTGTGCGAATAACGCCAGCGCGTTTTGCGTAGCCATCGGTAATTGATTCGAGCGCTTCGTTGATTATAAATTGAGACAGCCCATCAACAATCTGATGGGTGCGGTTTAAATACTTGACTGGTGCAGTTACCGGTAGGCTAAAGCTCACGTTTATAGTATCAGAATGGTCTATATAATCTTTTAAAGATTTATTGCATTCACTTAAGTTAATTTCATAGCTGTTACTGTGTTGTTTTTTATCTACTATAGCGCCATGCGTTTTTAATGCATCAATCACAAATCTTTCAACGTCAACACTGTGGCCTATGGCGTTCTGCATGGCCTTAACTTCACTAAAAACATCTTGTGGTTTTATGCTATATTGGGCAAACATTGTTCGTGACCTTTTTTCTCGGTCAGAAGCTAATTGCCAGCTTTTATGTATTTCTTCTTTTTGTCGTTCAACTTGTCGTTCAACAGTATTTATATCTGGAAACAATTGTTCAAGAAAATTTAGCTGTTCTCCTTTTTCTTCCGTTTTTTTCTTGCGTAAGTTTAAGCCTTCAAAAATAGCTTGAATAACCTGGGTTGTATCAACTGGAATAGGTACACAGATACCAAGATCTTTTCTTATGGCTTTGTGTTTTTTAAGTAAAATGTCTAAAATGATACCATCGATTCCGTTGTCAGTTGAATAAAAGGTTATTACTTTAACCGTGTCTTTGGGTTGGCCATATCTATCCACGCGGCCTTCACGTTGCTCGTGACGGGTAGGGTTCCAGCTTAAATCATAATGAATAACTGCATCAAAATACTGCTGTAAATTTATTCCTTCAGACAAACAGTCGGTCGCCACTAAGATTCGCTTGGGGTTTTGTCCTAGAATTTCAACTCGCTCTTCACGAACAGTCGGTGGCAGTAATCCAGTTATAGATTCTATGACTATATTTTTGTTTTTACTTTTACTGGCAAAGCGTTGGTTAAGTACATTAGCCACGTATTCGGCTGTTTCAATAAACCGGCAAAAAATAATTGGGTTACGGTTTTCTTTAAGTAATTCGTCAATTATTTTGATTAACTGTTGTAATTTGTTATCTTCTTCTATAGTCATATTATCAGCTAGGCTGGCCAAATTTAGCAATTCTTTGCGCTGGTTGGTTGAATTGCCTGAATTACTGTTGCTTTCACTGATATTGCCACCTGGTGTAAAATCAAGGCGCTCTAAGCTAGAATCATCGTCTTCTAAGTCTAATACCGTGCGGCTGCCAATGTCATTTATATCTTCCAAACTTTCTTGGTTTAAACAGGCACATTTGTTTAATAGTGTTTTACTGGCAGCTTTTGGGCTTGAGGCCAAAGCCCTTAAGAGCCCGAGCGTAGCCCACCAGGCAATTCTTGATTTGAATGATTTATGGTCATCAAAATCCATTGTTTGCGATGTATAGTCTAAAAACTTATTAAATAAGTCTTTATATTTAGGTGTTAAAGTATAAGGAATTTCTTTTTCAAGGCGGTCTGGAAATGGTGTATTAATATCACTAAAAATTTTCACGTCAGCTCGTTTGCGCTGAACAAAAAAATTGGCTAGTTCGCGTCTGTGTTTTTCGTTGTGTTCGCCTGATAAATCTTGGGGTAAATTAATAAATTCTTCGTTTAATAATCTAAGTAATGATCTAAAGGCGTCGTCTTTACCGCTATGCGGGGTTGCTGTTACTAAAACCATATGGCGATTGGGATCTTTGGCTAAAGTTTTTAAAAGTTGGTGGCGCTTTTGTCTACCACTTTGGGTTTGGCTTATATCTGCGCAGGTATGAGCTTCATCAACAATAACAAATTCAGGGCAATTACGGGCAAATTCTTCGCGCCTGTTATCGTTTTTAATGAAATCTAAAGATACTATGGTATGTTCATAAAGTTCAAACAGCGATTGACCAGGGTTGCATTTTTTTTCTAGTTTGTTAGCCGTGCTAGATAAAACCACTTCAGCGTCTATGTGAAATTTATTGGCCAGTTCACTTTGCCATTGTTCGGCCAAATGAGGTGGGCATAAAACCGCCAATCGTCTTATTTCGCCCCTGTCTAATAATTCACGGGCAATTAGAGCAGCTTCGATAGTTTTACCGATACCTACGTCATCAGCGATAAGCAGCCTTACTGGGTCTAGTTTTAAAGACATCATTAACGGAACTAGTTGATATTGTCTTGGCTCTACAGCAATACGTCCAAATGAACGAAATGGGCCTGCGCTATTGCGAAAACCGAGTCTAACCGCATCGCGCAATAACCTGCTTGTATTAAAATCACCAAGTTTGGCAGGGTCTGGCAACGAAAATGTTGCTGGTTCTATTTTTTCAATAGTTTGTAGAATGGCAGTAATTTCGTCGTCGTTGCCGCCTAATGGACGCAGCAATAACAAATTCTCATTTAAATTAGACAATACAACCCATTCACGATTACGGGCTTTAACCAGGCTACCTACGGCAAACGTCAAAATAAACTCCCTTGGTTCTAACCAACCTTAATAGCTTGCGAAATTGTACTTTAAAACTTTTATTCTCGCTTAGCATTTTAATATACGGTTTAAATTATAATAGTTTAATTGTTTATAAATCTTGATTTAATGGGGTTAAAATTTTATAATTCTTTAAGTTCGTTTCAAGTGTTAATGACAACTGCTTGGCTAATTGGTAAATTGCTGATGATTTTTTTAAAGAGGAAAGTATATACTGTAAATGGACGTATTTAAATTTCGACAAAACTTAATAGATGAATACTCTTCATATATTCGCAGTTTTATTTATATAAATGATGAGCGTGTTAAAGAATATGTTGACCAAAAATTAAATAAAGGTCTTTTGTGGCCAGACCCTTTGATTCAATTAAACCCTTCTTTTGAGTTGGGAACGTCTATAGATGGTCTTATTAGCGAAGGTCTTTTGCACGAAGACTGTAAAAATATTTTTACACATAAAGACCGTGACACAGGGCATGTGCAACCGTTAAATTTATACAAACATCAGGAAGAAAGTATTAGAATCGCTTCAACTGGGCAAAATTACGTACTTACGACAGGGACAGGTTCAGGTAAGAGCCTGGCTTACATTATTCCTATAGTCAATCATATTTTAAAATCTGGTGCCAATAATGGTATTAAAGCTATAATCGTATACCCTATGAATGCTTTAGCCAATAGTCAGTTAGATGAGCTTAAAAAATATATCGACCAGGCTGGTAATGGTAAAACAAGCGTCACTTTCGCTCGCTACACGGGGCAAGAAAATACGGAAGAAAAACAGAAAATCTTAAGCAACCCACCTGATATAATTCTTACCAATTATATGATGTTGGAACTGATTCTAACGAGACCCGATGAAAAATTACTTTTGAACAATGCTAAAAATCTGCAGTTTTTGGTTTTTGATGAATTGCATACATATCGTGGTCGCCAGGGGGCTGATGTAGCCTTATTGGCACGTCGTGTTAAAGCAAAATTGGGTTTAAAGAGTTTACAGTATGTTGGCACATCTGCTACTATGTCTAGCCAGGGTAGTTATTTAGAACAGCGCCAGACAGTTGCTGATGTGGCTAGTTTGATTTTTGGTAGCCCAGTTAGAGCTGAAAATGTTGTTGGTGAAACGTTAAAACGTATTACTGGTGACTTTGATTTTGAAAATAATGATAATTTAAATAAACTTAAGCATGCTGTGCTTAATTATGAAGAAATTAGTAGTTATAGCCAATTCTGTTTAAACCCTTTGGCTAGCTATATTGAGAATAATTTGGGAATTAATAAAGATGATGAGTCTAACCGATTTATAAGAGCCCAGCCTGAAAGTATTACCGGTGAAAATGGCCTAGGTGCTAGGCTGGCTAAGTTGATCGCGGTAGATCAAGAATTTTGTGAAAACGCTATAAAAAAATTATTAATTAACGCTTATAAAATTTATCAGCCAAATAGCTCAAGGCCAGCTATGGTTTTTCGTATACATCAGTTTATAAGTCGTGGTGACACTGTATTCGCTTCTTTAGAAGATGAAAGCCAACGTTATATAACATTATTTGGGCAAAAATTTGTTCCAGATAATAAAGATAAAATACTTTTACCTCTTGTTTTTTGTCGAGATTGCGGTCAAGAATATTATTGTGTCAGTTTGAATAAAAATTCAAGCCTTTCGCCACGCAATCTAATGGATAAAAGTGTAGCTAGCGACAGTCAAGCAGGTTTTATCTACATAAATTCTAAGGATCCTTGGCCAGAAGATGAAGAAGAAATTAAAAAAAGGGTCCCTGAGGATTGGTTGGAAATCAAAAATAAAATTTCAAAAATTAAAAGCAATTACATAAAAAAACTACCCCAAAAGATTCGGTTAAATGTTTCAGGCAACGTCGTTGACGAAAACGATGAAGGTGCTGTGATTGGACATTTCGTCAATGCACCTTTAAGATTTTGCTTGTGTTGTAATGTGGTTTATGATGCGCGAGCTTTTAGTGATTTTGGTAAATTAGCTACGTTAAGCTCTGAAGGGCGTAGTACAGCTACCAGTATTTTATCTTTATCAGCCATTAGGTTTTTAAAACAAGAAAATAGTTTAGATGAAGTTGCGCAAAAGCTATTGAGTTTTACAGATAATAGGCAAGACGCATCTTTACAGGCTGGGCACTTCAATGATTTTGTTGAAGTGTGTCTAATTCGTTCAGCCTTATGTCGAGCTCTAATTAACGCAAAAGGCAATGGTATAACTTACGAAGATTTAACAGACGAAGTCTTTAAGGCGTTATCTTTGCCTGTTGAGGCTTATGCCAATAACCCCAATGACAAGTTTGGGTTAAAAGATACTCAAAGTGTTTTTAAGGATGTTCTTGGCTATAAAATATTTCTTGATTTAAAGCGTGGCTATCGAATAACGTCACCAAACCTTGAACAATCCAACTTGCTTGAATTTAAGTACGAATATCTAGACGAATTGTCGAAAGATGAAGAGTTATGGCTCGATAAACACGAGGTATTGGCTAAATTAAACCCACAGGAAAGGTATGAGATTGCCGAAGTACTTTTAGACCATATGAGACGTGAGTTGGCTATTCACGCTGATTACCTAAATACTGACTTCTTAAAAAAATTAGAGCGTAAGTCTAATCAAAAATTAAAAGCACCTTGGTTGCTGGAGTCAGGTCAAGAGTTTGAGGTTGATAGGATAATTTTTCCAAGAATAGCCAATAGCGACAATGCTTCAAAAATGAAAAGAAATGATAGATTCATCAACTTGACACCCCGTAGTGCTTTTGGTCGTTATTTGAGTCGCCGCTTGAAAGATATAAACAAAGAATGTGTTATAAACCAAGAGCTCATCTATAAAATTATCCAAGATTTATTTAAAGTCCTGGGAAACAGCCCTTTCCTTTATCGGGCTGTTGAAGCTAAAAAAGAGGGTGAAAGCCATGGCTATCAAGTAAAGGCTTCTGCTTTTAAGTGGTATTTAGCTGATGAAAACAGTACTTTTCATGACCCAATTAAAATTTATCGTAAATCTTTTATTGGCAAAAAGCCAAATGAATTTTTCTGTAAACTTTATAAAAATCTTGATACAAGTCTAATAAATATCGAGGCTAGGGAGCATACAGCCCAAATTACAAGCGAAGAGCGAGAAATTCGCGAACAAAATTTCCGCTGTGGAAAATTACCTATTTTATATTGTAGTCCAACTATGGAGTTAGGTGTCGATATTGCTGATTTAAATATAGTGAATATGCGTAACGTGCCCCCAACACCAGCCAATTATGCGCAAAGGTCAGGTCGAGCTGGTCGGTCTGGGCAACCTGCGCTTGTATTTACTTATTGCACAAGTGGCAGTAATCATGATCAGTACTTTTTTAAACGTCCAAATCTTATGGTATCAGGAAGTGTTTCGCCACCGCGTATAGATTTGACTAACGAAGAACTTTTGCGCTCCCATATCCATGCTATATGGTTAGCTGAGACTGGTCAAAGCCTCGGTGTCTCACTGAAAGAGATATTAGATGTTGAGAAATTTTCGCATGATTCAAATAATTTAATACCTATTTTAGAAAGCGTTGAAGCAAGTTTAAATAATGCATCAGCCAAAAACAGGGCATTTGACCAGGCTAATATTTTGATTAGCGAGCTTAAAAATTCTCTTAATAATACCAGCTGGTTTAGTGAAAACTGGTTGAATGATGTCATAAATCAGTGTTATCTATATTTCGATAGGTCGTGCAATAGATGGCGTGATTTATATAGATCAGCTTATAGCCAGGTAGAAATTAATAGTAAAATTTCATTACAGCCTTCAAGCTCTGAACAAGAAAAAAAACAGGCTGAACGACAACGTCATGAAGCATTGTCTCAATTAAGTCTGTTAACTGAAAATAGAGGTATCAGTCAGTCTGATTTTTATAGTTATAGGTATTTTGCCAGTGAAGGTTTTTTGCCCGGTTATAATTTCCCACGGCTACCATTATCGGCTTTTATTCCAGCTACCCAACGTAAAAATAGCCAAGATAATTTTTTGTCTAGGCCAAGGTTTTTAGCCATAAGTGAATTTGGGCCAAGAAGTATAATCTATCATGAAGGTTTGCGCTTCGAGGTCAATAAAGTTATTTTGCCGTTGTCACAGGAAGGTAATTTACCCTTGACGCGAATAAAGCAATGCGAAAATTGTGGGTATATTCATAAAATTATTGAAGGCGATGGACCAGACTTATGTAATAAATGCAACACAGAATTGCCTATAGCCTTAAACAATATGTTTAGACTACAAAATGTAGTGGCTAGGCGACGCGAACGCATTAATTCAGACGAGGAAGAAAGGGTTCGTCAAGGTTATGATATTAAAACGGGAATCGAATTCACACCTCATGGTAATTCACCGTTATACAGGTTAAGTAAGTTGATTTACCAAGGCGATGAAATTGCTGAACTGGTTTATGCCGACAGTGCTACTTTAGTCAGAATCAATCAAGGCTGGGTAAGGCGTAAAAACCCTAACGAATTGGGTTTTCTTTTGGATACAGCTAAAGGTTTATGGGCTCGCAATGACAATGATGATAATTCTGATATTGCCTTTGAAGAAGAAATTACCAAGGCAAGGGCTAAGCGCATTATCCCGTACGTTGAAGACCACAAAAATTCTTTGATAATTAGCTTCAATAAAAATTTCTGGCAATACACTAAAGCTATTGAAGATAAATATGGTGTTGACAAAACGGCATTAATGGCTAGTCTTCAGGCTGCACTTAAAGCAGCTATTCAACTTAAGTACCAGCTTGAGGATAGTGAATTGTCATTAGAACCATTGCCAAGCAGGGATAATCGCTTGCAATTATTGTGCTACGAAGCTTCTGAAGGCGGGGCTGGGGTTTTGCGCAACTTTATTGATAGCAATAAAGACTTTAATGAAATAATTGACCGTGCCATAGACGTGTGTAATTGTCAAATTGATGACAATGTAAATTCTAAATCAACGCAGAGTCCATGTAGTGCAGCTTGTTATAATTGTTTAATGACTTATCGCAATCAAATGGACCATAAATACCTTGATAGATTAATAGCGCTAGATATATTGAAAATTTTGGCTGCATCCAGTTTAGAAGCAGGTAATAGTGAGCTTCCTCGGTCAACCCAGATTGAAGAATTGAAAAAAACTGCCGGTTCAGAATTAGAAAAAAATTGGTTAGACTATCTAAATCGATGTGGCTATAAATTGCCCAGCCGCGGCCAGGTTTTATTTAAAGCCTGTAATACACAGCCGGATTTTATGTACGATGACAATTATACAGCTATTTACATTGATGGGCCAATTCACGAATTTGCCGATAGGCATAAACGTGATAATGAAAAAGCTGACTGCCTTGAAAACCTTGGCTATACCGTGATTAGATTCAAGAATAAAGAGACCTGGCAAAATATTTTTGATAAGTATCCTGGAATATTTGGCAGCAAATTATATGCTGACGGGAAAGTTTAAAACCATCTCAAAATTAAAGCGGCAAAGTCTAAACTTGTCAATTTAATTATTGAGCGCAAAATACTTGATAATTTTTTAGGGTGATTAATATTTTTTGACTTGTTTAGCCTATTGGGCTTGTTAAACTTGGCAGAACTAATTGATATTCCTTCCCAACGGCCCCGCCACATCCCCACCCCCCCCCCCCCCCCACCAACCCCCCCACCCACACCCCCCCCCCCGCCCCCCGCCCCCCCCCCCCCCCCCCGCCCCCCCGCCCCCCCCCCCCCCCCCCCGCCCCCCCCCCGCCCCCACCCCCCCCCCCCCCCCCGCCCCGCCC
>JAJYFO010000154.1 GCA_021785395.1 bacterium | reverse complement strand
AGTGTCTGGAATCAGCTATAATGGCTTGACTACTCACATGAATCGTAGCGGCTAAATAAGCTACACCGGTACTTCTAGGTAGCTTTATGGTTGTAAAATCTTGGTTATAGTCCCAAACCCAATAGTAAAGTTTGGCTTTTAGACAAGTTAAATTTCCGTACGAGGCTAAGTTTAAGCACGTAAAAATTATGAGAGACAGACATAATGTTTTAATTATAAATTTCATAGATTGTTAAATTAGAACAAGTAGATAATAAGCCGGGTTCTGTTTATACTGTCATCTGTCTGGTTATTTGGTTGCCCAAATAATCTAGCGGTATAGGCATTTTAGGCTGACGGGCCGCCAGTTGTCTAAAATATACCCTTAACCTTGCACCTTTAGCGGGGTTTACCTAGCCAGGACTTCTCAATCCTGCTGGTGACGCTCTTACCGCACCGTTGCACCCTTACCAATAAATTGGCGGTTTTCATTTCTGTGGCACTATCCTCACGCTCACGCGCACTGGGCGTTACCCAGCAACCAGCCCTGTGGTGCCCGGACTTTCCTCACCCGATAAAAAAATCAGGCGCGACAGTTTTATCTACTTGTCCCAAAATATATTATATGCTAAAAAATTAAATTTAATATATTTGTTGAAATCAACTTTAAAATTGTTATTTTTTAGGGTGATAGGGCTTCCACCCGTCCATCTGAAATAAAATACATTTATAATCACTAAAATTAGTGGGATTTGCTTCAGACTTACTGCTTTCTTTCGAGTACGTAGCAGTTATTTTCAAAGGAATAACCGGAGCCTTTAGTGATAATTCTTGTTTGTCATCTTCTTTACTTAAAATAGCCGTTATATGGGTCGAAAGTTTATAACTACTTTTGCCACTATACGTTTCGATACCGGTAAATGTAACTATAGCTTGGGACCCTTGAAAAATTGTGCAAGGGTCTTTAATTTCAAAATTGGTAATTTTATAGTGGTTTTTATTGGTTTTAAGCAAAATGTCGCGAATATGGCTTATGACTTCTTCGCGACCTTTGAAAATTTTAGCCTGGCTTTTAATTACTTCTTGACAGTCGGGGCTGAAAAATTGTTTCAGGGCTTCAATATCTTCTTGAACAAAGGCATTGGCGTAATTAGTAATTAATTTAAGGATAGCGTTAGTTCTTTCCTTGTGTACGCAAAAATAAGTCGGGTTAGTGATCACCACGCGATTATCGCTGGTTGATATGGAGTCACTGGTATAGCCTTGATAGATACCGCTAGGCTCTTTTTTGTTTTTTTCAGTTACTGGTTCTGAAGCGTTCCCATAACCTATGGTTAAATTTAAAAATAAACCTAAAGCTATAAACTTATAATTTTTTAACAAAAACATTTGAGCCTCCATGCTAATACCTAGCATTTTTAAGAGCATATTCTATTTCATTTAGAGACCGGTTGTTATCGTCTAGGTATTGGTTGATTTTATCTAGTTTATTATTTAATAAATTTATCTGCTCGTTAATTTTACTTTTGGTTTCGATTAGGTAATCGCGTTGTTTAAGCAAAATATCGCGTGAATAGTTTAAATTTTGATAGTAGTCAGCGGCCAGAACAAAACCAGCCAAGATAAACGACATTAAAACTGGTAATAGTATTCTCATTTTTTTTAAAATTTGGGCGGTACCGGACTCGAACCAGTGACCCCCACTATGTCAAAGTGGTGCGCTACCAACTGCGCCAACCGCCCTAAAAGTAAACTAACTGCCGTCAAATTATTGCTATATTTTATATTAAAACTGGTCTTAAAAAATAAATATTAGATATATTTAAGAAAGAAATTAGCAGTAATTTAAGGCGGCACCCAGATTCGAACTGGGGGATAAAGGTTTTGCAGACCTCTGCCTTACCACTTGGCTATGCCGCCACCTAGAACATTTTAGCTTTTTTTGCTTTTTTTCTTGTTTTTAGTAAGCTCGTAACTTAACTTTCCGTAAAGTACGGGTAAATAAGTCGACGCTTTCCAAAAACTTTTACGCTTGGATATACCGCTAAAATAGTCCTGGATGGTACGACTATCATGATAATTGAGACTGGTCAACCACTCAATGTAGGTATTGATTTTAGGACCTATGGCAAAAACACCCAAGCCATGGCTGTGGTTAAAAATAAAATGGGGGTATTTATCTTTTATTTCCTCTAAAAATTTATAAACGCCAAAATCGTCGCGTTTTTCGACGGCATCGTGGAATAATACGACGCTATTTGAGCTTAACTTGGGCAGCCAAGTGTAGAAATCGTGTTTAACCGCCTGATAGGTGTGCAGTCCGTCAATATGAAGCAAATCGATACTGCCGTCTTTAAATTTATTTAGAGCCTTGTCAAATGTCATGGGCAAAATAGTTGAAAAATCTTTGTAGTGTTTTTCGTTATATTTATTGATATCCAGGTAAATTTCATTGCCATATAACCCACCATGTTCGTCACCGCTAAATGTATCAATAGAAAAACACTTTGTCGGTAAATGTAGTTGTTTTACCATTTGGCAAAATGCAGCGTAACTATCGCCTTTATACGTTCCCAACTCCACGAATAAGTTGGGTTTAAGCGTATAAATCAGCCAAAAGGCAAAAGGTATGTGGCCTCGCCAGGGTTTAGCCGTCGTTAGGCGGTCGGGTTTTGTCAAAACAATGTCAGGAAATAAATAAGCGTCTAGATTCGTTTTGGTGTTAATCTTAGTATTTATTTTAGTATTTGCTTTAGTATTCATTGTAGTCTCTATCCGTTGTAATTATTATTTACTTTAATTTTGGGCTAAAACAGGTTAAAAGTTGTTTAAAATATAAGTTTAAAAGTACTGATAAAATACAATTAAGTAAGGTCGTTTTTCGTTAAGTATTTTAACATTGTATATATTATCACTAGTATCTGTAATTCTTGTAATGATTTTATTAGGCTGCTCTAATTCTGACGTTATAAGTTTTCGCAGCGGTGAAATGACCCATGAATTCATTCGCAACCAGGCTCTTATCAAAAAGAAACTGCCCTTTGAACTTTATCCTCAAGCTAAAATTACCGGTTTTGTTGAAAACGAAGACAATCAGTCAGCCAGTTATTTAATAGCTACCACAAATGACGATATAAGCAAGGTGGAAAATTTCTACTTAGATAGTTTAAAGCAAAATCAGTGGACGATCGAAAGCAATAGTGACATAGATGGAATTGTCAGTATTAGTTGTCATAAAAATGTTACCGACGCCAACATAATGATTAGTAAAAGTAATTCTAAAACCAATATCAATATTAGTTTTACTAATAACCAAAGCCCTAAATCACCTTCAAACAATGACGACATTAATAACCCGCTTGACTCGACTGACTAAAAGTGGTTAATGCTTAGATTAATCACAGGTTATATGTGCTTGAATTATTCAAAATTTTTTTAAATTTTTAATGTCTGGATTAAAGACTAAATATGTTTTCCCAATTTTTTATATAGAAAATCTTGTAAACCTTTTAATTCGGCTTTAAGCTTGCCAGGTCTGCGCTTTATCGGAGATAGGCAGATTTCTTTAACCACATGCCCTAGAATATATAGGTAGTTTAGGCTCAGTAAAATCGGGTTACTTTGATTTTCACTAAAAAATAGCGCTCGGTTGCGCATGTAGTAGTAGGACCGTAAATAATTAATGTCGTTGCCAAAACTTTGACCATTTTTGTGGATTACTTTTGACGAAGTAATAAGTAGGCATTTATACCCCTGCTTAAATTTTCGATAGCATAATTCGGTGTCTTCGAAGTATAAAAAATAGCGTTCGTCAAAAAAAGTATTGTCGGTAAAATTCTCCAGGTTAAAAAATAGATTAGACCCGGATAACCACTGACATTCAATATAATCTTTGTTTAGGTAAACAGGTTTCAGGTACGACTTAGCTTTGATAAAATTTAATTGACCTATGCCTTTTAAGGAATTATCGGCAAAATTATCTACTGTAGCTAGGCTCAATAAAGCTGCCTGGGGAAATTTTTGACTGGCTTCGTATAGGTTTAAAAGGCTTGTAGTTTCTAGGATTATATCGTTATTTAAAAGGTAGACGTATAAGCCACCTCTATCTTTACAGTATTCTATACCTTTATTGGCTCCACCAGCGTAACCGTAGTTATCGTCTAAGTTTAAGGTGTGAATATTGGCATCTAAGCTTAGTAAATCTTTACTATTGAAGTCTAAATCGTTATTGTTTACAACTAAAATTTGATAGTTTATGTTAACTTGTTTTAAAACAGATTCCAAGCAGGCTTTAGTTATACTAAAATTCTTGTAATGAATTATGAGTATCCAAATACTAGACATTTATATTAAATCCTGTTTATAAAACAATAATGATGAAGACTAAATATTCGTTAAAATAAGTATACTTGGTGCTATGATTATCTTATGGTAGTTTTTTTATTAAAATTTTTGGAGGTTAAACGTGAGTGACCAAGATTCTAGCAACGAAGTTGACCCTAAATTAGCTAGTAGTGAAAATATTAAACCACAAGGAGCTGAACCTTCGGTACCACGTCGTATAAATGTTGCAAATGTTTTTCATGCCTATAAGTACGTAGTAGAGTCGTTTAATTCGGGTTCTGTAAAACAGCGATTTTCTGATTCTTTTACGCTTGGCCTGGTCTTTTTATGTATAACTAGCCTTATTCTGGCGATTTTTGTCCCGGTTGCACCATTAATAAAAATCTGTCCACTGTTTTTAACCTGGGCAGCGGTAATTTCTTATATCGTTAATAGACTTGGTATTCTAACGAGTTTGTCACCACGCCAGGCGATATTAGTCGGCGAAATAATTATGGCCAGTTTCTGGATGGGAGTTATTTCAGCCATGCTAATTACCCTTATATGTTTTCATCTGGCTGCTAACCAATACGGCAATATATTCTAAATTTTACTTAAGAGTCTAGCTGATTTATATATATAGTGTAACTCTCTGCACTAAGCAGTTAAATAGATATGCGTGATATGCATTTATAGCTAGTTTTTGGCTTAAATATGTGCAAATGATGTCTTGACTGATTAGAAAACGTATAATCAAATGAAAGAACGAAAACAAACCAGAGCAACCTGTGTCTTTGACAAACTGCCCCAGTTTATAAAGTTATTTACTTGTGGTTGTAACTATTTGAGTGTGCCTTCTACTAGTGGTTTATCACCAAGGTGTTCTTTGTACCAGCGTAACGATTGTGCATACTTATGGATGGCATGCTTACGGGCCGAAGGAATAGAATAACTTGGTGGTTTTAAATGAAAGTAACGACCTTCATCACCGCTCGATTGAGAAAATGCTGGCAAAGAACCTATCACAAAAAATGTTAACAATGGCAGAGCTAACTTCATTTAAATCTCCTTTTCCTTATAACTAAATCTTATTGATTAATATTAGCTTAAAATAGATGTACTAGAATATTGTACTACCATTTTTGTAAAATAGTATTGTCAAGTATTAAAAAAATTTATTTTTGGTTTACTTTAGTTAGCAAAAAATCTTGTTTTACTGATATTATAAAAGTAAATTAATCTTATTTAGCATAGGTAAATAATCAAAATTTTTGGCTCTAAAAGCCATAAGCAGGCTAAAATTTGGCATCTAAAACTCAAAATATAATTAATTTAAATAATTTTTCTAAAATTTTAAACTGGTTTAGCGAGACGTGTTTAAGGTTTTTAAACCATAGTAAATTTATTTATCTAAAATACCCACAAGATTTTGACAAGCCGGATTTCGCCAGTATATCAGCCTTGTTTAACAAAGAATTTTTAGACCACATAAGTTTTGTTGACAATGAAGACATCAAAGATTTAGCCAGTGAATACTTTACAACATTTACAAACGACAGTTCAAATATAGAATCTTTAATTAGTGCCAACCCTTTAAACCAGTCACCCATTCTGGTTATCTATAATTTTGAAGCTCCGTCTAATGGTGCCCAATTGTGGTATCTTAACCATCATATTGTCTATAGTCGCTTGATTAATAAGCAAAGTGTGATATTTTTAAGCCGGTATGATTTTGATGAATTCGTAAATTCCGGTTTAAACTGTCCCGACTACGAATACGCCAATTATCAATTAAGTTTTACTAAGATAATTAAATTAATCAAAAGCTGTTTTACTGACGTAAATTTATTCTTTCGTCAGTCTAGACCGCCAGCCCTAACTATGATTGAACTTGCGCTTATTCAGAAATTACACGAAAAAAAGATACCTATTACGATTGGCAGTCTTATTAATGATATTCCCGTATATATATCGGTTGTAAATGAAAAAATCAAATTGTCGATTGAAATCGATCCTATCTCTCACTTTGACTCTATTTTATTTCAAGCCCAAAAGTCTAAGCAATATTTAGTTCTTGTCTCAGATGGGTGGCAGATACTAAAATTTACTACCAAAGAAATTAATGAAAATCCTGATGAATGCCTGAATACTATTGAAGGTATTTTAAATTCGGCCAAAGGTAAATTTGGCTTGGGTCGTTTAATAGACAATGTAATTGTTAAAGCTAATGTATCTAGCTTTAATGCAGACACTTATCAAACCCTAAGTATCGACCATAGAGCCGGTCCAAGTTTAACCAAAGGTATAGCTGGGTCTGGCAAGACAAGAGTTTTGATCCAGAAACTGATAGACCTAATTTCTAATGGTATTAATCCTGAGAAGATTATCGTTTTCTTTCATTCAGGTAATAGTTTAAGACGTAGTAAAGATTTGCTCGAAAATATTTTAAGCAAATCCAATTTAGCCAAGTTAACCTTGACAACTTTTGAAG
>JAJYFO010000016.1 GCA_021785395.1 bacterium | reverse complement strand
TAATATTGCTACATCCTAGACTAAAGCATTAATGTCAAATTACTATATAATTTTGGCAATGCGACTAAATTTGAGGTTAATATGACTATTGGCAATTTACAAACGATCTTAAAGCTATTTTTTTTAATGCTAGTACTTACCCCAGTAAGTACCGACATTACACTGGCTCAAAATTATAACATCTCTTCGCTTAATCACCAGTTAGCACTTAATCATAATACACAGGAAACGTATAACGCCAATAATTACGTACAATTAATTAGCCACGAAATTCAAAATGTTTTAAGCGAAACAGTTAACAGTAATTTTAATTTAAATTCTATAGGTGAAAGTATCAAGGCTAGCTCAATCGAAAATTTCCATGCCCTGACGCTCAACCTTAACGGTGAAAATAAATTCATTCAGCCAGTGACATTTCTTACTCCAGCTGAGGCTATTGCTGTAAGAGAAGTCTTAAATAACAATACTCAAACCCTCATTTTAAATGACAATGGTCAAGCAATTGGCGGCTCATTTAGCTTAAATAATGTAAGTAACATAAATAATTTAATAATACCACATAACGTAACCTTAACCGACAACAACGATAACTTATACATTAGTGGTAATTTAATTAATTACGGCAATATCTTCGTTGAATTAACCCATCAATCACAAGATAATAGCGCCATCACAACCGGTAATTTAATTAATATGGTTAACGCCAATATAGACCTTAAGGCTAATACTAATAATACTGAATCGCTTAGCATAAATACAGATAATAATTTAATCAATTTAGGATCAATAAGTTCTTTTTATAATTTAACGCTCAACTCGCACGCAGACCTAGTCAATTTTGGTAATAGCAATATTCTGGCTGGTAACGTCGTAACAGTTAATTTAAATAGTGATAATTACCTGTTAAACAATGGCACTTTAGCTGGCCAAAATATCAATATAAATTTCAGCGATGACACAGTTAGCCAAAATTCGAATATAATTACTGGATTCGGAAATTTTTCGGCCTCCGGCAATATTGATATTGATAATTATGACAGTAAGGGTAATCTAGATATTATTGGACTAAATTTTATAAGCGACAGCCTTAATATAAATGGTCCAACCAGTAACGTAATAATCGATGTAAATTCCATTTCAGGAATTGTAAACGTTGATGCAAGCACCCTAAGTACGCAAGTTTCAGCCGATAATTTAAATTTAGGTAATATTACAGCCACCGGCGACCCCAGTTTTTTTAACGTCGACGGGTCAGTCAACATTAGCGCCAACATAAATGTACCTGGCAATAACGTGGCTATCATTGCCAATACCGATATCAATATTACCGGTGGAAGTATCACAACTGGATCAGCTGGTGGTGGCGGTAATGCTGGCGAAGTAAGGCTTATAGCTGGAGCCAATTTCACTTCTAACCTAAAGCAAAGCGGTGAAGTTGACAATGACTACAGCTCACTTTTAACGATTTACGGACCATCGGCTACAGGTGGTCAAATTAATCTTGGCGGCTGCACCGGAATTTTTGCCAACGTGACCAACCCTTACAATTATCCAAGCCTTTACGGTAATGGCGCGTTAGTCAAAATGATAGCTTGGGCTGGCACAGAAGCCGGCTCTGGCACTATTAATGTACCAGCTTCTTGCCCTATCGAAACCGGCGGGTTAGGTACGGGTTCTAACGGCGACGTCATTTTAATTGCCGGGGCAACCGGTGGCACCAGTATAACAGTTGGCAATATTAGTACCCAGGGCGGATCCGGTGGTGGTGGAAATATAGCTCTTTATACAGCTACACCAGAAATTACCAATACTGGTAGCGGACAAGTCATTATTCAAGGCGGAAGTAATACAAGCAATAGCGCTGGCTTTACTTACGGCACCATCCAGGCTAGTTCAATAAATATAACTGGTTCGGCCTTTAATTCAGGTGGCGGGAGTATTACTATAGAATCTGGAGGCATTATCAATGCCCCTAATACCGTCTTTAATTCCTCAGGTGTTGGCGGGCTATCTACTACCGACGCTAACGGCGGTAACGGCGGTAATGCCGGCAACATTAGTTTAATAGCCGGTGGCAATATATCGATTAATGGGCTTATAGCTTCTGGTGGCGGTGGGGCTGGTGGTTGGTCAGGCGGCGATAGTTCTGGCACACAGTCGCAGACCAATGGCTATAATGGTGGTAATGGCGGCAATGGCGGAACAATTAACGTAATTTCATTAAGTGGCAGTTTTTATGCCCAGTCTTATATATCGGCCTCAGGCGGCGGCGGTGGTGGCGGTGGTGGCGGAGCCGGTGAAATAATCATTCAGTATTCGGGTCAGACCAGTCCACCACCAGGTAGTGGTGGAACTGGTGGTATTGGCGGACAAGCTGGCACCGTCACTATTTCTGTGGGTAGTGGAATCTATCTAAATCAGGCCATTGAATTAGGTCAAGGAGCCAATGGTGGAAATGGTGGTAACAGTTCCAGTATTTTTTATGGCGGTGGTGGTGGCGGTGGCGGAGCCAGCGGTGGCCTAATCGGCTATGGCGGCGGTGGCGGCGGTGGCGGCTATGGTGGTCAATATAGTGGCAGTGGCGGCGGTGGTGGTGGTAGTGCCGCTGGCTACGGAGGAGGTGGCGGCGGAGGTGGCAATATAAACGCAACCAATGGAGGTGGTGGTGGCGGCAGTATTACAACTGGTGGCAGCGGCGGCTACAATGGTGGTGCTACAACCAACGGCACACTTGGGTCAAGTGGTACTCAAGGGGCTGGCGGTAATGGTGGCACATATGGAATACCTATTGGCTACGGTGGGAGTTTCAGCAACGATTTAATTATAGGCGGTGGTGGAGGTAGCTCAGCAAGTTCAGCAGCTCAAAGTGGACAAAATGGTGGGACTCTAAATTTAATCACCCAGGCGCAAGGTGCTATAACGCTTAACGCTAACGTAATCGATATGAACGGGTCAGGCAGTAGTAGCCTTGTACTTAGCACCAATAACACAACGAATCCCAGCAATTTCAATCTAAACGGCTTTATTGATGCTACAAGCGCAGTTACAATTACAAGTAATATGGCAGGCAGTATTTATTCTGGCTACGGCGTTGAGTTAGCCAGTTCCAGTATTACTATAAATAGTTCCAGTGCCACTATCGGACAAGGTAGTTCTAACCCTCTAACGATAGCGTCAGCTAATGGTGGCAACATTAATTTAAGCATTACCGGAACAGGGGCGGTCTATCTAGACTCCTTAAACCAGGTCAGTTTAACGCAGATTAATGACCATAATACATTTAGCCTAACGTCGTCTGGAGCAATACTAGTTCAAAGCGTCATCAATTCTTCAACGATTGCACTGGCTACTAGCGCCAATAATACAGGTATATATATAGGCAGCAGCATAGGTAGTCCAAGTTCAAACATTTTTTTAACAGCCAGTGGCAATAGTCAGATTTTTGATATTGCCGGAACTGTTACAGCCAATTCATTATATTTAGCTGGCGGAAGCTCCAGCCTAATTGGAAGTACAAGCTCTTTTTTAACCATCAACGCCAATTCTTTAACGGTCAATTCTGGCGGATCAGTCAACGTTGATAATTATTCAAGTAATTTAGATGTCAATTCTAGCAATGTCGCCTGACAATTTTCGCTTTTAGCCTTTTCTAGTAACAGTACTGGGTCGAACCTAACCAATTCTGGCTCAATCACAGCTAACATACTGGGTATTTATAGCAATGGCAGCCAAGGAATTGGGACTAGTTCAAACTATGTCAAAGTAGACGCACCATTTTTAGCTGTATCCAACTTTGCTACTAACGCTAGTGTCTACGTAAGTGACGCATACACCGGTGGAGTAACACTACAATCTAGTAGTACAGCTGGCACTGGGCTCTTATCTATTAACGCAGCTAGCTCTATAACCGTAGCTACAGCTACAACCGGGGGAATTATAGCTCTGGCTACCACGGCCAATAATGGGTCTTTGATACTAGACAGCAATTTAGGGTCGAGCAGTTCTATCCTATTTTTAACCGCTACAGGTTCTGGTAGCATTTTGCAAGGCAATTCAAGTTCAGTTATTATTGGGTCAAGTTTGAATCTAGCTAGTGGTGACGGGAGCTTTAATGGCTTAATCATTAATGTTCCAGTAATAAACGTTAACACCGGTGGCACAGGGTCAGCCAGCTTAATCGACAACGCAAGCCTCACAACTTTAACTCAAGGTTTTACCGGAAGCTATTTTGCCCTTTACACAGCTGGCTCGCTTGAAGTCCAAAGCGGAATTATAACCGGAGCTGGGTCTAACTATAAGGCTTATGGCGGTGAAATTATCCTGGCTAATTACAGTGGTATTATAACTGTAGGCAAGCCTAACAGCAATGGCGGCTATATCAATGCCAACAATGGGTCTATTTCGATTACAGACTATAATACAACTAGCGGAAAAATCGATATTTTAAGCGGGTCTACGCTTTACGCCAGCTCAAGCAATGCTGGCATAGGTAACGTTACCATAAGTATAGGTCAACCTAGCGCCAGCAACACGTATTTTAGTAATAGTAATTTATCACTAAGCTCTAGCGGTGGCGGTAACATTTATTTTGGCAACAACGGAATTTTAGCTGATTCGCCAGTTAATACCCTTAACGCTGCCGGTCGCAATATCATATTTGACACCGGTAATTTAAGTGCAAGCGCTATAACTTTAGGCGGAAACGTCAAGATAACGGCCGATCCTCCTTATCTAAGCCAAAATTTGCTAAATACTAATACTAACACAGCTATAAATAGTGCAAACGTGAATAATTTAATTAACGTAAATTACCTAGACAATTTAACATCCGGTAATACGGCTGTAAGTAGTTATATTGGTGGTATTAACAACAATACAGAATTTAGTCGTTTACCTTTAACAAATAAGGCAAATAATCCAACGCTTAATTTTAGCCTTACAAATTCGATAAATAACTTAAAACCAATAGTGTTCAAGACTTCAAACCTAAAAGTAAATTACCCAATTCAAAGCAATAATAATTATACGTTAGTACAACCAAGCCGAAATTTAACATGTAGATTAAGCGATGATTTAAACCTAAAAATAAAAAAAAATACCCTTGTTTTAATTATTACTCAAAACAAAGCAATAAGTTTTTATAATTTAAACGATTATGCTAACAACGCTCTTGTATTAGAAACAGCCAATAAAAGCTATGATATTACAGCTAGTCAGCATTTATCCGTGGCCTTATCTAACAATGTTTTTAATAAAATAAATCCATTACCCAATATTGGTTATCGAGATTTAAAAGTTGACAATTACCATAATTTTAATATCTACACTTCAAACTATAGCCTTGTCTCATTAATTAACGATTTAAGAGAGCTTAAACTTAATCGTGAATTAATAAAGGGCATGCTTAAAACTGAAGCGATTATCCAATTAACCCAAGGGTATAACTACAAACCATTTGAACGGTTCAGATAAAAAATTTACTTAAGGCTTGAATTATCGGTATTTAAAATTTGCTGTTTTAACGAATGCTGACCCATCAATTCATCAACCTTAATACTTGTAGAAGCTCCAGCTGTAAGCGGCAGGAAATTAAACAATTTACCGGGGGTGTTATTTATGACACCATTATTATTCACGTCTAAGAAATTACCGACACCGATAAAAGCCTTACCTAAAGCGTGTTCTTTTATCGCATCGATAGCCTGCTTAGTTATAGTCGGGTTTTGCCAGGTTAAAGATGGGTCACCTGGTTTATCGGTATGATATAAATCGCGCAGATAACCAGAAAATTCATTTAATTTGGTATTGGCTTCGATAGCGTCCATTCCATGGCTGACCAAAATAGTAGCTGCGTCCATGCCAGCCCCCAAGACGTCGTTCATCGTGTAGTCTTTAACGTTGAATTTAAGAGAATCTGGGCTCTTGCCTTCTTCTATGGCCTTGGCCATACTTTGCCCCAAATCATCCATGCGATGAACTTGACTGGCTAAATCGGGTAGAATATCACTAAATGTTCTTCCCTTAAGCGACGTTAAAGGTGTTTTCAACTGAGCCTCAACAATAGCCCGGGCAGCTTTATTCATTAATTCTTCGTTAATCGAAAAACTTGGCGGTGGCGTTGTTGGATTACCAGACGTACCACTGCCTTGAGCTTCATTAGCCGGTAATTGTGCGCTATCGCCAGAACCAGTAGGTGCTTTAGGCTTAAGTTCAAACCAGGTATAATCACCGGATTTACTGCTATTTTTGGCATAGGCTTCAAGAGCATCGGCCTGAGAATTAACCAGACTATCGCCATTACCTAAAATTCGCATGGCATGAGCTATCATGATGGGTCTCAGTTTGTCAATAGCGTGAACCTCAATTCCCAATGGATTTTCTTCATTGGCCAAAGGTTGGCCGTAAACCGTTCTTGACTCTAATTTGCCTGAATCGCGCAACGCCTGCAATAAAATACCCAATGAGAACCCAGCATTTTTACCGGTCCAAGCAGCTCCCCACATGTCAGCTGTATTTTCATTGGCCTGGGCTTTAAAAATTTCTTCGATTAATTTGCCCTGTTGCATTTTACCGATACCGGGAACGTCTATTTCTTTATTGTACTCGTCGGACCCTAAAGCGTTTTTAATACTGTTTACGATCACTTCTTCACGTATAGCCTCGGGGAATTTACATATGCCACCGTACTGGTCATGACCCAATTCATGCCCATAAATACCATTAGCCATAAGTGACGTCAATTCGCTCATATTCCTTGGCACGTAAACTGTATCAAGGCTTATAACGCCTTTGATACCTGGCACTGTATAAGGTCCTTGACCGTGCCTGCCATTAATCGGGTCAGTGCCGTCGGACCTAACCAAGAACAATGAAGGGTTTTTCATCGTCAAAATGTCTTCTACTTCAGCTGGTGTAAGTTTGCCCTTTTTAACCATAGCGTCTTTAAGACCTTCGTAAATCTGTTGTCCAAATCTATTAAGCGACCAGACGTCTTGGCTTGTCTGGTCAAGATGGTAGGCGCCTCTTTGATTAACGGCTCTTGAAACACCGTCCATTATGGGCTGAACCACCCTTAAATCATTAATATCGGTTATTTGTCTTTGTAAATCAACCAATTGCGGCAGTATTGGGCGGTAACCAGGGCCTAAAGCTTCAGCCGGATAAAGTCCTTGTGATACGGCTCCAATCTGGGGTTCAGTCACATCAGCGATAACTTGTTTTTCACCGGTCCAGGAAAGCATAAGTTTTTTGGCCATAGCCGCTAAATCGCTAAAGTTTTTAGCGTCGTACTGACCACGCTTGGCTGACTTATCAAATTTTAAATCACCGAATAAATTTTGACCATCAGTAGCTTCTTGGACTGCTTTAATTGGATTTTCATTCTTGGTATCGGTTGATGGGGATGAATCATTAGTGGTATCAGAGATACTTTTTTTACCGTCCAAAAGGCTTGGATCCTGACCTTTACTGATTAAATCTAAAGTCTGTTCAAAACCATGCGGAACCCCATCTTTACCTATAGCCCCTAACATATAGAAAGCTTCGTTTTGCTGGTCGATAGCATAATGCTTGACCATGGTTTTAATAGCGTCTAATTTTTCATCAAAACTTAAATCACTTTCGCTAGCGTTGGCTATAGCATTGACATAGTCGGTATGATTTAATTTTGTAAAGCCACGACCAATTTCTTTAAATTTAGAACTAACATAATCACTGACTTTGTTTAAATTGCGACCAACCACCGAATCGTTAGAAGTCCAGAAATCATCTTTGGCCTTGGTAAACTTAGCCATATTATCTTCACCCAAAGCCATTTTACCACCCAAGTCAAAGGCTTTATAGCCAAGGCTAAACCCAGCCAAGCCAATGGCTGTATTACCGGCAAAATTATCAAGACCAGTGCTTATGGTATTGGCTGCGTCGTGGACTTGACTGTCGTTTTTAGCATTCCAGGCCTTAGACCAGCCCTTGGCTATCGGTTTTAAACCGTCGAGGGCAAAATTTACCATAAAATAGCCACCTACGGCTAAAGGAATAATACCGGATTCGGGCAAAACAGCTTTCATAGCTAGACCCATAACAGCAGAACTGCCAAACTCAGTCAACGTCTGTTTATTAAATATCTTGCCAGGTAATTTTTCAATATCGCTTGGCAAATTTTTTAAAGATGGAAACGCGTCAGCTATACCTAAGCCAGTAACTTCACCGATATTGCCGAAACTTTTGGCTAAGGAATTATGGTCTGACGAATTGTTATTTTTGGCTTTGTCAAAACTTGTAGTATCAGATTTTGATGTATCTGAACTTGCAACTTTATCAATTTTAGCAACCGAACTTTCTTTAATATCTTTAATGTTTTTTAAAGCAGCCGTTAGACTTAAGTCTTTAATGGTAGTATTTTTCATTCCATTTATTTGGCTTATCGTATTTTCAAAATTATTGGGCATATTCTGGATTCCTTAAATTAGACTGGGTAAAAAAATTTAATTAATAACTAAAGTTGATAAATATCACGAATTATCTTGTCTTTTAATTGCCTATCTTTTTCTTGCTGCTTTATGTCATTTAATTCACGATTTTTGACAAATCCGGCGATAGTATCGTTTTTGAAGGCATTTAAATTGCCTGGCAAGGAAACTTTTATAAAATCTGGTTTACTATGTTGGGAATTGCTCAAGATATTTGACATTAATTTCACCTGTATAAAACTGTAACCTTTATGTATCTAAGTTTAAAACGAAAAGCCGAGCCTTGCGATTGGGGAAAATACGTAATAATTGTAAATAAATTAGACCAATCTCAATAATTTGCAATGAAAAGCTAAATATTTGACAGTTTTGGTTAAAATAATATTTTGATAAAAAATTAAATTTTAGAATCTTGTTTTAACTTATACATAAATTGTCTGCAAATAACCAAAATATCAGTGACAAAATCAAAGGCGCCGTATACGGAGCCTTGATTGGCAATAGCCTGGGTGGTTGTACGACGGGTATGAATCATAAGGATATTTTGGTTACTTTGGGCGCAGATGGAATAAAACACGTTAATTCGGCTCTGAGTAAAAGTCAGTATCTAAATCACGAATTTGGCAATATATTATCTGATAGCCATCTGGCGCTGGCCAACGTTAAAACCGTGCTTGATAATTCAAATGAATTTTTAAACGGTAAATTCAATAAATCTTTAATGGTAGAAAATCTATACAAACTTCTAGAAGACCCGACATTTTTAAACTCTAACCCCAGTACAAGCTGCCTGGTAGCTTTACGCAAGATGAATGAACAAAGCGACTATTGCCTTATCGGCAGCGACGCGCTTACATCGTCTGGTGCGACCCAGGCACTATTTTTGGGCTTATTGCCTAAAAATAAATTTAATTTAATAGATATAACCAAAAACCTTATCGACTTAAGCTACGATGACGACCAAATGGTCTGCGCCGCCTGCGTTGTGGTCGACAGTCTAAACTACATTCTAAGCAACGATTTAGATTCCAAGCAGTCTGTGCGCGACTACGTAAATCGCGAATTAGCCTTAGCTACCAGTTATAGTTCTAAATTTGCCGACGCCTGGGACAATATTGCCCCAGACCTTGACTATAGTGAACAGGCCTTGACCTTGCCTTATTCGCTTATAAACATGTTAAGCGAGGTTAACGAGTTGATTCCTTCGGCCATCGGGATTTTTCTGATATTCCGCCAAGATTTGCCAGCTGTCATCACAAATACAGCCTTGGCTGGTGGTCAAACCGCCACAGCCGGTTTTTTAACCGGGGCTTTAGCTGGCGCATACCACGGTTTTACAGCTATACCTTCTTATTGGCAAGAAAAATTTACTAAGCTAGAAGAAGTAGACACAGTGGTTAATAATATTATAAAACTTTGGGACAACAATTTTAAATAAGGGGTTAATTATGGTTAATTTAAATGATAAAGTTGCGGTAATAACCGGTTCGGGACGTGGGATAGGCAAGTCAATTGCCATTAACCTAATGAATTGTGGCGCTAAGGTAGTTTTAAGCGACATCAATCAAGACACTTTACAAGCCAGCGTCAAAGAGCTAGAAGCCTTAAAAGGCCAAGTAATGGGTGTCGCTTGCAACGTGACGGTTAGCGAAGACATCGACAAACTCGTTAAAGAAGTTACCGATAAATGGCAACGCATAGACATACTAGTCAATAATGCTGGCATAACCCGTGACAATTTAATGATACGGATGGATGAAGCACAATGGCAGGCAGTTATAGACACCAACCTTACGTCGGCGTTTAAAATGACTAAAGCCATAGCTAAAGTAATGTCTAAGTTTAAATACGGACGCATCATTAATATCGCCAGCACAACAGGCGTCCACGGTAATTTTGGCCAGGCTAACTATGCTGCTGCTAAAGCTGGCCTAATTGGTTTGACTAAAACAACAGCGCTTGAATTTGCCAGTCGAAATATAACCTGTAACGCTGTAGCGCCAGGTTTTATAGACACTGACATGACCAAAGCCTTGAGTGCGGATATTATCGCCAAAGTACTCGAAAAAATCCCCATGAAAAAAATGGGAACACCTGACGATATAGCTAATGCTGTGCGCTTTTTCGCTAGCCAAGAAGCGCAATATATAACCGGAACCGTCTTAGAGGTCAACGGAGGGCTATATACTTAATATATATTTTTTAAATTATTGTTTTACGTGCCTTGACTTTTATAAAAAAAATAAGGCGGACATGCTATGTTATTACAACTGAATTAATAAAAACGTTATTGACAACTTTATAAACAGGGGAGAAAATTTAAAATGGATGAAAAAGAAGCCTTTGAAAGAGTAAAAAAAATTACTGTAGCTCAATTATCAGTTAATGGCGATGAAGTTAACGAAAGCGCAGCTTTTATAAAAGACTTAGGTGCTGATTCACTTGACCTAGTTGAATTGGTAATGGGTCTAGAAGAAGAATTTGGCGTCGAAATTCCCGACGAAGACGCTGAAAAAATAGCTACTGTTGGCGACGCTGTTAAATATATTGCTAGCCATATTTAATTTTCAACCCGCTTATTTACCATAAATAAACCTAATTGTCCAGAATCATGCGGCAGTTTAGGTTTGTTTTTTTAGTTAAAGTTTTCATAAAATCGACAATTTACATCTTAAGGAAAGTAGTAATGCAATGAGTAATAGTTTGGCGCTAAGACGTGTAGTGATAACTGGAATTGGTTTGATTTCACCAATCGGTATAGGCAAAGATACAACTTTTAATAACGCTATAAAAGGTGTATCAGGCATTGGCAAAGTTACCAGAATAAATGAAAAACTCATGGCAGCGTGTAAAATAGCCGGTGAAATCAATGAGTTTAACGCCCTTGACTTCATGGAAGCCAAAACCATAAGAAGAACCGACCGCTTTGTGCAGTTGGCCATAGCCGCTAGCAAACTAGCTATAGAAGACAGTAAATTAAACCTTGCCCAAGAAGACCCCCAGCGTCTTGGTGTCGTCGTCGGTTCAGCGGCCGGTGGATTTATCACAATAGAAGAACAGTACAAAATCATTATGGAAAAAGGCCCCAACCGCTGTTCGCCGTTTACTATTCCCATGCTAATTGTCAATATGGCCAGCGGCTGGATATCCATTGTCCACAACGCCCAAGGCCCTAATTCTAGCGCTGTCACAGCCTGCGCCACGTCAGCGCATAGCCTGGGCGACGCTTATAGAATAATACAACGCAACGAAGCCGATATTATGATAGCTGGCGGAACCGAAGCACCGATTTGTTCTCTGGCTATGGCCGGCTTTAGCGCCGCCAAGACGTTATCCATGCGTAACGATGACCCACAAAGAGCGAGTCGACCGTTTGACAAGGATAGAGACGGTTTTGTAATGTCAGAAGGTGCCGCCATAATTATACTAGAAGAATTAAACCATGCTCTGGAACGTAAAGCACCCATTTACGCTGAAATAGTAGGCTACGCTATGACCGCCGACGCCTACGATATCGTTGCCCCGTGTAGTAGTGGCAGTGGGGCTGCCCGAGCCATGAAACTAGCTTTAAAAGAGGCTCAAATCGACCCGAATCAAGTACAATACGTAAACGCCCACGGAACGTCTACGGGTTTGGGTGATATAGCCGAAACGAAGGCGATTAAAACAGTTTTTGGCGACCACGCCTTAAGTCACAAATTACTAATCAGTTCAACCAAATCTATGACCGGGCATTTGCTCGGAGCGGCTGGGTCGCTAGAGGCTGCTTTAAGTGTTTTGGCCATGAAAAATAGCACAATTCCGCCTACCATTAACCTTGACAATAATGACGTCGAATGTGATTTGAATTACGTACCTAACAAAGCCTTGGCTAATGTGGACGTAAATTATGCCATGTCTAACAGTTTTGGTTTTGGTGGGCACAACGCCTGTCTACTTTTTAAAAAATTTGATAACGTATAATAAATTTAAAATTAAATTTTTTATAATGTTTCATTCTAATTACTTAATACTAGCTAAAATTAGGTATTGATCCAAAATGTCACTATATCTTCAGGCAGGTCTATGGAAACACTAATTGGCGGCAGCATTAGTAAACTCAAGCAACTCCTAGCGGACAAAGCCGTGAGTTCCAATGAATTGACGTTATCGTACTATAAGCACATCGAAAAGCACGACGCCAATATTAACGCTTTTTTGTGCCTGACCAAAGAGTTAAGCTTAAAACAAGCCGACAGTATTGACCATTTAATCAAGTCAAAGGCCGAATTGCCTATCTTAGCCGGAATACCGACAGCCATCAAAGATAACTTATGCCTAACTAATTATCCAACAACTTGTGCCAGCAAAATTCTCGCCAACTATAAAAGCCCATACAATGCTACCACTGTAGACAATCTTATTCGAGAAGGCGCCATTATAGTGGGTAAAACTAACCTTGACGAATTTGCCATGGGTTCATCGTGTGAAAATTCAAGTTTTATGACGACCAAAAACCCCTGCAATACTGACTACGTTCCAGGTGGCAGTTCGGGTGGTTCAGCCGCCAGCGTAGCAGCTGGTTTTAGCGTTATAGCATTGGGGTCTGATACGGGTGGCTCGATAAGACTGCCAGCTTCTTTTTGTGGAATTGTAGGGTTAAAACCAACTTATGGACTAGTATCACGATATGGGCTTATAGCTTTTGCCTCCAGCCTTGACCAGGTTGGACCAATGGGACGCAGCGTTGAAGACGTGATTTACGCCATGCAGTCACTAATTGGCAACTGCTACCACGATTCTACCAATATCAAAAATCCTTTTGCCGAAAATTTAAGCGACGGTAATTTTCTTGATGTATTAAAATCTAGTCAATCGGATAAACCACTTAAAAATATAAAAATTGGCCTGATTAAAGAATTAGATAATGACGGAATAAACCACGAAATTAGGGACAGTATCAAAAATGTTATTAAGGTTCTAACCGATTTAGGTGCCAGCGTAGACGAAGTTACTCTACCTCAAATCAACGCAGCCTTACCGGTATACTACATAATTGCTACCGCCGAAGCTAGTTCAAACCTGGCCAGGTTTGACGGCATAAGGTATGGTTATCGCCATAAAGAAGCTTATAGCCTAGAAGAATTATACTTAAAGTCACGCGAATACGGTTTTGGCAGCGAGGTTAAACGTCGCATAATCCTTGGCACATACTGCTTAAGCTCGGGTTATTTTGACGCCTATTACAAAAAGGCTCAGGCTGTTAGGCGTTTACTGCAAAACGAAATTTTTGACCAACTAAATACTTACGACGTTCTTTTATCACCAACAGCCCCCGAAACGGCCTTTAAAATTAACGAAAAAACGTCCGACCCACTCAAAATGTACTTAACCGATATTGCCACGATACCAGCCAATTTAGCCGGTATTCCTGCTATATCAGTGCCTTGCGGGTTCGATAAAAACAATATGCCGATAGGTTTTCAGTTAATGGGGAAAGCCTTGAGCGAAAAGCAACTGCTAAATATTGCCTACTGCTACGAAATGGCAACCAGCCAAAAATACTTAAGACAGTTCAATAACAATTAAATTTATTTAAAACCGGAGGTTTTATACTTATGCCAGAATTATTTAAAACGAATACAATTGTGGGCTTAGCCCTTACTTTAAGCCTAATCGGTCTCAATGCTAACGCCCAGATGGGCGGTTTAAATCAACCGATGTCGGGTGTCGGCCTACCCATGGGAACAGGCATGCCAGGCAGCCCCGGTTCTTTAACTGATCCTGGTGGTCCAGCCTCTGGTGCGCTTAACATGCAAAACGGTTCTGGAGCCAGCCCCAGCGAATATACCGAAGATGAAAAACGCATGCAGCATAAATACAAAGATTCGATGAACCGTTATAAAAAACTCATCGCCGAGGGCGACAAAATGATGAAAGAGGGCAAAGCCCGCAATAACGATAAATTGTACAAAAAGGGCAAGGTCAAAAAAGAAATAGGCCAGCGCCAGCTCGATTTGCTCAAAGCTAGTGACCCACTAGAAGCGCCACCAGTCTTAAAATAACTAAACTTTAAAGAAAGAACCAAAAAACAAGCTCTCGAGCTCTTTGCGCACTTCTTCAAGATCCTTAACCGTATCTATCGACCGCCAGAAACTTTTAGTCTTGTATGCCTTTAGCTGCTTGAGCCTGGCTAATTCTGGGAAAGTCGTCGTTTCATGGTCGCCTTTATCGGGCAACATATCAAAAATACGACGCTCAAATATATAAATTCCGGCGTTTATCCAAAACGGCAATTCAGGCTTTTCCCGAAATGTAATAACATTATTATCGTGACTAATATCAACAATACCATAACTGCTTACCAAAGGAACAGATACCAAAGACGCTATACCGTTATTGTGCTTGTGAAATTCTATAAATTCTCTTAAGTTTAAATTAGTGATCGCGTCAGCGTTAAGCGCTATTACCGACTCACCTGGGTCATTAAGGCTTTTCATAGCCTGTTTAATACCACCACCGCGCCCCAAGGGACTGTCTTCGATTACGTATTTTAAGTTTAAATTATAGCTGCGACCATCACCAAAGTATTCCTGGATAACTTCGTGCAGATATCCACACGATACGATAATATCTCTGATACCATAGGACTCAAGCCACTGCAAAATATACGACATAATTGGCCGACCCATAAGGCTTATCATCGCCTTGGGCTTATCTTTAGTTAATGGGCGAAGCCTCTCTCCTTTACCACCGGCAATTAAAATTGCACTTTTCATTTTACTCCAGTTGAAATTTTATGAATTAGTAATTATATTTTCCAGTTCACTAAGTTTAAGGCTAAGGCTATGGCTATCATAAGCCTCTAACCTCAGTCTTAGCATTGGTTCGGTCTGAGATGGACGTGCGTTAAACCACCAGTTAGGATAGTTAATAGTTAACCCGTCAAGTTTTTCGATTAACCCGTCGTTATACTGAGACTCAAGCCTAGCGATAATATTATGGACATCGTTGACGGCAAAATTAATTTCCTGACTCGTCGAATATTTTTTATACTCATCGACCAATTTACCCAAGGTTGAATTACCATTTTTTAAATCACTGACGATATTTATTACTTCAACAAGGGTACGCAAGGCATTATCGGTATTATACAAATCCTGGTAGTAATAGTGCCCTGACATTTCACCGGCAAACAAGCCAGATTCTGACTGCATGGTATTTTTAATAAAAGAATGACCGACCTTACATTTTTGAGCCAAGCCGCCAGCATTATTGATTAATTCCGGAACGACTTTACTAGACCGCAAATCATAGAATACTTTACCACCCTCGTGGGAAGGAGTATTAAGTAACCTTACAGCGATAATAGCCGTTAAAATATCCGGGTCGACCATGCGACCCAATTCGTCGATTATAATTATTCTATCACCGTCTCCGTCAAATCCAGCGCCAAAATCCAGGCGCAAATCGACGATCATTTTAGACAATTCATCCAAAGCACCTTTATCCAAAGGGTTAGACGGCCTTAACGAGAAATCACCGTTGGGTTCGTTATTAATGCCTATAAATCTGCATTTTCCGTCTAAAAGCCCGACTATTTCCGGATAAATACTACCATGCCCAGAATCGACCCCAATAGCCAAATTAGACGCATTGGCCAAGTAATTCTGCATAAATTCTAAGTAGTTTTTAATGTACGAAACATGGTCTAGTTTACCAGGCTTGTTTCCAATCCTAATTGGTTCTTGATAATAAATACGTTCGATTTCTTTTAAACCAGAATCACATCCAATCGCGTTGGCATTTTTACCACATAACTTAAAACCATTGTACTTGGCTGATAAATGGCTGGCCGTTACCATGGCGCCGGCACAAAAATCAAGGTTGGCGCTTAAATAATTTAACATCGGTGTTGACGTCAGACCAATAAAGGTGACGTCTAAACCACTTTCTATTAGTCCATCGGCTAAATTTAAGCCGTAAGCTTGCGAATTCACTCTAGAGTCATGGCCAACAATTACCCTACGGGCGTTTTGCTTTAGCAAATAATCACCAAAAGCAAAGCCTAACTTTTTGGCAAACCCGGTATTTATTTCTAAACCATCGAGTCCGCGAATATCATACGTACCAAATATACCAGACATAAAATTGTAAAAATCCTCACCTAAAACGAGAAATGTAGTCATTACGATTATTAAACCAAGAAATTATAAGAAAAACTCTTATCGAAACATTAAAAAATTTAAAAGTCCGGTCTCTAGAGCGAATTAACCCCAAGACAGATATAAAGTCAACCACCACTACAAGGCCATGCGTATATAGAAAAGACTAAAAACCAAAAGGCAAAAAAGATTATTTATTTTTAATACCAGCTTATTAAAGCACTAAATTCTGTAACAATATATTTCTAGTTACTAGTTAAATCGAATAATGCCTCAGGAAAAAACGCCATAGATAATTTATTGACCGACTTTCTAGGTGACAACAATTTAGTTAACGCATCGAATATTCAAACGCTGCGACAAAACTGGTTAGAATCACCGTATAACCAGATACAAGCTCGTGCCTACCTAGAATCAGTTAAAAATCTAGCGCCGACTGATTTTACATCTAAACTAGACGACTTTATCAACAGTATCGGCGATTTTAGCGAAAAAAAATGGCTCGACGACAATTTTTTAATCGTTTTAATTAATTTAAGTTATGAATTAATAAACCTAAATGACTACGAATTGGCTTTAATATTCTTAAATGACCTGTACAAAGCCAATAGCCAAAATTTATTTGTCAATTACGAATTAGGCTTTGTAAACTTACTTTTAGGCAATTATCAAACAGCTTTAGATTTTTTTGAAGCCGTAATCATACACGAGAATACCTTTGACACGCTTCTAAATATTGTTATGTGCAAAATTTATTTAACCAGACTTGAAAAACTTGACGATTATTTTGTAAAGCTAAAACTGTCAGCCCAAAGCAGTGAAGAAGAAATTGAGGTTTTTAATACAGGTAAAATCATTTATCGTTTAAACGAAATTATAAGCGCCAAAAATATAAAAACTTACCGTGAATGGCTATATATTCTATACGGCAGTATTCTTATCAACGATAGAAATAATTTATTAGATAGCCAAGAATCTGGTAAAACAACTAACAAGTCAGAACTAACGCAAATACTGACCGACATATATATTTTAAAGAGGTTTTTAGAATCGCTAAATATTAATATCGAAATAATTACTTATCTAGAACCTGACTCATTTACACTAAGCCACCTTTTTGGCCTGGTTTTTGAACTACCGGTTGAATTATTGACAAACCAGTACAATAACGCCAAATGCCTTATTATAGTCAACGATACGCAGTGTCTAAGAACAAATTATAAGACTTTTACCAAAACCAACCGCAACATTATTTTTTATTGCTATGAATTATCTAACGATATTTCCTTGCCAATTACTCCAGCTATAGTAAATAAAATCACTTTTGACAGTGTAATACCATACAGCACAATAACTAACGACGGTAAAGAGTACCAGGAAATCATGCAAAAAGCTTTCGACACTCTGCCCAGTATCGAAACTGACTGTAACACGGCTAACCATATTGCCAGCCTAACACAGTTTTATGAATTAAAACAAGCTAATTTATTACTGGATAATACAGATACATTTAAAGACTATTTTCAATACCATGCCGAATTGAAATATCTAGTCAAAGATAGATAGAGGTGTTAACTTGAAAGTAATCATAGATTTTTTAAATACGCTAAGCTACGTAACAATTATTCCGGTTGGTAGACTTATTACAATCCTGTCGCGAATTAGCCATTATGACGAAGTAAATTTGACCGGATTGACTAAATATCTTCCTTTTTCTGGCTTAATAATTGGCTTGATTCTAGTTATGATTAATTCGGCGCTTATCAATTTAAGCTGTGACGGCTACCTAAAGGGGCTAATTTTAACTGTAGCCTGGCTATTTCTTACAGGCGGGCTGCATTACGATGGACTCATGGACACCTGCGATGGGATAGCTAGCCATAAGGATATTGAAAAGACCTTAATTATTATGAAGGATAGTCGTGTAGGTAATTTTGGTGTTTTAGCTGGTTTGATTGTTTTTTCGTTTAAATTTATCGGTATTGCCCATCTAAACGATAAAATGACCGTAATAAGTTTAGTAATACTTCCGATTCTAGGTCGATTAACCGAAGTATACGCTATTGGTCGTTATAAATATTTAAGAACAACTGGATCCGGGAAAATATGGCATGATACCAGTAATTTCTATGTTGACTTTGCTTTGGGTTTAATTTTGCTAGCCATAATTGCAACATTGCTTAGTCGAATATATAATGTCAATCTTTTCTACCTTATTATTAGCCAAGTAATCGTTGGTATTTTAATCACGCGCTACTTTGTCTATAAACTAGGCGGTCATACCGGTGATACCTATGGCGCCAGTGTTGAGCTTAGTGAATGTATAAGCCTTATATTTATTAATCTATTTTTTAACTTTTAAATTTATTTATTTAAGGTAATAGAAATAATTTTGTCGCCAACTATTATATTTTTAACAACGTCAAGCCCCGAAACGACACCACCAAAAACCGAGTATTTATTATCAAGACTGGGTTGGGGCGCAAGCGTAATATAGAACTGACAGCTTGAAGAATTAAGGTCATTACCCATTCTAGCCATGGCTACTACACCTGGGGCATTATGCTTCAAAACAGGATTAGTTTCAAGTGGTATCATTCTAACTTTTTTAGTAGCCGGGTCAATAAACATTCCCGTTCCGTTACCATTAGGACAGCCACCTTGGATTACGAAACCCGGCACAACACGATGAAAGGTAAGGCCATTATAAAAACCCCGGTTGACTAGATCGACAAAATTGGCGACGGTTTTGGGCGCATATTTGGCAAATAGCCTTATCGTAATACTGCCTTTATTGGTAACAATTATAGCCACAGGGTCGCTAGCATTAGGTGAGGCCTGGTTCGAGTTGGGGACGGCTTGTTTATAAGCGCTAGAATTGCTAGCATTACTGGGGTTGGCCGAATTAGAAATAGTGATTTCTGGCGGTATGGCGTCTTGACTAATTTGGGTAAGCCCGTGTAAATTAGTCCAATTTAAAAGCAAAGCGAGTATTGCAATAAAATAAAATAATTTAAAGTATTTCAATTTTACAATCAACCTCGATATTAGTTACGTCAATCGCTAAGTCGGTGATAATCGTCCAGTTATTATGGTATAAAAGATTAGACAAAGGTAAATCGCTTTCTATTCGGCCTTTCAAAAACCTCGTTAACACCTTAAACTTGGTTTTACCGCTCACTAATACTATTATAGCCCTACTACCAAGAATTGTGCTGATTCCAACCGAAATAGCCCGTTTAGGAATCGTCTGGGTTTGGTCAAAGGCCGATTTATTAGCCTGTCTTGTCGATTCGGTCAACCACAGGCTATGGGTATAGCTGGCTAACGGTGTATCAGGCTCGTTAAATGCTATATGACCGTTGGCGCCCACACCCAAAATCGTAAGATCTAGGCCACCCTTTGCCAAAATCAAGTTATCGTAATCAATATTTATTTTAGGGTTAAATATTTGGTCGCAAGATATATCAATAAATCTATACAAATTCTGCCATAAATAATTGGCAAAACTATGTTCTGAATCAACATCAATATAGTCGTCTAAAGCAAAAAAGTTTACATTTGACCAATCAATTGCCAATTTTCGATTGTGTTTTACCAGTAATTGGTACATTAGCTTGGGCGAATTACCGGTTGGCAAAGCCAAATTTAATTTAAAGCCAGATTGATTTAAAGTATTGACAATTATATTTTTGGCACAATTGCTCAAGGCGTAGTAACTTTTGGCAATTATTAAGCTTCTTGACAATTTTAGACCCTTAAATTACTTAAAATTTAATGATAAACACCTTTAATATTGTATATGGAAAAACCTTATACGCTATTATAAGGTTAAATATAGATATCGAATTTAACAAAATTTCTTGTCAGGTTTTTTAATGTCGAAATTTAATTTAATTTTACTGATTTTACTTTTCAACCTACAGCCCATGAGCCAGGCTCAGCCTCTATCCAACACCCTTATAAACGGCGGTGGCGTCAATGACTTGCAGCCGGTTAATGGCCTGCATTTAACCGAAGGCCTCAACCGCACGCCCCAAAATATGAATGACGCGTATAACCCTGGCGAACCAGCTATTAATATGAAAGCGGTGCGCTGGCTCAATACTTCCATGCCCATAGCCATCTGGATTAGTCCTGGGCTTGCTTTACCAAGTGTTCCTTTTGATGAAATTCCCAACACTCGCTGCGACCTGGTTTATAGCATGATTAAGGCCAATCCCAAAAATCCTTTTGGCGATTTATCTAAAGTAAATGGCTGGACCGAAGAAGTAAACGACTTGGTAGCCAATGGTATCGAGCAATGGCGCGAATTTGAAAACGAAGGCCTGTTTAAATTCGGTTTCACTGATGACCCAGCCAACGCCAATATACTCGTATTCTTTACCGATATATTTAAAGACGCTAGCGCTCCAGGTGGTATTAGTGCTGGTGGTATAACTACAGCCAAAATTTTTCCCGTCGACAAATTGCATTTAGTCCATAAAATGCCTGTCATAATAGAGCTTTCAACAACTGTCAACAATGACGCACAAAAAATGCAAGCCGCCAGCGCCCACGAATTTGGCCACGCTTTAGGTATTAAAGCCCATAGTCCGTATCGCGAAGATTTAATGTACGTCGATAGAGTAGTGAATTCACTATCACCAGCTGACAAAGCTACTATTAGATGGCTTTACCATCAAAAAACCGATTATGTAATGTATTGATTTTTGAATTTTTAAATTAGAATCGGCTACCTGAATAGAGTCGAATTACAATGAACTTGAAAAACCAGCTCATATCCACCGGTCAATGACTTACTTTAACAGGTACTGTGGCAGCACCATATCTAAAGTCCAATAAAATGAACGTTAAAAAACTATGTGAGATCTCTGGCTTATACTGACAAATACGGTGGCGGTATTAGCCCAAGGCCTTAGCAATTAATTCTTTTAATTCCCCAACCGGAATAAATCGGCTATACGAAGTATCTGTTGCTAATCTTTGGCTTAAAATACCAATAACTTTTCCATTGTTAAGCAGTGGTGACCCACTCAAGCCAGGCTTACCGGTAATTCTGGCCAAGTTTAGCTTATTTCCTAAAGTTGAAGTTACCGACCTTAAAACTTGGCCTTCTTGGTACAAAGGCGTATCTTCGCTACCTTCAAATCCGGCTGTACTGATTTTCAAATTTGGCCTTAACCATTTAGAGGATAATTTAAGCCCAGAAAAGCGATCAGCGTCCGATTCATCTAGCCTTAGTAAGGCCAAGTCACTAGCCGGGTCATGAGCCAACAATTGTAGCGGTATTTTGTCGCCGTTGACGGTAGAAACTAAAAATTTAGTTGAATCGGCAACGCAATGGTCATTGGTTACGATTAGTTTTCCGCCGTCTGGCAAAATATTATCGTCAAGGACAAAGCCAGTGCCATTATGTGTAAGGGTTAAAGGACCAGAATTAGGGCTAATGTCTTTAACAAGGTCAGGGTATTTAAGGCTAGCTTCGTCCATACTAATATCGCCAGACGCCGAAATTTTTACGATATTGGGCGCAGCTTCTTGAAAAATCTCGTCACTAGATTTAAAAGTGTTGCCGGTAAATGACTTTAAAAAGTCAAAGGCTTTAGAATCGGCAAACGCATTTATACCTATATTCGAACCGACACCGCCAATACCCATTAAACCCAGGTTAAAAGCTACCGAACCGAAACCTTCGCCAATTTTATCGATTTTAGCCAAATTATTGGCTTTTCCAAGCCAGGCGTTGGCGAACGGCTTTTCTAGCTTATTATAAACATCGATAGAGCCGATTCCGACAGCCGCGTAACCACCATAGTTTACGATAGCTTTGCCAATTAAGCCAAGACTTTCGGGGTTATGCGTAAGCAAGGTCAAACCAATACCAATGGCCGCCCCTTCACCAAGATTTTTAGCCAATTGGACGGGGTGCTGGCATTCTAGACTAGCTTCTTTGATAAAGCCCTTATACGTCGAGTCAGCCAACTGACCCAACAAGTCTAATTCTCGGTATACTTTAGTCGTGAACGTACCGTCTTTCCTTTTTTGGTTTAAAGGAAGAATTTTATCTTGACTTAGAGCTAGATCATTAACTTTCATAAAAAAACCAAAAATATTATGTAAAGTTAATGATAGAACTACTAATTAAATTAAAAAATGGTAATTTTCCCATACTTTAGATTAAATTTTTAGTTATAATTTGTTTTTCGTTTAATTTAATGGGTAATAATCAATTGACTGGCCTAATTCTATCGACGCCAAGTGGCATGCGGGATATTTTACCGAAAGAAACGTATATTCGTGACTGGGTAAGCGACAAAATTCTTAAAGTATACCAAAAATACAATTTTGAACGCATCGAAACCCCAATTTTAGAAAATATCCAAAATTTAAAGCGTCAAGACGGCGGCGAAAATTTAAGTTTAATATTTGAAGTTTTAAAACGCGGTGATAAACTCGACGAGGTTTTAAAAACACAAGCTTTTAGTAAAGACGATTTAATTGACTATGGCTTACGTTTCGACTTGACCGTTCCACTAGTTCGTTACTTCGTAAATAACCAGGCCAATTTAACCAACCCGTTTAAATCTATCCAAATAGGTCCGGTATTTAGGGCTGAAAGGCCTCAAAAGGGACGTTTTCGCCAATTTACCCAATGCGATATAGATATAATTGGCGTCAAAAATGAAAGCTGTGAAATAGAGCTTATAGACGCTACCGCCAAAGCCTTAGTTGCTATTGGATTTAAAGACTTTACAGTAGTTATAAACGATAGACGTCTAATAACCAACCTGCTCAAATCGTTAAACTTGCCAGACAATGAAATGGCCAAAGTCTTTATAATAATCGATAAAATCGATAAAATCGGACAATCTGGCATGGAAGCTGAAATCGACGCATCGTTCGACCACAGTATCGCTCAAAAACTTAAACTTACCTTAGATAATCTATTACAGATAAGTCAAAGCAATAATACCGACGTAATTAAAAATTTTAAAGATTTAAAGTCTATATTGCCAGGCATTGATTTAAACGAAATCGAAAATATCTTGGGAGCAATGAATAAAGTAATTAACATTTGCAAAGCGCTTAGTTCTGATTTATACAATTTTAAGTTTGACCCAACTTTAGCTCGCGGCATGGGTTATTACACTGGCATGATATTTGAAATAAAAGCCGGCGGCGTAAATTATTCTTTAGCCGGTGGCGGCCGTTATGACAACATGATAGGCAAAATATCGAATAGACCAACACCAGCTTGTGGATTTTCGATTGGGTTTGAAAGGGTAGTAGGTTTGTTATTAGACCAGAATTTAACTGAAAATATAACCTCAAGTGACAAACTGGCGCTCATATACAACAGCGACAAAGACGATTTAGCTTCGGTTATAAATTTAATGGCCAGTTTTCAAAATTTGGGCTATAATGTGAGTATAATGACACGCAAGAAAGATATTACTAAACAGTTAAATCAGCTCGTAGAAAACAGATTTACAAAATACTGTATTTACAATAAAGACAACGAATCTAATAAAATTAAAGATTTTTTTGACCGGTAAATTGGTTATAAATTAA
>JAJYFO010000153.1 GCA_021785395.1 bacterium | reverse complement strand
GATTAAAACATGACAAAATCTAAAATGCGGCAAAAGCAAACGCAAACTGCTAAATAAATCTAAAAGTTTAAATTTTAAAACATCCGCAAAACAAAACCGGTTGAAGGCGACCTTGTAGAAAATTCTTTTAAATAAGGTGGCATGCTCTTCGACCGGTAATTATAAAATACCACTAAGATTTTAAAAGTAAACAGAAAAAAGATTAATTTTTTTCAAATTTAATCTTTTAACGTCAAAGTCGACTAAATAAATATTCAATTAATCTTGAAAATATTTTGCAATTGTGATAGCATCGTCATGGAATCCGTTTTGATTTCCTGTCCAAAAACTTACTAAAACAATATGGATATAAGTAATTTAATAGCCAGGTTTGAGGCTGATAGCTTGCAACTTGATTTTTCCGAGCATGTTCTGGAAACAGCTTCAAAACATGTCAGTGAAGTTGACCGTAAAACTAAAATGACGTTTAAAAACACCTTAGATAGTTTAATTTATATCTTGGGCAAACCCGATTATAATTGTTCCATTGACACCATGGGCTACAAAAATAAAGAACTAGTAAGCCTGCCAACCTGGTCTAAAGGTAAGCCAAGCCAAGGTGATACCAGTAAAGCGGTTAAACTTGCTTATTGGGTTAAAGAGAATGTCACTTATTATTTGGTTTTACGCCATGAGTTTACCGATAAAAGCAATTTACCTATTTATTATAATGTCTACCTGGGCTTTCGCAAAGTCAATAAGCGCAATATAGAAGGGATTAACTCGCTTAAAAATGCCAGCCTGGAAAATCCGGCCACGCCAAATATTTTTAGTAAAATTTTTTCTTGGATAAAATAATTTATTTAGTTAATCTGAAAATTTACATGGACCGAATCAGTTAGATACAAAATCACATCTTACTGCTTTCTACTATCGCTCTTATGCTTGCAAGACAGCACTTGCCTTGCGGGTTTTTAATTTCGCAGGCACATAAATTAGCCTTTATTTTAGCTTTAATTTTGGCTTCAACCGAGGATGTCCCAACAGCATTAATTTCATCCAAAATATCTTTTTTAGTATAGCCAAAGCAGTAGCATACGGGTATATCGAGCTCGTTTTCTTTTAAACTTACTTTAACGCTAAGGTCTTTTTTATAGAAATAGCTATCTGGATTTGAAAAATAGACTACAGTACACAGTGGGCTGCAACAAAAATGATACTTGTAATTATTCAACCTATTTTTTGCTTCATCAATTAGTAAACTTTTAAGCGTAATAACCTTGACTAAGGCACCAGCTTGCCCACAAGCTTTACAGATATCAGATTCATTTT
The DNA here is from genome assembly GCA_021785395.1 of bacterium. Lineage (GTDB taxonomy): Bacteria > Cyanobacteriota > Vampirovibrionia > Obscuribacterales > JAKAZS01 > JAKAZS01. Next base: position 5,601 of record JAJYFO010000153.1, on the reverse strand, counting down.
TTTCAATATTTAGCGAATTTTTGCAGCAATTAGACATAATTATTTTTTCCCCTTAGAACAATCATTGCATTGACCAATTTTTCCAATATTTGGTAAATTTTCACAATAATTAGACATAATTATTTTTTCCCCTTAGAACAATCATTGCATTGACCAATTTTACTTATGCCAACTTGGCTTGAATAATAATTGCCGACAACGCGCAAGAGCAGATTTACGACTATAAAACTAATAACAAGTATGGTCATATAGCTCATTCTTCTACTGCCACCTTTATACCAGGTATATATTAAACCCAAAATTATGACTAATATCGTTAATGCCTTAAAATAAAAACCGAATTTAGTTATAAAAGTGACTGCACTAACACCAAATAAAGCTAAAGCTACGACTGGGCCAATACAACAGATAGACGATGAAAAGGCAGCTATTATACCCATAATTAAAGGTGTATTTTTAAGCGTTTTTTCAAGTCCACCTTGCGTTTGTGAATCAGTACAACAATCGTGCTTATTATTAAAGAAATTAGGCCACAGCTTATTCATGGTTTTGACACCTCGAGATCACAATTATTTTCAATACAGCCACATATAATAGACTTGGCTTGTTTTTCCGGCGTGGATTGTTTAGTCAATATACTTTGCAGATTTTCCAAATTTTCTAAGACAGGTTTTAATGACTCTATCGTCGACTGCAAATTGACTATTTTTTGCTTTATTAGATTTAAAACAAAGTCACAAGGCTGACCGCCACCGGACTTTATCGCAAAGATAGCCTTGATTTCATTTATACTAAAACCCAAGGATAAAGATTTGCGAATAAAAATGAGCGTTTCGAGGTCTTCTTTTGTATAATAACGATAATTAGAAATATCTCGCTTACTTTTACTAATTAATTTTTCTGATTCATACCATCGGATGGTTTTTGGGGAAATACCTAGTATTTTGGCTACTTGACCGATGTATAAACGATTTTGCCCCATAATCTATTGCCTCACTGCAATCCCTTGCCTAAGAGCATTATAAACCTTCCAGCAACTAGAAGGTCAACCGCTTAAATTTTAAAATTGATTTTTGTAACGATGACTTTATTAAATCACTGAACCAATAGAAAATTAACGAGCTCGATAAGTGCTTGACTAAATTACTAGAAAATAAAAACTAGGGTAGTGGTGCCTGGTTGGATATTTCTGGTTTGGTATCGTTGATTTTCACCATGACCACGCTATTAGACTTATGCTCGGTTATATATAAATTCTGGTTATTATCCAGCGATAGATAATAAGGATTTTGCAGATTTTTGGCTATGACAGACTGTTTGCCGCTTGGGTCAATTTTTAAAATTACCCCCGAGTTATAATTGGCCACGTATAAATTACCCATTTTATCGCAAGCCATACCCAATGGGCCATTGAGGTTAGAAGCGACGAATACCGTTCGCCGACCATCCTTAGCCAAGCGGTCGATCGTATTGCTTTGAAAATTAGCCACGTATAAATTACCCGAATTATCTATAGCTACGCCAGCTGGCGAGCTAAAACCGCGGGCGATAACTTTAACCGGTGCCAAGTTATTGCTAGTATTCTGACTACTCGACTGATTATTGCTGGCTGCGGCAAAATTATTATCGCTTGTAGCTAGAGAATTACTGACGGCTGACGCTGGTGTCGACGCTGTTTGCGTAGTCGAATTAGCGTTATCAGAAGAAGTCTGGTTTTTAGAGGATCTTGACCCCCAATTACCGTCAACCACTTCGGATGGATTAACCACACTAGAAGGTGTTGCGTTGTTAGCCCCACTATTAGCGCTGCTAACAGCCGAGGCTGAACCTTGATTACTGGCGGCTAGTTTAGAGTCAATTTCTTCTATTTGTTTTTGGGCGCTGGCAAAATGTTCGTTGCTTGGCGATATATTCATCAAAGACTGCTTGGCCAAGTCGTATTTACCAAGCTCGAAATACGTTTTACCCAATTCAAAGCAAGCGTCCGGGTCGTTAGGCTTAATTTTCAATACTTTTTGAAAACTGTCGCAAGCCTCATTGTAACGTTTTTCGCTAGCATATAGAACACCCAAATTATAGTGTGCGTCGGCTAAATTGGGGTTCAAATCGGTCGCTCGCCGAAAGAAAATAATGGCCGACTCGGGCGACCCCATATTAAACGAATTCAAGCCCAGGTTATAAGCGTTGATCGCTTTGGTTTCGTTGCTGGTGGTACCTTTAGTCTGTGCCAAAACCATATCTTGACAAGATATTAAGTTTAATGACAGAATAAAAATAGCTATTTTTAATTTCATTTAAAGCCCCTTGAAAAATTCATTATCTTATCCTAGCAAAATTTTAATGCAAAATTAGATTTTTGGGGTACAAAATATATATACGAGCTAATTTAAATTTACAGGATACCTAAATAATGAGAACATCAGGCCATATTATAACATCTTTGGGCATTAGTCTGGCTAATTACTGGCAGTTTAGGTCGAAGAAAGCTGCTTACGCCAGTTTTTTGGTAGGCTTTCTAGTCGACTTAGACCATGTCGTCGATTACGTAAAGGCTCATGGCTGGAAATTCAATTGGTCAAAATTTAGCGAAGCTGCTCATGAAAATTATTCCGGTAAATTGTTCTTGCCCCTACATTCTTTCGAGCTTTTAGCGCTATTTTATATAACCTGCCGCAGCCCTAAGCTAAAGCCTTATCGACACGGCATTTCTATGTCTTTATTGCTACATTTACTCCTTGACCAAAAGTGTAACCCCAGGCGCAAGCCACTGACGTATTTTTTATGCAACCGCATTAAAAATCGCTTTAACGCTAAGGCCATTTTGGGTTAGACGATTCAAGGTCTAAGCTTTAACGTGCATACACACGTTATTCTAGGGAAATCGGCCAGCGCTAATTAACAAATCGGCCACTTGACATAAAACAAAACCAGCAAAGGTTCTAAATGTAAGTCTCTCTTTTATTTAGCAAAAGCATATTTTCCATATTAACACCAAGGTTTATCAATTGGTTCACACGCCAACCAGGTCAATTGGCTAGCATTCACCTTTGTTAACAATACGACTTCGTTCATGCTTTTTACTGTACTGTAACCCTATTAACCGAAACCTTATTAACTATTTTCTATCTCTGCTATCTTTATTAAAATTAAACTTTCTTTGATTGCATTGCTCTTTAGATAAGCTAGGGGGTGTTCTAATATAATTTCCTGAAGCTTTTATCAATAGTTAACGGTGGGCTGGCTCAATCTTGCCATTATCTCGCAAAAATATGATAAACTGGCATTCTTTATCAGTCAAAGGAAATAATACTTTCAGATAATCAGTACATTTAGTCAATATCCGCTGACCAAATTCTTATGTGGACCTAATATGTTGAGCACGAAAATTATTAAAGAATCCAAGAATTATAAAAACATGTCTTACTTCTGCTCAAGTTTAAATCTTAAATTTAAGACATCGGTTTTAGGCATTCTTCGATCAAGTTTACTTAAAATATCCAGCCAATTTATTAACTTATCACTAGGACAAAGGCTACGTTGATATAACTCTTCTAAAATCCATAAAGTACCATGACAAGTAACATTTTCACTTTCGCAAAGTTTTCTAAGAGGCAAATCATTTGTCAGTAGAATTCTAGAGTATGTTTTAGCATAATATAAGTTAAGCGAGTCTTCCTCGCTAATTTCTTTATGGCTACGGATAGTTTTAAGCCATTCAAAACTAGCTTTAATTTCTACTATATTGATGTTTTTTATTTTTTCGGCAAATTCTTTCTGTAAATTACATTCAGCTAAAACCACATCTAAAACCTCTAATTTACCTAACCTACATAAAACATTTAAACCTTCTACGTATGTTAAATCGATCAGAACATTTGCATCAACAAGTAATATCAATAACTATTCTACCCTTGATCCATCCAAGAAACAAGTTCTTTTTTTATTTCAGACAGTGGCTTACCTAATATTTCTTTAGCTTTAGATATAGTAATTTTTTCTTCAACTAGCGCTCTGTAAGTCAATCTTTCAAGTCTTGTCAAACCAGTTTGTTCTTTTTTGAGCGTACCAGGCTCTTCTTTGTCAAACTTTTTTTTAAATGACCCAAATTGTGCATTGAAAGTTTTTTGACTTAAGATTCCAACTTGATTAGCTCTAATAAGAATAGTCTGAATACTGACAAAATGCCTTTGTTTAATATCAATTAAAACAGGCAGCGGAATCCATTTATCTCTATAAGAATGGAGTTCTAGATTAACTAAATTATCTGGAAATAGAACCTTTCCGGCAAATAAATTTACCGCTGATTCAAAATGAGCGGGTACTTTTCCTTTTACAACAGCAGTAGGGTCATAATGAGATCTGTGAAAAATCAAATGTCCCATCTCATGTATAGCTGTAAAATACTGTCTCTCTATTGGATGATTCTTATTGATTACAATAAAGCCACCAAGATCATTAGTAAAACATGAAAATCCGGATAATTCCTCGGGTAAATCATATAGGATAATTTTAATACCCTGATTTTCGAGCAGCATAAACAAATCATATACACAAGATAAATTACCTAATCCAAGCCAACTCCTAAAAGATATCGCGGTTTGCTCAATAATATTCTTATCGTTAGCTTCTAATGGCCTTGACTCGGGCAAGCCTGGAAATTCCCCTAAAAGGTGTTCTAAAGAAGAATATTCTTGGGCTTTATGGTTAATAATTTTGCGGATTTCTACGCTTAAACGAGTCATATCATCAGCTCGAAACAGTAACTTTGATTTTTTTTGAACTTCTTCGTCCTCAATTAATAATCTTACAGGTATTTGCAATGTTGAAGCAATTTTAAACAAATGAATTAATTCAGGCACAGTCTCTCCACTTTCCCAAGAAGCAATAGTTTGTCTTGTCACGCCAATATGCTGCCCTAACTCTTCTTGGGAAAGTTTACAGTGTTCTCTAAATTGTTTTATCTTGACATTTTTTATCATATAGTTTATTATATCATGTATGAAATGTTAAATTGAATTAACAAGGTAACATTTTATAATTTATTACAAATCTCTTAAGTAGGCTTATTTATGGGAAAAAGTATACATGCTGTTCCACACAAAAATGGCTGGGCTTGCAAAAAGGAAGGCTCTAATAATTATATTGAATTTTTTGACACGAAAATTCCTTGTGTCGATTATGCCAGAGACTTAGCTCAAAAAGAAAAAAGCGAACTTTTTATTCATGGCAAAGATGGTAAAATTCAAAGTCGTGATAGTTATGGAAACGATCCATTTCCGCCTAAAGGATAATTAACAAGGTTTTTCCGATTTAGTAAGTTTCCTTATCAACCTTTGCCAAAAATGGTTTTTGAAGCAGTTTAGTTTTCGTTATCATGATATTGATGATCGTCTAATTTTTACTTTTAAATTATAGTGTGGTTCCCCCCAAAAAGTGGTCACAAAAAACCCACGCAACAACATATGTAAACCCAATAAGTTAGCCATAAGCCTACACGAACCAAGCTATATTTAAATTACTATAAATACCAGCTGTACTCCACCACAAGCCAAATTTTTCATCCTTAAAAATATTTAATCGTTTTAGGCAAAATTTAATACA
>JAJYFO010000152.1:5736-6917 GCA_021785395.1 bacterium | reverse complement strand
AGAAACTGGTGAAATTATATCAGTCAAAGAGTATCAGGCTCGCATGATGCGTGAAGGTGGTTATAGTTCAAGTCCATCTATGTATAGCAACAGTAACGGCTATGCTTCTAGCCATGGTAACTATAACCAGGGTGTAAGCTTAGGCGGTCAAAATTATGCCAATAACTATTCAGCTAATCCAACACCAACTCCTAGCCAGACCAATTATTCGGTGACTAATAGCGCCACTAGTCAGCCAACTGTAGCAAGCCCTGTTTCTGGTGTTAACGCGGTTATGTTAACGCCTAATACCAGTTTGACCGATCCAGCTAATTTAACGCCTGACACTAATCCTTTAATCCAGCCTGGAGCCATAATCTTAAACGCCAACAACCAGCCGGTAACGCCACCACCAGGTGGGCGTTATTTTAATCAGCCAGCTGGTGTGATACCACGCGAAGCCCATCCTCCGACTGAAGGTATGATAGTTCAGCCTAAAAACCTAAGGCTTGAAGGTAACCCCCAGCACATCACTGACTATAGTGGCATGCGTAAAGCCCATGGTTTTTTAGACGCCACTTCTATTGCTATATTACTGCCTACTTTGGTATTATTGGCGTTAATACTGGCCGCTGCCCACAAAAAACGTTTATTCCCATGGCAAACAGTACGCACGTTTAATCCACCGTCTGGCCTTATGATGCCTAAAGAGTACGAAAAAACTTACCTGTGTCCGCCTAATTTACGCAGACACGGTCGTATGGGTAAACGCAACCCTGAAGCAACCTGGACTGAGGCGGACGGAGCGGTTATTCCGTTTGGCTTTTTGGCCAGGACTAATTGCCCGGTAACTATTCCTTTAGGCCGTCTGCCCAACAAGAACATGTTTATCGTAGCTCCGTCTGGGTCTGGTAAAACTACTTTGATGCGCGCTATAATTAAAGCCCTTTTGGCCAAACCATCAGTTATAATTGCTTTAGAAGCTAAAGCTAACGACCCTAATCTAGATGAAAACAAAGAAGGTTTCAAATACACTATATTGCCAGAAGCCATTCAGGCAGGGTTTAACGCCCTTTATTTTAACCCATTAGACGACGAAACCATTCACTGGAACCCATTAGAAACTGACCCAGTCGTATTTGCAACTTCTATTGTGCAAGACGTTAATTCTATGGAACCAGAAGCGCAACATTGGGCTGAAC
>JAJYFO010000152.1:0-5726 GCA_021785395.1 bacterium | reverse complement strand
GTGATCTGGGCTACATAAGATGCCTGGCTCAAATTCTTAAATGGGGTGCCTTACAATGCTCTGGTGAAGATGAAAATGGAGCTCCGACAGACTTTCAGCCTTTGTCATGTAATCCGCGTGGACTTATGAAACTGGTTTATAACCGTCGCAATATAATTGAGTCACTTAAAAAACTAAAAAATAACCCGTCGCTTGACCAGGCCGAATTGTCTGAAGTAACCCAGGTTTTAGCTGGTTTGATTAGAACTGAAGCCGAATGGGATAAAAACATTCAAGGTTTACGCGGTAGATTAAGGATGTTCAGAAACGCCAATGTTCTTAGAGCTACCGATAAATCGGACTTAGATTTAAAGGCCATAATGCATCAGCCAACCGTGTTAATTTTCGGTGCTCCAGCTTCTATTGGACCTGACGCTGAGTCTTTGTCGGCTTGTTTTGTTTATCAACTTCAACAGGCCTTACACACCAGATACGGTACTAAGTCAGTCCTTCCTTTGTACGCATTCTTCGATGAATACCAGACTTTGAACCTAGATACAGCTGGACGCTTGTCAGCTATCGTTCGCGGAGCTAATGGTGGTCTGGCGGTAATACTGCAGAATATATCCCAGATAGCTGGTGGTAGTTTAGGCGCTAGTGCAGGTATGGCCGAATTAAAAACTATATTCTCCAACTCGGCGGTAAGAATTTGTATGCATAACGCTGACGACACAACTGCTAAGTTCTTCAGCGATGAAATCGGTAAGCACTCTGTAGTTATCCCTGGTTTGGTAGACAGATACGAAGCGTCTGGCTTTAATGTATTCCCTAACAGCTGGAACAGGGTTCACTCTCAACAAGTTGTACCCAGGGTAGATCAGGATTCCATCAAACGTATGGAAAAACACCACGCGCTTGTCTATTTATCGCCAGCTAGCGACCCAGAATTTGGTGAAATCAAGCCGTTTATGGTCAATTTAGGTGGTATTGAAGAAATCGCCCGAGTCCACTTTATGCATAACGTTATCGCTAAAGCCCAGCAAAAAAGCGGTTCTGACAAAGAATTGAGCCAGGCTACGGCAGACAAAGTCAGCCAGGCTGAAAATGCTATTGCCGATATGGTTAAAGAGTCTGTCGCTAATACTTTAAACCAGGCCAATGTCAACGCTAATAGCGCTAACTGTAGTCAATGTGGTAAAAATCCCGGTAAAGGTAAATTCTGTATCGAGTGCGGGGCTAAAACCCAGAACCACATTAATTTGCAGGCAATAAATGCTCAGGCACAAATGCTGGTTCAAGCTAAAATTGTCAATAACAATGAGATGGCTCCTGAACTTGACACTGGCCGCAAACCAGTCACCAATTTAGAACCAGATTTAAGTAAACTGGGGTTACCGGGCTCTCATTCGGCTAGTAATTTAGCCCAGGCGATGGCTGCCAAAATTACGCGCAAGGCTACAAGTATTTAAAGATTGGCCTAATAAAAGGTTCTTAGACTCGTTTTTAAAGATAGCTATAATTTTTATAGCTATCTTTAAAATTTTTAATATTGTGAAATTTTGGGTAAAATCGTTGTAAAATTTTGCTCTAAAGTGAAACATTATGGCTGTTTTTGTGTCGTATATAGGCAGATAAAATAAATATTTCGGCTAAATATTTAAATTAAGTAATTAAAAAAAGAGAATAAAATCGAAAAGGAGTGTGAGACTATGCGACACGTCACGCTTAAATTTATAATGGCCTTTGTTCTATGTCTATTTTTATTATGTAACACGAACGGTGCTTTTGCCTATGCCCATGGTGGTTATGGTCACGGCGGTTATGGGCATTGTCATGGCTATCACAATTTCGGATACGGTGGTTTTGGGTATCACCATAACTTTTATCATAATTTTGGCTTTTGGCCTGGTTACTACCATCATTATTGGCCAAGACCGTATATGGGATTTTTTCCAGGCTTCTATCCCCACGTTGGATTTGGACTATTTAGTTTATTAAACCCATTCTATCGAGGCTATGGCTGGGGTTATAATCCTTATTTCAACGGTTTTCGACCTTACGGTTTTTATTATTAGAGTGAATTCTAGTTAAATTGTGTCTATTAAAGCGTTGTGTATCGATAATTTAAACTAAAGGCTCAAATGTTAATACCATCGCCATAAAACAAAGCTAAGTGAGAAACAGATTAAGCTTTTTGGGTTGAGGTAAAATTTTATAGTTAATTGGTTTTTTTGACCAGATTGCCGTTTTGGGCGATTTCAAAAGCTTCAATTTCAGCCTGGGACGGAGACATGGCTAAAACTTTACTGTTTTGTCCAATCGCCAGCATGCGCTCGAGAATGGCAAATAAATCCTCAAGGTTTCGAGCCAGAGCTCTGCCTTGGGGGACGATATTATTGGTAAATTTATTGATGGCAATCTGGCAAGATACGTCGTAAGGTTTACTTTTATCGGGGCTGTTTTCCATTTCCTGTTTGGCTCCAGCTATATTCTTGTCTTTTAGCGAACACTGTAATTCGAAATTTATTGGGCGACCTTCTTGGCTGGTTATAATTATTTTTTTGCTTAAGCCTTGTCTGGTTAATTCGATAAAGCCTACCAGCTCTTCAAAGCTTCCGCGTGAGTCGGGTAAGGCACCTTTAATCGAATTGGACGAAGCCCCCAATTCGCCAGCCAAAAGTTCGACTAGGCTAGCAAAAGCTGCTACACCTTGTAAGTCTATGACTTGGTTGTTTTTGGACGGGGGAACGGCAAAGTTTAATTCGTTTTCCATAGTTTTTTCCTCTTTACGGTCAGGGTTTAAGAAAATTTCTGGTAGGCGCAAATTTAGTGTAAACCCGGTAGATATAATTATTCTAGCAAATTTTAGTCAATTTAGCACAGTTTTATCGATTTTACCAAGCTTAATTTTCTTAAATAATTAGGCGAATGTCTAAAGAATATAATTTTTAAGCACAATGGTTTACATTATCGAAATATATAGGCTTTTGTGTTAGAATCAGGGCTTTAGTGTTATTTGAGGTTTCGTTTATATACTTGGTCTGTTTAAGATGAATACAAAAACCCAGCCTAATTCAGTAAATTTTATCCAAGCGCTGCAGCGCTACGGCGAAATGATTAAGATAGAGCATACGGTGTTTGCCCTGCCTTTTACCCTTTCAGGTTTTGTCCTGGCTAGCGGCAAAAGTATCGATGGGGTTAAATTGTGTCTGGTTATTTTAGCTTTTCTAACCGCTCGAACATCGGCTATGAGCTTAAATAGAGCCATTGACGCCAATATAGATTCCCTTAACCCTAGAACGTCTACTAGAGCCATCCCAAGTGGTCAGATTAAGGCTGATACGGCTATTCAACTAGCTTTACTATCATTTGTGATAATGTTAATCTGCGCTTACAAACTAAATTTAACCTGTTTGCTGTTAGCGCCGGTTGCTATTGCTTGGTTAACTTTCTATTCTTTTACGAAAAGATTTACTTACCTGTGCCATTTCGTTCTGGGTATTAGCTTGGGAGGGGCGGCTATGGCTGGTTATATCGCTATAAGTAACAGTCTGCTCAGTTTAACCCCCTGGTTTTTAGCTTTAGGAGTCAGTAGCTGGGTGGCTGGTTTTGATATTCTGTACGCCTTAATGGACCTTGATTTTGACCAAAAGCATAAAATATTTAGTTTGCCAGCTTGCTTTGGACCCGACAAAGCTTTAACGATTGCTCGTTTTTCGCACGCGATAACCGTTTTAAGTTTGGTTGTCACTGGTCTAACAGCAAATACCCATTGGCTGTATTATCTTGGCGTATTTATCGTGGCTTTAATGCTTATCTACGAACATAAACTCGTTAAACCTCACGATTTGTCAAAAATCAACCAGGCCTTCTTTAACATTAACGGATTTGTTAGTATAATCTCATTTGTCTTTATTTTTGTGGACCATTTTTACTTATGACAAACAGCAGCCCCAATAGTTTAGCTACGCTTGAAAATAAATTGGCTTACGCACAAAGTATTTTAACTACCGAAGCTAACGCCATTCTAGACATGGCCAAACGCCTAGACAACAACTTTAACTTGGCCATTGAAAAATTAATGGCGTGTAGAGGGAAAGTCGTTGTGATTGGCATAGGTAAATCAGGCCATATAGCCAATAAAATTGCCGCAACGCTTGCTTCAACTGGCACGTCGGCGTTTTTTGTCCATCCGGCTGAATTGCGCCACGGCGACTTTGGGATGCTGACCAGCAACGATTTGGCCATTATTCTATCTAGTTCTGGCGAAACCAGCGAAATTAAACTTATACTTGAACCGTTGAAACGCCTTGGCGTGATTATAATAGCCTTAACTGGTAATTTTAATTCTAGTCTAGCTAAATGTGCTGACGTAGTCGTTGACGTTGGGGTATCTAAAGAAGCGTGTCCGTTTAATTTGGCGCCAACTTCTTCTACTACGGCCACTTTGGCCATGGGTGACGCTTTAGCGTTAGTGCTTATGAAAGAAAAAGACTTTACGGCCGAAGATTTCGTAAAAAGCCATCCGGGTGGGTCTTTGGGTCGCCAGCTGTTGACTGTAAAAGATGTAATGCGTCATGGTCAAGCGATACCGGTAATTGCGCCAAATTCTACGTATAGCGAAATCTTAGCCGAAATCAACGCTAAAAAGCTTGGCTTTACCTTGGTTTGTGACGAAGACCAAAAATTGCTTGGCATAATTACCGACGGTGACTTGAGGCGTACTCTAACTAGCCATGGACAGTCGTTTTTTAGTCTAAAAGCTTATGAATTTATGACTACGCAACCTAAAACGATCAAAGAATCGGCGCTAGCCCAAGAAGCTCTTAAAATTATGGAAACCTACACTATTTCCGATTTGTTAATTTTAAACGATCTAGGTCAGCCCAAGGGTGTTATCGACTTAAAAGACTTGCTTAAGGCCGGGGTTATTTAAAATTTAAACCGTCAATGGTGTTTTTACTATTTTTAGGTTAAATTTTAAAATTTAATTTGACATTGTAATGCAGGCGTATCTATAATACAGGTTGTAAAGAATTGAGAAGTTTTTGCTTACCCCCTTATTTACTATTTGTAGGCTATTATGCGAAGAAAACATGGATTTACCATTGGCATTATACTTGCCAGTTTAGTATTGTTAGTCGTTCTTGGTTTGACCTTTTTCTACTCTATAAATTTATTCGGTGGCAGTCGTGAATTGGTTGACGCTGTAGATTCAGGCACGGCGGCGATAGCTCGCAAGGCTGTTATGACGCCAAGTGTTGCGCTTAATTCTATACCCGGTGACGTGGCTCAGTTTTCGGCTTTATGCGACCCACCTGGGTCTAATACCATAAATTTGCTGACGTATAATAGACTGGTTGGCTATGCCATTATTGTTTCGGCTAATAGTCAGACGATGGGCTCGTCTAAAGCCAATAGTAACGCCGCTAGCGTTTGGCAGGCTGTATCAGCTGTTGGTCAGGCTTTGACGAGCCAGTTGAATAACAGTAGCAATTATGCTAGCTATTTTAACCAGGTAACCAATATGTCTAATACATCAATACTAGGTTTCCAGCTAAATAATTCGTCCAATAACCACGTTAAATACGACCCCAGTTTCTTTAAAACAAGTTATTACAACGCCGCTAAGGCTTCTAATATTTATATAACGCAGGCACTAGTCGATAGTTTTAACGCTTTATCGCCTAATTTGGCCAGCCAGTTAAATAGTTTAATTGTAACCACGTCGGGCAAAAGTGGTCCAC
>JAJYFO010000151.1 GCA_021785395.1 bacterium | reverse complement strand
ATTTGATAATAACCAGGTTCTTCTGGCGGATAAAATATTGGCGGTAGTGGGTTAGGATCTTGATTTGGATTATTTTTTTGACCACTAGCTTCCATGCCACTGGGGTCAGTTAAATCTAGCGGGTCATTGTCAACGTAAGCATAAAGATTTAAGCCACCACTATAACCAATTAGGTCGGGTTGCAAGAATCTGCCAAGGCTTGGCATATAATAGCGCGCTTTGTAATTATAAAGCCCTAGCTCGCTATCGTAGCGCTGCCCTGTATAGCCAAGTCCAGAAGCTGTAAAAGTTATATGGATCCAATTATTTTACTTGACACGAATCACACTATCTTACTTGAAGCCAGGGTTGACAGGGTAAGATTTCTGATGATTCAACAGGTTTTCATTAGATCAATTTTAATTGTCGTTGGGGATCAATCTAGTTGACGTTGATCATGAAGTCTTGGTTAAAGTTCTAGTAGAAGTCGGGCTAGCAGTTTTACCAGAAGACTTGGTTAAAGTTTTATTGGATGACGAGCTTGAAATTTTATTTACTGTTTTAGGTTTAAGCATTAAGCTATTAGCATTAACCGGATGATTAATATTTTTTGGCAGTTTACGCTTTAATAAAAGTGCCCTAGCTTTCGCTGGTGACATATGTTTAAGTTTAAGCCTATGAAACCCAGGGTGGCTTGGCATTACATTATGGGATTTGTTTATGGGCTTAATATTATTTGCTTTAATAATCTATTTTGCCTTATCAGGGGCTACAGACGTCGTGCGAATATCGCCATTGCCAGATAGGTTAACTAACCCAAGTGGATGTAAAATTTCAGGCTTGGCATAAGTTAATGGTGCTATACTTATAAGTATTAATTGCCATAACATAATCATTGTAATGGTGATTACTCTGATAGATTTATTTTTTATTTTAAACACGATTGATTAAACCTTTAATTAATTAATACTTTACTGGGTATCACTAATTTGCTGTTTAGATTGCTGGTAGTGACAGCTTCGCCGCCTCAAACCCTAGCAAGTCCAATTTTTGATGAATCAATGTAATAATAATTCAGAAATAACCTGAGGTAACATGAATTTTGGTTCCATGAATTCAACTTTAATTAATTTATTTTGCTTATCTAGATAAAAAGCTATTTTACCATTAGCCGGAAAATTTTCAGCTACAATACAATTTATAGTTTCAACAGACTGTTCATCGAAATATAATATTGCTTTGTCAGTAATTTTATCATAAACAAATTCCAATTCAACTTCCGTGTCATCATATGATACATTCTGGAATAGTTTCCTTCTCTTCAAAAGAGATACTTCATTACAATGCAATAATGCATTCGGAATTAGTTTCAATAATTTTAAAGGCAACATGTAATCAAAATCAAGTAATTCAATTTCAGTTAAATAATAATCAGCGTTTTTCCCAAAAATTAAAATTATATTTGGATTTGCATCTAATTGGAATGTTGTATTACAGCTAAAAGGTGTTCCTAATTTAAAAGTACCAGCATTAACAACAGGGTCGTATTCAATAAATTTTTTTATAAACATATATAATTTAATTTTTTATTTTAGGTGATAGAAGTATTGTAAATTATGTAGATCAAATAAGTTAGACACAAAAATTAGCTTATTGAGAGAAATCTATTTTTATTCTATCATACAAATATAAAATGTATAGCTTTTTTAATTTACTATACTTATTTTTGTTAAAAATTATGCCGGAAATGTTTTCTGAGCCCTTAAATAGGGGGCCTCAGGGGTGCTAGCCAAACGCAGCGCAGTGGGGCGATAGCTCACTTGACCGATGTGCTAAAATATTTATGGGTGAAGGCATGTTTTTTAATTTTATGCCATTCAATGTATCTTCGCCCTACTTGTTTGTGAGCACATCGAGTCAAGTGCGAATTTTATTTGCCATTATTAATTCAAATTTTGTAGATTTATTTTGAATTCTGCCATAATATATTTCTGCTGGTGTTCTATAACTCAAAGCTAAATGCGGTCTTTCAAAATTATAAAAATTTATATAAGCTCTTATCTATTCTTTAATTCATTGATATTATAAGTCTTTTAAAAATAAATCCTCTTGTTTAATTGACCTCCAAAACCTTTCTATAAATATATTATCTATGTAACAGCCCTTTCCATCCATGCTAATTTTGATTTTTTTCTCTTTTAGCTTTGCTATAAAATCATCGCTAGTATATTGGCTTCCCTGATCGGTGTTAAATATTTTTGGCCGGTTGATATCAAAAGCGTCTTCTAGTGCGTCAATACAAAATTCTGAAGCAAACGTATTTGAGATTCTCCAAGACAAAATGTAGCGACTATACCAATCCATAATTGCTGTTAAATATAATCTTCCCTGATTGCAGCGTATGTAGGTTATGTCTGTAGACCAGACCTGGTCAGGTTTTTTAACTTTAACACCCCCTTAATAAATAAGGATATTTTTTATGAGCTTTATTTGTTTTGCTTAGTTTGGGTTTTGCATATATTGTCCATCCCAAGCTTATTCATCAACCTTTGTACCCGCTTACGATTTACCTGATAGCCCTTTTGTTTTAAGATAACAGTCATTCGTCTTGACCCATAAAATGGCGTTTTCTGGTACTGTATTTCAAGTTCCATCATTATTTGCACATTTTCTTCGCTTTCCTGTTTAGCTTGATAATACATTGAGCTACGGCTCACCCCCAAAAGCTCGCACTTAGTGGCTTTTGTTAGGTTCTCATGGTTTTGATTTATTAATTGTTTTTTGTCCAACCTGGTTAAATCAGATGATACCTGTTCTAAAAAATCGCTAAACCGTTAATTGACCAATTTTTTTGTATAATTGGGGTAGTTGCGCTTGTTTATCATTTTGTTTATTCGACGAGGGTTGCAAATACCTGGCTGGATTTTTCAATTAGCTCTTTATCAATCGTTGAATCACGCTATCGATGAACTTTATACTTACCTGCCAATTCGGATAAGGTCTTTTCGCCTTTAATAGCCTCTATTGCAACTCTGACTTTGAAATCTTTAACTGTGTTTGCGTGTATTAGATTTATTAGTCATTTGAGTTACCCTCCATTTATTTAGATTATAACCGGTTTTAGAAATTTCTCTTGCCCTGTTGTCTAAATTTTGGGGTCCACTATCTTCTTATATTCGTATTAGATTTTAACGATGATTATAGTTAGTGGTCAAATATTTTTTTTGCAATATTTGTTTAATTTAACTGCTTACGGAATTTGTGACTGCTTAGCGTTATTAAAATTACGGCCATTATAAGCTGCGGAAGGATTTGCGGCCATAAAATACTAAGATCTGCCCCTTTTAACAAAACAGCTTTAATGCATATGACGTAATAACGTAATGGGTCGAAGTACGTTAAAGTCTGAAACGGTTCGGGAATGCTTTCTAATGGCGCTATGGCTCCAGATAGCTGCATTAACGGCAACGAGATGAAAAAGGACATAAGCATCGCCTGGCGCTGATTGTTAGATACCGTGGCCAGTGTTATGCCTATCGATAATACAATTATTATGGCAATAAAGGTTACGATTACAAAATCTATAAAACTCCCTTTAAAGGGTACTTTAAAAAAAATAAAGCCAATGCTTAAACCGATTATGACGTTAATAAATAAAACGATTATCAAGGGAATTAATTTGGCCATTAAAATTTCACCGGTTGTGACAGGCGCCATCAATAATTGGTCGAGTGTACCAATTTCTCTTTCGCGCAGTAAAGACGATGACGAAACCAGAATACCAATTATCGTCAATACCATGCCGATAACGCCAGGTGAAAAAAACCAGGCTGATATTAAGCCAGGATTGTAAAGAAAAGTCGCCTCATTTTTTATTACTGGCGCTTGTTTAGGCAAATAGGGGTTTAGCAATTGGCTGAAATTATAAATCAATTGACCGATGTAGCCAGAGGCAATATTGGCGCTATTGGCGTCAACGCCGTCTATCAGTACTTGAATAGAACTTTTTTTATTGGCTTTTAAATTGCGCTCAAAGTCTGGATTAATTATAATACCTACGTCTAGGTCGCCATTTTTGATTTTATTTATTAATTCTAACTCGTTGTTTTTATGAAATTTTAATAAAAATGCTTCGTTGTTTGTCAAATAAGCCGTAAGTTCTCTGGTGATATCAGTATTACAGTAATCGATAATGCCTAAATTTAAATTTTTTACCTGCGGGTCTAAGGCCAGACAATACATTACTTGTTGAAGTAGGGGTATAAATAATAAAAAATATAGCAATTGTCGGTTGCGCAACAACTGTTTAAATTCTTTTTTTAATAATGGAAAAAAGTTTGAATATAGCATTAATTGTCCTTAAGTTGCATATTTTGCATATTTTTAATAGAAACGAATATAAGGAATAAACTCTGACAGAATAAAAATAACGTAATACCTAGGTGATTACTTATACTATCGCCCCTTAGAAAAAAATTTCTTAAAGCCTCTATAAAATAACGCGACGGAACCAAATATGATAAAAGGCTTATGGGGTATAATATATTATGAACCGGGTAAATAAACCCTGATAACAACATGTTTCCTAAAAAACCAACCGGGCCAACTGCTTGTAGAGCAGCCATCTGGTTGTTGGTTCGAGTACCGATTAAAACGCCAAAAGCAACACCGGTCAAAATAAAGAAAATTGAATTAAGGCTAAATAAAAATATATTTCCAATTAATTCCAGTTTAAAGATAACAATGGCTATAAGTAAAACTAGCGTAAATTCAAGGAAACCCACGATAAAATAAGCCAAAATTTTACCTAAAATTAATTCATAGGCTTTTAGGCTAGTTGTATAAACCAACAAAATAGTACCATCTTCTTTTTCCCGAACTAGGGCAAAAGCCGCTAATAAGGCTGGGAAAATCCAGCTAACTACGGCTATGGCGCCAGGAACTATGAATAATGATTCTTTACGCCCAGGGTTAAACCAGATTCTGCTTACTGGTTCTATTATGGTTTGTGGTTGATATAAATGGTTGGCCGTCAAGAAAAAATAGGTCAAGGCAAAGAAACTGTTTTTGATTATGCGTGCGTTATTTATATCGCTACCATCGATTAAAATCTCTATTTTGGCTGTTTTGCCGCTTAGAACGTTGCGGCTAAAGTCTGGCAAAATGACGATACTGGCTTTGGCTTCTTCGTTGTCTAATGGGTAGGTAATATCGCTACCAGTATATAAGCTTGGCTTAAAGTCTGTTGTAGCAAATATTCTGTCGATGTATTCACGACTTAATTTGCTATTGTCAAAGTTAAATATGGCTATCGGAATATTTTTGGCTTCAAGTCTGGTGGCAAACCCATACATCAATAAAGCCATAACCGGCAATAAAAAGGCCAGTCTGACGCTTAACTTGTCGCGTCTAAACTGTATAAGTTCTTTTCTGGATTGGGCAAGTATATGGGCAAAACCTGACATTATTGATTAATCCTCTTCGCTGGTTTCGATAATTTTAATAAAAGCGTCTTCTAGGGTATACGGTACTATGCGCTGGCTACTTATGTTTATGTTGGCTGAATTTAGAATCGTTTTATACGCTTCATCGTTGATATCGTCTAGATAAATGTGGATATTATTACCAAATATGCTAACCTGCCAAGGTTTATAATTCTGACGCAAGGCCTCAGTGGCCTGGGTTAATTTGTCAACGGTTAATTCTAGTAATTTTTGACCTTGTTTTATTTTATTTGGGCTGCCTGTAGCAACTAGCTTGCCGTTTACCATGAAACCTAAACTGTGGCAATTTTCGGCCTCGGGAATAAAATGCGTGGTTGTTAGAATAGCAGTTCCGTTCTTAGCTAATTGACGAATATAATCCCACAAAACCTGGCGCATAAACGGGTCAACGCCACTGGTCGGTTCGTCTAAAAAGAGTATTTCTGGTTCGTGCAGTATTGAAGCGGCAAACGACAATTTTTGCTTATACCCACCAGGCAGTTTACCAGTCAAAGTATCGAGTTCTTGACTTAGGTTAAATACATTTATTACCCAGTCTAGTTTGGTTTTTTGAATACGCTTAGGTGTTTTATAAATACCTAGATAGTATTGTAAATTTTCTCTAACGGTCAAGTCTGAGTACATGACGAATTTTTGACTCATATAGCCAATTTTCTCTTTTATACTTAGGTCTTGACCGCAGCTGCCACCGATTTGAATAAAACCAGCGCTTGGTTGTAAAAGGCCGCAGAGCATTTTTATCGTGGTAGTTTTACCGGCTCCATTAGCGCCTAACAGGCCAAATATTTCGCCGTATTTAATTTCTAGATTGACGCTATCGACCGATTTGAAACTGCCAAAATTTTTGGATAATTTATCGGCTTTAATCGCGATACCGCCTTTGACCAGGCTAGATTTACTGAATGGATAGGGGTATGTTTTGACGTTCTGGCTTAAATTTTTAAGGTTTAGATTAAACGCGTCGTCTAAATTTAACGGTATTATAGCCGTTTGGTCGGCGATTTTGGATACAGCGCCATTGATATTAACTATATCATTTTTTTCGGCGATTATTTCTAATTTGTCACCATAAGCCTTTATATTGCTAATTTTAGAATTTTGATTATATTCATCGTATAGGTCTGAAATCGTTTTTGAACTGGCAAATATTTCTAGTTTGCCCAGATTAAACGTAGCTTTTAGCGATTCGGGGCTGCCCGAGTTAACGATTCGGCCATTATTAATAAACGCTACTTTAGTGCACCTTTCAGCTTCGTCGAGGTAAGGTGTGGCGACAACGATGGTGATTCCGCTGTCAGACAGGCTGGCCAATATATCCCAAAAATCACGCCGATAAATCGGGTCGACACCGGTTGTCGGTTCATCTAAAAGCAATATTTCTGGCTCGCTGATTACAGCGCAGCACAAGGCCAGTTTTTGTTTCATGCCACCCGATAATTGGCTGGTTAACCTGGAAGTAA
>JAJYFO010000150.1 GCA_021785395.1 bacterium | reverse complement strand
TAAAAAAACGAATTTAAACCAATATTATAAACTTAAAAGGTTTCATTTATTGTTAAATCATATAAACATTGTCCACGAACAAAGGTTTTATCGTTAACAAAGCTATTTTTATTAAAAATTAACTTACTTAATATTTCGCCAGGTTCAAGATTTTTTAGGCTAGGGTAAAGATTAATCGGTAAATTGTATTTTAAAACCTGAAAATCAGCGTCTAATCCACAAGCTAGCGCTCCAATTTTATTCTCTTGGCCCAAGGCTAAAGCTGGAGCCAATGTACCAAGGTAGAATAATTCATATGGTGATATAAAGTGGTCAAATTGCATATAATATGCGTCTTTCATGCTTGACCTAATGTTAATATCTGGACCTCCAGCTATATCAGAACCTAGTCCAAAAGTTATATTGTGTTTTTTGACTAAATCGTAATTGAATTTTCCGCTTTTTAAGAAAAAATTTGACGAAGGGCAATGGGCTATTTTTGAGTCAGTCTTTTTGATGGTTTTGCAATCATCGTCGTTTAGATATATGCAATGGGCTAAAATACTTTTTCGGCCTAATAAATCGTTGTCTAAATATAAATTGGTGTAAGACTTTGACCCTTTAAATTGCGTTTTAACGTGGCCGGTTTCTTCGATTGACTCGGCTAAATGCGTCTGTAGGTAACAGCCTGGTAAAGATTTGTATAATTTTCCGGTTTGAAATAATAGCTCTTCGGTCGATGTGATTGCAAACCGGGGTGTTAAGGCATAGTGCAAAAGACCGTTATTTTTTTCATGGAATTGCTCATAGAGTTTATGCGACTCGTCTATGGCTTTAGAACAGGGTTGTAAGATTTTTTCTGGCGCATTTACATCCATTAGAACCTGACCCATGATAAGCCTGATATTGCGTTGTAAAGCTATATTAAAGGCAAGCCTGGTAGATTCATACTGCGACGAGGCAAAAACGACAGCGCAAGTAGTTCCGTTTTTAAGGAGTTGATTGTAGAAATATTCGGTTATTTGCCTTGACCAGTCTAAATCGGCCATTTTAGCTTCAGCTTCAAAAATATAGGTGTTTAGCCAGCTTAATAAATTTTTACCCCAAGACCCTGTCATCGTAATTTGCGGCAGATGAACGTGTAAATCTATAAATCCAGGAATTATGAGGTAGTCAGAAAATTCGTGGGTTTGGCTAAATATATAATTTTTGGCCTTAATCTTGGCATAGTCACCGACATCTATAATTTGACCGCGTTTATCGACAACCAAAGCGCCATCACTGAAAGCGTCAACCTGGGTGGTGCTTACGGGGCTTATAATGTAAGCGCGGTAAAGTGTTAAATCGTTTTTCATGAACCTTTATAGAGTAATTTGCTAACTATTTTAATCTTAGATTTAAAATAACTTAACTTATAATAAAATATATACTAGGTAAATTCTAATAATATTGAAATTTTTAATAGATGTTTACTGTTTGAATTACAGGGTGGATGTAAAGTGTCGAATTCGTCTAGGTGTCTGGTTATATTTTCGGGTGGTCAAGATAGTACTACCTGTCTTTATTGGGCTAAAAAAAATTACGCTGAGGTTTACGCCATAAGTTTTGACTATGGCCAAAAGCACATAATAGAACTTGAAAGTGCCAAAAAAATTTGCGAACTAGCCAAGGTTACCCATTACATCGCTGATATAGGTCAGGTTTTATCGGGTACAAGCCCGCTTGTTAATCCGGCTTTTGAGGTCAAAAGCGTTACTCTAGAAGAAGCAAAGTTGTCGCAGCTGCAAGACACCTTTGTGCCTGGACGTAATATTTTATTTTTAACCCTAGCGGCTAGTTTTGCTTATGTTAATAAAATATATGATATTGTGATAGGCGTATCGCAAGAAGACTATGGTGGCTATCCAGACTGTAGACAAGATTTTATAATAGCTATGGAAAAGGCTTTAAATCTTGGTATTGGGGATAATATTAAAATAATAACGCCTTTAATAAATCTAAATAAAAAACAAACAGTAGAAATGGCCAATTCTTTACCTGGCTGTATGGTGGCTCTAGCATATTCGACGACTTGCTATAGAGGTGTTAATCCTCCGTGTAATACTTGTCACGCTTGCGTTTTAAGGTCTAATGGCTTTAGGCAAGCTAATATCGCCGACCCTTTACTCGAACGAATAAGTATGAATTAGTTGTAACTGGGTATTTAAAATAATGCGTGGCAAAAATCCAATTCGCGGTCAAGATACCGATTCTAAAAAAATATACCTAGAAAAAATATTTTATACTATTCAAGGTGAAGGCCCTTTTAGCGGTTATCCAGCTATATTTGTAAGGCTGTCTGGGTGTAACTTAAAATGCTATTTTTGCGACACGGCTTTTGAAGATTTTAATTATAACCTTGGTGTCGAAGAAATTATTGACATGATTAATTCTATAAATAAACATAAGGCTAAATTAATTGTAATTACTGGTGGCGAACCATTTCGTCAGAACATAACGCCATTAGTCGATAAATTAATTAATCTTGGCTTTAAGGTCCAGATTGAAACTAACGGCACCTTGTTTTTGGCCTTACCCTGGTCAAAAGATTTGACTATTGTCTGTAGTCCAAAAACTATTAGTTTAAATCAAAATCTGATACCGTATATTAATTATTATAAATACATTATTCAGGCTGATTACGTAAGTTCTTGTGATGGTTTACCCGAATATAATAGCCAAATGACGTCAGCTAGCTCTAGAATAGCTAGACCTTGTGATAATTTTAACAAAGATAATATTTATGTTTTGCCTATGGATGAATTTGATGAAATTAAGAATGAAAGAAATATTGCCGCCTGTGTCAGTGTAAGTTTAAAATACGGCTATAAATTTAATTTGCAAATTCATAAATATGCTAAAATAGAGTAGAATAAATATTGAATTAATACTGGGTAAATATTAGTTGAATATTGAATAGGTGTTAAATAAATATTGAGTTAATGCTGGATGGATATTAGGTAGATATTTGACAAATACAAAGTAAGAGCTAAAATAGATATAGGATTAATATTGAATAGATATTTGCGTGTTAATTAAACAGATTAAGTAAATTTATCAATTAAAAATTGACTAAAGAATCAAATTCTTAGAATATATTTTAATTAAAATTAAAAAAATGGAGTAGTTACAAATGTCGACTAATTTAAATGCCTTGGGTAAGTCTGTTAAAAATATTTATGATAAACCAGACCCTTCAACACTAGAATGTTTTGATAGCCCTTTTAACGATAAAAATTTAAACAAGAATAGTGTCAATGGTAGTATCTATATTGAAGCACCAGAATTTACTTGTCTTTGCCCTATAACTGGCTCGCCTGATTTCGCTAATATAATTATTACTTATATCCCTGGCCTCAAATGTGTAGAGAGCAAGTCACTAAAACTATATTTGGGTGCATTTAGACAGTTTGCTGAATTTCATGAGGCCTGCGTCAATAGAATCGCCAATGACCTTATTGACCTTTTAAAACCTAAATATTTAAAGGTAGAAGGAAGGTTTAAACCGCGCGGCGGAATTTCATTTGTCCCTGTGGCTGAATATAATGGCTAATAATAAAAATTATTGCTATTAACAGGAAAAATGTTATTTTTGATGACATTTAATAAATAGGCTAAATGTGATTTAATGAAAATTCAGGTAAATGTTTATCCCAAAATTTTGATTCCCTTTTGGCGCAGAGCATTTACTGTTTTGACTAGCGGCAAACCGATGACGTTGGCGTAACAGCCGTTAATTTTATCAATAAAACACCCACCTAGACCTTGCAGCGCATAGGACCCAGCTTTGTCATATGGTTCAATGGTATTGGTGTAATATTCTATTTCACTTAAATCTAATTTTCGAAAATGTACTTCTGTTTCCTCATAAGCTTGAATAGCACTTATCTCTGCGTGTTCGTCGGTTGATAATAGGGCAATTCCTGTTACAACTTTATGCCAACGGTTGGATAATTTATTTAGCATGGCCATTGCGTCGGTTTTGTCTTCTGGCTTGCCTAAAATTTCATCATTGATATAAACAATAGTATCAGCACCTAAAACAATATGTTGGTTATTATAATTAGTCCAGTTACAAAAAGCTTTTTCGTAAGATAACCTTAGAACCAGCTCGTTTGGGTCGACTATTTTAAATTTACTCTCGTCAATGTGGGCTGGGGTTACCTCAAATTCTAAACCTAGCATTTTTAAAAGCTCTATGCGTCTAGGCGACTGTGAGGCTAAAACTAGTTTGTAATTTTCCATTATTTTTTTTAATTATGTTGACTAGTATTGAGTTCCTAATATAATGCCACAAGAGAGCTTTTTGAGTCTATATTTAAGTACTTTCTTTTAAGTTAACCAGTAAGCAGCGTTGTCATGGAATCGTTATACTAGCTAACAAAATTAATCAGCTAACAATTTTGGCGATAATTTCATTACAGGTTTTAATGTCAACGCATTTGTAGACTTTTTCGTCGTCACCGACACTAACGGCTGGAGCATGTTTACAAAAACCTAAACAGTCTGATTTTTTAACTTTAAGCTTGTCACAAAGCTTATCTTCGTGGTCTTTTAAGTGCTTGAAAATTTTTTTTGACCCATTGGTTCTACAGTGTTTGCCGTTGGTGCAGACATAAATTTTGGTTTTCATGAAATATTTCTAAGAAAAACTATACCGACACCATCATTATAAGGCTTATTGCGATGATTTTGCAAGTAACTAAAACAATAATTTTTTTTAATGAATGTGAATATTAGATACTTTGCGGTACTCTTCCATTTTATCCCAGTTAGATACAACTTCTGGCTGGGTTTTGCTCAATTCGTTCCAGGTTATATGGGGGCGCTTAGAATCGACTGCAACCATCGATATACAGTCATTAACCGGACAAACTGACGCACATAGAGCACAGCCAACGCAGTCGTCTTCGCGTACAACCGGAAACAACTTCTTAAAGCCATCGTCAATTTCCATAGCATCTAAGTCGATACATTGATGGGCTGTATCGTTACAGGCAACGTAGCATAAATTGCAATGTATGCATTTATCTTTATTGATCCTAGCTACTGACTTAAAGCCAAGGTCAAAGTCGCCAAAATTAGAAATGCGAGGCAAGGACTTACCAATAAAATCGTATACTGTATTAAATCCGTGGCTTTCCATCCAATTACTCAGACCATCGATCATATCTTCGACGATTCTAAAACCCCAGTGCATTACGGCTGTACACACTTGAACGCTGGTTGCCCCAAGCAGCATAAATTCAGCTACATCCTGCCATGTTTCGATACCGCCTATGCCAGATATCGGTATTCTAGCTTCTTTTACACTTATTTCGTTGGCAACAGAACTTAACATATGTAAAGCGATTGGTTTAACAGCCATGCCAGCATATCCACCGTGTCCGCCTTTGCCACCAACATTTGGTTTTAGCTCAAAAGTATTTAAGTCAACACCCATGATACTATTAATTGTATTAATTAAAGATAACGCATTGGCTCCACCTTTTACAGCGGCTCTGGCTGGAACAACTATATCAGTAACGTTAGGTGTTAGTTTTACGATAACCGGTTTTTGGGATACTTCCATCACCCACTGCGTTACCATTTGGGTATATTCAGGAACCTGACCCATAGCTGAACCCATACCGCGCTCGGACATGCCGTGCGGGCAGCCAAAGTTTAATTCAAAACCATCGCAATTAGTTTCTTCTTGGGTGCGTTTTATAATTTCTTGCCAGGCTTCTTTTTTTGACTCGACCATTATAGAGGCTATAACGGCATGGTCAGGAAAATTGCGCTTAACTTCTGCCATTTCTTTGAGGTTCGTTTGGATGGGACGGTCGCTGATTAATTCAACATTATTGAGTCCGATAATTTTAGACCCTTTATAGTCGATGGTTCCGTATCGATTTGATACGTTTAATACCGGAGCCCCTATCGTCTTCCACACAGCCCCTCCCCAGCCTTGTTCAAAGGCTTTTTGTACCTGGTAACCAGAATTGCTGGGTGGAGCTGATGCTAACCAAAATGGATTGGGTGATTTAATACCACAAAAATCAATAGATAAATCGACCATTATTTTTTCACCTCTACTTTATTTCTAGATTTTACGACAAGATTTTCATATATGCCTTTGGCGGCAATTTTACCGTCTTGAACGGCCATTACCGTCGAAGCTTCACCTTTAAGTCTAATGCAGTCACCACCAGCGTATATTTTGGGGTGTTTGGTCTGATTGGTCTTATTGTCTACAACTATGTAACCGTTTAGGGTTTCAACGTTTAAGAGTTTGAGGCTATCTAGTATTTTATTGTGCTTATTTTGACCGATAGCCGTTATCAATGTGTCGCAGGGTAATTCAAAATGCGAGTCTTTAACTTCTTTGACGGTCCTGCGACCGTTGATAACTTCTTTTTGTAAATCCATGCGCACACAGGTTAAACTAGATAATTTTCCATTTTTATCTAGGTTGATTTTAATTGGCTGGGTTAAAAACATAAATGCCACACCTTCGCTTAAGGCAAATTCATATTCAAAGTAATAACAAGGCATTTCGGCTTCGCTGCGCCTGTATAAAATCGTTACCCTATCAGCACCTAGGCGTCTGGCTATAGTGGCACAATCGATACCAGTGTTGCCAGCTCCCACAACGCAAACACGGTTGCCAATTTTAATATCTTTTAACTTATTAACCTTGGTTTTTTCGATAAATTCGAGTCCGTCTAGAACGTGTTCGTCTTCACCATCTATGCCAAGTTTAGGTACATTGCCTAGTCCAATGCCTAAAAATACAGCGTCGTATTTTTGCACTAGTTCGTCTAGTGTAAAGTCAATGCCCAGCGTTTGGCCTGTTTTAATCTTAACACCCATAGACTCTATTTGTTTTACTTCGGTCAATGACACTTCAACCGGTTCACGAAATACTACTATGCCGTAGGTGCTTAATCCGCC
>JAJYFO010000149.1 GCA_021785395.1 bacterium | reverse complement strand
ATTAGCATTTCAAAAAGCCATTGAAATTTGTGAAAACGATCCATTGTCAATAAAATCGACTATTGCTAATAAACTTAGCGATCTAAGTGCTAATTTATATATCTGTGGTGAAATCAATGAAGCCCTGAAAACAGGTAAACGTGCCTTAGCACTAAGATCTTTAGCGCCGCTAAAAAATGAATTTGAAGAATCGACCTATGCAATGAACTTAAATAATTTAGGTAATATTTGTGTTCAGCTTAATGACTTTGATCAAGCTATAAAATATTTTAACGAATCATTAGAAATCAAACAAAAAAATTATGGCAAGTTAAGCAAAGAAACAGTCCTGGCCTACAATAACCTTGGCTGGTGCTATTTAAAGTGCAAGTCATATATAGAAGCCAAACAATATCTAGAAACAGGCTTAAATATAGCCAACGACATAAACTTCATTACAGAAAACAAAACTTATAAATATTTACTAAACAATATTGGTCTTACGTATTTAAAGTTAAATAACTTGAGCCAAGCTGAAAAATACTTATTCGACGCTTTAAAATTATTCAAAAATCAAAAGGCTACCGAAATCCACGAATGTTATATGAATTTAGCCTTATTTTACGTAGCTAAAGAAAATTTTAAAGAAGCCAGAAAATATTTTAGCCTCGCCTTAAAATTAAAAGAAAAATTATTTGGTAGCGAAAATTTTAACTTAAGAGAAATATTATCAGAATACGCATTATTTTTAAAAAACCAGGGAAATATTGTTGAATCGATAAATCTAGAGACAAGGCTGGCAAAGATAAAGATTTAAATTTTATAATAAAAAACTTGGTCTAAAAACAAATAAAAAATTTATTTTACCAACACTTTAAAATTAATCTAATAGGGTATTTATCAATTATTAATTCTTCTTGCAAAATTAACAGTCAAGCATTAAAGTATTTAAATTCTTATCAAAAAAATAAATAAAAATATTTGCTATCAATAAAACAACAATACCACAAATTCCACAGACACCAACTATTAAATCATTCCCGTTACCAACAAACATATACACCAATGGGGCGCTAGCATTATAAGCCGCATGGACTATTGAGCTAGCGATAACAGATTTAGCTTTAAGGCGTAAATAGCTAAAAATATTACTCAATAGAATACATTGAAAAACGAATAACAAAAGCCCGATTTTTGGGTGCTGTGGATAATTATAGCCAGCCAAAATTAATGGAGCGTGCCAAATACCCCATATAACTCCAATAATCAAATTGGCTTTAAAAAAGCTCAAATTTTTTAATTCAGCAAGTAGCATACCTCGCCAGCCCAATTCTTCACCAAAAGTAAAAAACGAAGTAAAAAAAGTATTTATAGTTAATAAGCAAAATATAGCCATGCCCAGATGAAATAAACTGGGTTGCCGGTGTGAAGTGGTCATTAGACTATCTGTCAGGATATTAAAAATTGCCAGTATAAACGGCAAAATCCAAGCTACAGCAAACCACCTGTTTAATATTAAACTTATACCTAAAGGTCTTTTGACTGGCAGCTTATAAATAAATTTTTGAACAAGAACAGCTACAGTAGCTGGTATCAACATATAAATTAAAGCCATTGGCAAGAACAATTTAGAGTTTAGATTATTGCCCAGAGAAAAATATGTTATAGCTAAGCCCCAATTTAGACCAAATGTCAGACCGAGAAAAACAAGCACTTTTTTATATTTTGTGGTTATGTTAATAGCAGACATCAGATTCTCTATAATTATAAGTTTCAGTGTAGTTCGCAAAAGCTTAGTTTCCAGTATTATATTAAACATGTGTCGTCTTGGCCATGGGCAATTTTTTTCAAATTTAATATTAAATTTGAAAAATTGCGCAAAAACACCTATAAAATATTTTAATCGATTGGAATATCTACTATTTTAACCAACTTTAAATTTAATCTTTACTAACAAGCCTATTGGTTTCCAAGTTTTCATTAAAAAATTTACTGAACCCACATAAGATTGTAACATTTTTTTTATCATTACACTTGACAAACACTTGTATACACAGAATTTAACAAATGAATTATAAAATTATTAGAATTTTGAAAGTTTAACCGAGCATATTGTATAACTCTCTATAATATAAAAATTTTTCAGTTGATAGGAGATTTTATGATTAAAGCAGGATTAGAAGACGTTGTTGCCGGCAGTTCATCAATCTGCGACGTTAATGGCAAAGAAGGCATTTTAGTTTATCAAGGTTATAACATTCACGATTTAGCCCAAAATTCTAATTTTGAAGAAGTTATTTACTTGCTTTGGTTCGGCAAATTACCAAACGAGTCTGAATACGCAACATTTTGCTCGGCATTGCAAAAAAACCGCAAACTAAACGAAAATGTTATTAACTTCATGAAGACATGTCCTAAAGACGCCAACCCAATGGATATGTTACGCACGACAGTATCATTATTAGCTTTATACGATTCACAAGCCCAAGATAGCGACCGTGAAGCGAACATAAGCAAAGCCATACGTGTTACGGCTCAAATTCCGACCATTATAGCCTATTTTAATTGTCTTCGCAACAATAAGCCACTATTGTCACCCAAAGAAGACGGCAATATAGCCTCTAATTTCTTGTATTTATTAAACGGAGTCGAGCCAGACGAATTAAGCGTAAAAAGCATGGACATTGCCCTAATTTTACACGCCGATCACGAACTTAACGCATCAACCTTTGCCGCCAGAGTCGCCGCCGCAACTTTAACTGATTTGTATTCGGCTGTAGTAGCAGCAATTGGGACTTTAAAAGGTCCATTACACGGTGGTGCGAACCAGGAAGTTATTAAAACCTTAATCGAAATAGGTGATATAAATAAAGTCGACGCTTTCATACACGACGTTTTCAATAACCATAAAAAAATCATGGGCTTTGGTCACCGTGTTTATAAAACCGAAGACCCTAGAGCCCATCACCTAAGGATCATGTCCAAAGACTTAGGTCAGAAACTTGGCCAATCAAAATGGTACGACATGTCCAAGAAAATCGAAGATAGTGTACTCAAGGAAAAAGGCTTGTATCCAAACGTAGACTTTTATTCTGCTTCAGTTTACTACATGCTCGGAATTCCTATGGACCTATACACCCCTATATTCGCGATGTCAAGAATTTCCGGCTGGACCGCCCACATCCTTGAGCAATACGCCAATAACCGTTTAATCAGACCCAGAGCTGAATATACCGGAGCTAAAAATTTAAAATACGCAGCTATAAAAAGCCGCTAAACCTTAAAACCTATATTCTAACAAACCCAGTCCATTTAAGAGCCTGGGTTTGTTTTTTTAGTAAACCTTACCTCGACTTTATCGTCCCAAAATCTATAAATTAACCGACTAAGTCACATTTATATATTATAAAGTTAATACAATTAAAAAATTTACCCAAAAGCCCTAGGTTAAGTTCTAGAAGGTGTAAATCCGGTCGAATTCATAATTTGCGTATTTTTAATTTTATGCTTGAGGTCGTTTATAGCATTATCAAGCGATTTAATCTTCTTGCGCACCTGTAACTGTGTCTGTAAAGCCAGAACTATAACACTTCTTGGCAAAGCACGAGCCTGCACAAGGGTTCGCCCCAATGGCATACCATTGGCCTTGGCCGTTTCAAGATATTGCTTAATTTGATCGTAAGTCATAATTTCAGCTTTTACCAAAACATCACCAAGCTTGGCTTCTTCCTGCGGCTGGTGGACAAAACTTATTTCTTTCAGAGCCTGTTCCAAATATATTCCTTCCAAGGTTCGCTCAGCTCGGCTACTAATGTATGGGTGGTCATCCTTGGCAAGTTTTTCCAGTATATCTATGGGCAAGTCGTGCGCTGAAGCTAGTCCAAACCGCACAGCTACCGACTCGTCGTTAGCCAATGACTCCAAAATAGTCTTAGCGGTGTTGGCGTTGCGGGCGACCGCTATCCTTACTTCAGGGTCTGAATCCTGGCTCAAGCTATCAAGTATAGTCGATGTGCAAATCGGATTCTCGGCCACTCGTCGTCTAACACGGGAATTAGAGTGCTTGGCCAAAGTTGCCAATTCATCTAAGTCGGTATCAGGTCTGCCAGCTTGAATATACTCTTTATGCATAATAATCCTCTTAACTGTCACTCTAAGTATACAATACCCAAATCTTTCAAATTCAAAACATCATTCCTTAACATACTCTAAAATAGTTGATGGGGCTAAATCTGTGCAACAATAATCGGAATTAAAATTTAACACTTCAGCAAATTTTGAGTAAGTATGCCGTTTTTGGATAAGATCATAAGCATTTTTGACAATTTCATTAACGGCATTAGTATTTCCTCTAATATATTCCAAAACATTTAAATATGCCTGAAAGTCAACATTATCATCAATTAAAAAGCCAGTCTTATCGTTTATTATCAATTCTTTTATCCCACCAACATTGGGTGCAACACATGGCAAGCCAGAAGCCATAGCTTCAAGCAAAATATTCGGCAACCCGTCACTATTTGAAGTATATAAAAACACATCGTAATTTGGCGCTGAGATCTGCCTAAAATCATTAAAGCCACCATTATAGATTACATTTTTCTGTTCAAATAACTCCTGAGCAAAACTATTTTCGCTTAAAACAGAACTTCCCCAAACGTGAAAAATAATATTGTTGTCTTGACAGTTTTTTACGATATTCAATAATACGTCAATTCGCTTTTCAAAATCAAGCCTAGAAGCCCATAACACGTTTAATTTAGAGGGATCCTTGAGCTGCCAATCATTAGTTTGTGTCGTCAAATTTATTTTAGTTGGCTGATAATGAACTTGAAATTTTTCCCTTTCATAGCCGTAAATATCTGTTAATAAATCAATTATGGCTTTGTTATCAGTAAAAATACCGTTTAAATAGTCAAAACAACTTGGCAAATAATTAATCGCGTAACCACTCATTCGTCCGCTTGGCTCAACTTCAGGAGCAAAAAGGCTAGCCCACAAATTAGAAAATCCCATCAAAGCTAAACCATTTTTTTGATATAACTCGTAACCCAAATAGGAGTTTATATTATGAATATTTTTAGCTGGTCTTTGTAAAAGAACCCTAAGTAATAAATTACGCTGCTCTTCAAAATTTAAATGCCCGTATTTTTTTCCAAACTCAATCAATTTAACATTTTCTGGTAATTTATTAATCCAGGTAGATTCAGTATTATTGGTCAAAATAACAGCGATATCACAATTATTAGCGTTTAAAAAATTAATATAATTCAACGCAACTAAGTCAGCGCCACCGGGGTTAAGCCAGGGCAATAGAAAAACATGACTATACGTAATATCAAAATCAGCATACAGATTTCTATAATACGGAGCAATGACCGATGGCTTAATCCAGTCGTGATAAATCAGTCCTTTGCGCTTTAAATCATGCATTAGATTTGGCTCAATGGCCATATTTTTTTGCCATTCAGTAATAACCCAATTTGGAATATTGTTCATTTGGGGTTTACGTAAAAGCTTTTTTACAGCCGGTATCACTGCTTCATGAGCAACTGTAGCTAAAAATCGATAAAACCTAATATTTTTATGCTTAAATGGTGCTATATGTGATTTTAAACCACGATAAATGCTTCTTAACGCAAACGTTGGATTGAATTTATCGGACGAATCTAACTGCTCATCTAAAACGTTAATATTTTGAGCCTTATCTACTTCTACAGCAAATAACTTATTGGGCAATATGGTTGTAAAAACTTGTGAGCTTTTAGCACTTCTAGAAGACGCCCCCCTTTGTCTTATAAAATGTATTGTTTCTGGTACAACGTGGTGTCTAATACCTTTGGCAACAGTCTCAATATTAAATTCCCAGTCTTCATAACCAAATCCTGGTAACATTTTTTTGTAAGGTGTAGCCAATAGAATTTCTTTAGTAGTAAAACAAAGAGCCGACCAGTAATTATGCTCGATTAAATTTAATTTATTAAATTCATTGTGATTAAAATCGATCACTTCTTGGAGTTTAAAAATTTTACCCCTGTCTTCTATCTGCCCAAAAAAGAGCAAATACTGGGGGTGTAAAATTATATTTTTATTCTGCACCGACTTAAAAAAATTGAAACTGCTCAAAAGCCAGTTTTCACAAATAATATCGTCAGCATCAAGAAAAGCTACGTAATTGCCGTGGGCTTTGGACACGGCAAAATTACGTGATGGACCAGTATCTTTGAAGTCAACTTCGAATATATTCAGGCCTAATACCTCTCTTTGCCTGTCGAAATACGCCCTTGTCTCGTCACTTGGATTATCGAGGACAACTATAATTTGTGTACTAACGTTACTGGCTTTGGCGTTAGCGACGCTAGCTAAGGCGCTATTGAGAGTTCTGTGCGCCAATAAGCCTTCATTATGGGCTGTTATGATTAAGGAAATATCGAAATTACTCATATTTAATACTATCTTAAATCTGCAATCAAATCAGAATTAATTCCATAATAGGTCAAATAATCTTTACGCACTCTATCATTTAAAGAATAAAAATTAATTTTAGCATAATTTTGAACGAAGAGATTGTCAAGAACATTGTGCTGGATTTTAAAAAAATCAGTTATGTCGTTCAAGACAATATTAAGCCTGGAGTTTAAAGATAAGGCTTTAAAGTACTTAAAAATCAGTACATTAACGTTAGTTTGAGCAAAATTATATATAATTTTAGGTTTTAACTGGACTAATAGTCTTAATAGTAATAATTCTTTATCACAATCATAAAACCAACTAGTATATTTATTTAAGTCAATAAAATTATAGGAATTATAATCAAAATTTTTTAATTTACCAAACGAAATTATAAAAACATTATCTTTAGGTAAACTTGATAATATAGAAGCAATTTGCTTATCACAGTTCAAAGAGTTTTTATCTAAAAACAAAACAAATTGAGCCTTCGTCAATTTATTTTTTAATCGAAAAAAAGCGTCGAG
>JAJYFO010000148.1 GCA_021785395.1 bacterium | reverse complement strand
CTTAACGCGTCGTCAAACAAGACCCTTAGCCTTTAGGCTGATGCTGGGCGACGACAGTAAAATCGAAGTTGTATAAATAAAATTAATATTAACCAAGTTTAATTTACTTCTACTTTAAAATTTACCGTACCTTTAAGATAATTAACGTATATAAATTGCTTTAAATGAGGAAAAATCGAAATGCAAATTCTAGTGACCGGTGGGCTTGGTTTTATCGGCAGTAACCTAATAAAATACATCTTAAAAACGCACCCTGACTACACGGTGATAAATCTTGACGCCGAAACTTACGCCGGACACCACGAAAATGTAGCCGATATAGCCAATTTGCCCAATTACAAATTTGTCAGCGGTCGCATTGAAAACGTTGCACTAGTCGATTCTATCGTATCTGGCAAAAAATTTGGTCCTATCGACGCCATATTAAATTTAGCCGCCGAAAGCCACGTAGACAGGTCTATTACCAACCCTTTTATATTTATCCAGACGAATATTCTTGGCACCCAGGTTCTCCTTAATGCGGCTTTAAAATACGGTAAAAGCAAATTTAACCCTAACGAAAAACACGTTATTAAATTTCTACAAGTGTCTACCGATGAAGTTTATGGTAGTTTAGGTGATAACGGGCTG
Organism: bacterium; assembly: GCA_021785395.1. Taxonomy (GTDB): domain Bacteria; phylum Cyanobacteriota; class Vampirovibrionia; order Obscuribacterales; family JAKAZS01; genus JAKAZS01. The sequence goes on along the minus strand of JAJYFO010000148.1, from coordinate 6,338 downwards.
TTTACCGAAACAACGCCACTATCACCCAACAGCCCCTATTCGGCCAGCAAAGCCTCAGCCGACATGCTTTGTCGCGCTTATTACCACACCTATGAATTACCGGTTCTCATAACCAGATGCTCAAATAATTATGGTCCATACCAGCATCCCGAAAAATTAATACCATTATTTATCCATAATATACTTCAAGACATTCAAGTTCCAGTTTACGGCGATGGTATGAATATACGCGACTGGCTCTTCGTTGAAGACCATTGCAGCGCTATTAACACGGTACTTCACAAGGGTCAGCCTGGTGAAATTTACAATATTGGTGGTAATAATGAATACCCAAATATAGAAATAACCAAACTGATTTTAAAAGAATTAGGTAAACCTGAATCTTTGATTAAATACGTACCAGACAGGCTTGGCCACGACCGGCGCTACGCAATCGATTCGAGCAAAATTAATAAAACTTTAGGCTGGTCTCCCAAATATACTTTTGATATAGGTATCAAAGAAACGATTAAATGGTACTGCGCCAATGAAAAATGGCTAGAAGCCGTTAATTTACACTCGAGCAAAAGCGATGAAAACGGCAGCCTCGACTTATTAGCCGTTTTAAGCAATTTCCCAACTACAAAAGCCCTGGCCAAATAAATTATTCTAATAGAGGTTAAGATTTTATGAAAATTATTGTAACTGGAGCTGGCGGAATGTTAGGACAAGCTCTGGTACCATGCCTTGATTCGCGCAAACACGAAGTTATAGAATTTAGCAAAGAGCATTTAGACTGTACTAATTACACGTTAGTAAAATATACATTAGAAAACGAAAAGCCAGATTTAGTAATTCATTGTGCCGCCTATACAAAGGTTGACCAAGCCGAAACAGAAATTAACCTGGCCTATTTTATTAATGGCTACGCCACCGAAAATATTGCTGTTAGCTGCGCGTCTATAAATATCCCAATGGTTTATATAAGTACCGACTACGTATTCGACGGTGAAAAAGGCTTGCCCTATTCTATCTACGATGATACTAATCCATTATCGGTCTATGGCAAATCTAAATTGGCTGGCGAAATAGCTATTGACAGGCACTTAAATAACTATTATATCGTGAGGACAAGCTGGCTTTATGGTCCAAACGGAAAAAACTTTGTTGATACCATATACAATATGGCCATCGAAGGCAAGCCACTTCGCGTTGTCAGCGACCAGTTTGGCAGCCCTACTTGTACTTTAAGCCTGTCAGAGGCTTTAGCCGATTTGATCGAAACCAAGCGCTATGGTATTTATCACGCCAGCGACGAAGGTGTAGCCAGTTGGTACGATTTTGCCAAAGAAATAGTTAAAGACTTAAACGTCGAAGTGACACCCATAGCTACTCGAGATTTCCCAAGACCAGCTACCAGACCCAAATATTCAGTACTCGATAAATCCACATTAAACTATACAATTAACCGGGAAATGCCAAACTGGAAAGAATCGCTAAAAATTTATATGGAACTTAGAAAAGTCACAAATCAGAAACTACAAAAAGCATAATTATTAAAACAAGGAGTAATACAATGCAAGTTTTAAGCAAAGAATCTATCGGTGAAGATTACAAAAAAAACTTATCCGTTCAGGATTACACTCGCAAACCGACGATTGAAGGTGTGCAGATTATCAACAATAACTTATTTGTCGATGATGGTGGCTGCTTTGCTGAATTAGTTCGGCTCAACGACAACGGAAATCTAATGCTATTTCCAGAATTTAAAGTAAAACAAAGCAGTTACTCACAAATGATGCCAAACACAATTAAAGCATTTCATTTACACTTTAATCAAGAAGACGTCTGGTTTGTCTTACCCAGCGACAGATTATTAATTGGTCTATTTGACGCTAGAAAAGACTCACCAACTTACAAAAATTCTATGCGTTTTATTATGGGAGCCGGTAAAGCACAATTACTCTATATTCCACGCGGAGTAGCGCATGGGCTAGCAAATTTATGGCCAACTACCAGTAGCATGATTTATTTTGTAAACCAATGCTTTGACAGCGAAAAGCCTGATGAGCACAGATTACCCTACGATATTTTAGGCGCTGATTTTTGGGAAATCAAACGCGGCTAAAAACCTATGCTTACTAACCCTTGTTATGAGATTACTAAATTTGGCTTTGATGGCTTACACAAAGGCAATTACGAATTGGCCAAATTAAAAGACAACGAAGTATTGATCGAAAGTTGCGCTTGGTCGTTAAATTACCGAGATTTAATGATGATTAAAGGTATATATAACCCCAAATTAAAATTGCCAATTATACCATTATCTGACGTTTGCGGTAAAGTTATAGAAATTGGTAGCCAGGTTAAAAACTTTAAACTGGGCGATTTAGTCTGCCCAAATTTTATGCCCAACTATACAAGCGGACCGTTGCTTAAAGAGCACGTTCAGAACGCATTAGGTGGAGCTATAAATGGGGTTTTGGCTCAAAAACTAAAATTTGAAGAAACAGGTCTTGTGAAATTACCGTCTAACTTGAGCGCCGTTCAAGGGGCAACTTTACCATGCGCTGCTTTAACAGCCTGGTCGGCATTATTAGAATATAATAAATGTAAACCTGGTGATACCATACTTACATTTGGGTCTGGTGGGGTTTCGTTATTTAGCATTGCGTTTGCTAAATTATGTTCAGTCAAATCCATTGTGGTATCATCTAAAGAAGAAAGGTTTGATGATTTGAAAAGACTAGGAGCGACACATTGCTTAAACTATAAAACCAACCCAAAATGGGACGATGACGTTCTAGAAATTACCAATGGCATAGGCGTCGACCATGTAATTGAACTTGGCGGAGCCAACACTTTAGAAAAATCGGTTAAAGTAACCAAGCTTAATGGCACAATAAGTTTAATAGGAGTTCTGGCTGGTATTGGTAGTTTTAATCCTATAAGCGTTTTAATGAAAGCTATAAAAATTCAAGGTATTTTTGTCGGTCACAAGCAGATGTTTGAGCGCATGAATAAGGCTATCGAATTAAATAACGTCATTCCGGTTATAGACGATAAATTATTTAATTTTAATAATGTACCCAAAGCTTACGAATATTTTGAACAAGGACAACATTTTGGCAAAGTTGTGATTTCCAAAGACTGACTTTTTAGTATTTACAAAAGATTAAAACTATAAATTTTATCAAACTGTACAAAGTTGCCTTACTATTCCCTTTATTTTAGCGTTTTCATAAGTAAATATTTTTTCAACCGGAACAAGTTTATTTTATTAGCGTCTGTAGTCTCCAAATTAACAAGATTAATTGGAGTTAGAAAAATGAATAAAAAATTAAGCTACGAAGACTGTTATTCAATATTGAATTTAAATCAATCTTCAACTTTAACTAATTTAAACAAAAACTGGCGACAACTGGTTTCTCATTTACACCCGGATAAATGTGCCAATGAAGCTGAAAAAATAGTTATCACCGAAAAATTAAAAAGAATAAATTGTGCCAGGGATATTTTAAAAGAATACTGGAACAAATTCAAACAACTACCTTTATTTAAAATTAATAAGCCTAGTGAAATACCTACAAAAAATGAATCTAATCCGAGTGAATGCGCTGCTAAAAGTCCAAAGCCACTTATGAAGTCTCATCAAAATCTTCGCCATAACGACTTTAAATTCGATGCTACTATAGGTAACAAGACCTACGGAAAAAGCGACCAGCCAAGCATTGTTAAAGAACAAAAAGATAAATATTCAGCTAAGTATTCAGCAAAAGACACATTTAACAACACTAATTTTCTAAGTAGCTATTTTAGCTTTATGCTAGAGTCTGAAAATCAATTTATTATCGGGTCGGCTCTGTTTGTATTAGCCAATTTATACGTATCAATTACACTGGCTAACTGGGTAGCCACACTTTTTGGCGTTGACATAGTTAACGACGACCCAACATCATTAAAAGGCTGGGCTATATTTTTTTTAATTAGTTTCGTCTTTTTATCCAGAGTCTTTATATTACAGTATTGTAAATTTAAAAATAAAACTCTTGGTTAAAAAATTTAAAAATTTATCTAGTTAAATTGGTCAGAAACAGAAAAATTTCTGGCCAATTTTTTTTTAAATACCCAAATAATTACTGATACCATAATTTAATACCCGCGTTCTTTTAACTGCTGAGCTCTGGCTCGAATCCTTGCGTCTTCTTGCTGCAACGATACCACATGTTTAGGGTCGTAAGGATATTTATGAGCCAATTCATGAAATTTTTGGTATTCAAGACCGGCTTCAGCCAATAAATTTTGCTTTTCCAAAATATAGCCTTTATTGTAATATAATCCGTCATAGTCAGGTTTCATTTCAATAACTTTATCGTATGTAGATAAAGCCAGGTCTAAATGCTGGTTGATTTCTTCGATAAAGCCAAGTTGCTGTTTGGCTCTAAAATTTAACGGCCATAATTCTAGCGCCCTGGCAAAATCGCTTTGGGCATCGGTCAAATGATTATTATCAGTAGCTTTTAGACCTTTTTGCAAAGCTTCAACCGACCCTTTAATGTCGTACGCTTCTTTTTTATGGCTGTGCGCCTGGGTTCTTAGTTCTTTATCGATTTTAGTTATGTGTTTAGCCAACTCTTTATCGTTTTTACGCATGGCCTGAACGCTTTTATAGGCTTCAATAGCGTTTAACAAATCGTCGGTCAATTCGTAAGCTTTGGCTTCGTATTGTTTAATTTTGATCAAATCTACGTTAGGGTATTTTTTTAATTCGGTATAACTTGGGTTAATTTTTTCTACTTCGAACATTTCGCTAAGACATCTATCGGGGTCACCACGTAAATACCTCAATTTACCGAGCTCATAATGAGCCTTGGCCATTTTCGGGTCGTACATTAAAGCCAGCCTATATTCCACTTCCCCATTATCCAACTCGCCGTTAGCACAGGCAATATAACCTATGTAATAGTGAATGAGTGGGTTATTGGGAAGTATTTTTTCAGCCTCTTTTAATTTTTCCAACGATTCATAAATCTCTCTGTTTTTGGCAAATTAAATTTAGGCCATTTGGCAAAGTAATAGTATACCACTTTTATTAAAACGATTTAATAATTTACGTGCTTTAATTAGGCTTACACCAAACTTGAATTTTGACTAGGTTCATTTAATCTATGCCGGAGTGAGCTTTGAGCCTTTAGATTATATAATTGGCCGAGGAATAAATGGGAGGGACCCAAGCTTTAGCTTGGGAGGGAAACCGTTTATGCCGCAGGCTACACTTAAAGGCAGGGTGCCGCAAACGCAGTGCAGCGGGGCGCAACTAGCCCACTTGACGGCTACGCTAAAATTAACAATAAGGCGACGACGCTCAACTTTTGTGTTTATGCCGTCTAACGAGTCGTCGCCTTATATAAAAAGAAGTGCGTAGCGACGTCAAGTGCTAATATAAAATATTCAGCAAGTAGTTTTTAATTTTCGTAATTGTTGTTTAACTCTAAAACTTTCTTCATTCATATTAATAATATGACAGTGATGAATTAAATGATCTAACAAATTAGTAATTGGCGAAGAAAAATTAAATGTACTTACCCATTGGTCAAGCGCCACATTTGTTGATACTATTGTTGATTTTTTTTCATATCGATTTTCAATAATTTGAAATAAATAATCTGCGGCAATTTTCGAAAAAGGAATTGAAGCGAAACCATCTAATATCAACAGATCAATTTTAGACAAATATGAAATATAATTTTGAATATTATTATGATCAGTATGGCAGGTATCCAGATTCTGATTTTGCTGGATGCGGTGGATGGGATTCATCAGGGAATGGCACTTTTATAACACCCCTTGTCTCAAGAGGATTCTTAGCATCCAATATGATAGATCCTACCATCAATGATAATTGTGGGAACTATGCATATTATCGCTATCCGGCAAACTATATGGGTTGTACTGCTCCCTTTTATGTTTTGGGAGTTCGTGACATGGAATCGAGTAGTCGGCCATACCCAAATAGCCCCGGATGGAGCTGTCCTACTAGGAACTGGCAGGGTGAGTTTGATTGGGTTGTCGGGAAGCCTGAATGATACTCAAATGATTTTTACCCACAGAAGTAAAGGTTTTACTCTTATCGAACTGCTCGTGGTAATCGCAATTATCGGTTTGCTTTCGACTGTTATCGCAGCTCCGATAATGTCCGCGCGGAAAAAAGGAAGGGACGCGAAAAGGACTACAGACTTACAAAGTATTCAGACAGCCTTGGAACTATATTATGATCAATATGGAACATATCATGTAGCGGGAACAGGATATTCCGGCGGAGGCCAGGGGTATCTCGGGTACGAAGATGGTGGTACGTA
>JAJYFO010000147.1 GCA_021785395.1 bacterium | reverse complement strand
TCTTTGATGAAACTACCATTGGTAGACGTATCGGTGTAAATAAAATTTTTATAAGTTGGATCGTAGCTTATTTTACCGTGCTCATTGTCTAAAAGCAATTCTAGTAAATCAGGATTTACACTATTAAAGTTTCGCCTACCGATATTAGCACTACCGTCTTTTAACTCAATCGGACGGCCTTGGAAAAAGACTTCCGGAATAGTCGTTTCATGGCTTTGGAATATTTCTAACTTGGGTCCATCTTCGCTGCCCAGGCGCAAATCGCTATGCGGCGATATCTCAATACTGCGATTAGGGTTAATAATTATTTTAAGCTTCGAATCAAGTCTGTCTGGTATTATAAATACGGGTTCTTTAAACTTATTGGTAAAAATAAGTTTGCCATCATTTAAATCAAGCATAGACTGTGCCTGCAAATTATTAATCTGGACTTGGTCGTCTAATAAATGGTCGCCTGGTACGAGCCCATTTATTAAGATCCTGGCTTTGGGAACGAATTCAGCGCTGTTAGCCTCAGGTTGAAAAACACTAGCCAAAAACCTCTCATTAATCGGATAAATTGGCGGCCTGGCAGCGGCAGGGTAAAGCTCGCCAGATTGTCCAATACCCGAATTAGCGCCTTTGGCCTTGATTAAATCGCCAATTCGACTTTGTACTTCGTTTAAACCACCAAAGCCAAGGCTTACTAGCGACATAGTGTAAGCCCCTTGCAGTAAAGTGTCGGTACTGGCTAATTTACCAGTATTAAAATAAGAACTAGTCTCAGTCCCTAAAATACTGCCAGGAACCGAGGCAATAACCGAGTTGGCCATATTATTGTTCAATACCTGGCCTATGACATTTTTTTCCAGTCCTGGCTCACCGGCCAAAGACTTTAAACCTAAACTAGAGGCTGTCATGGCTGAAAACATAAGGCCTTGTGAAATAGAATTGTCTAGCCTCGAAGCTATAAATCCCTGATAACTTTGGCTATTATCTTGGCCAGGGGTTAGGAAAAATCCGTATCCAGCTCCGGTAACAGCCGATTCAAGTGTACTTAGGCCTAAAGCCGACCTAACGTTTAAAGGGCTTATCGAGAGCGACTTAGCCGTTAAACTGTCAGTTTCCTGACTAAATTTAATAGCTGGCGCATTATCTAAAGTAGGGGTCAAGAACTTAGAGTCAGCTATATTTTGGGCCATTTTATTGGCGGCCATGTCGCTTGTGGCCAAAAAATCGCTAGCAGCCGACTGGTTAGCTAGAGATTCGGCGGCTAGACTTGGGAGCAATTCACTAGGCATCGCCCATTTTACAAGGCCCGACGTGGCCATAAGCGGAACTAGCATGCCCAAAGAAGACCCGGCCTCTTGCACGTACCAATTTAAAGTATTAAATTTAGCCGGGGCTTGCGGCTTGACAAACTGCAATTTACTTTCTAAATGAGTGTTGACGGTTTTGTCGACTAACTGGCTTAAAGCGTCGATAGGAGACTGGACAGCACTGTATAATAAGCTATCGCTAAATTGAGATAACAAGCCAGGCTGAGCTACTTTTTTAACCGGCGATTCTAGGTCTTTTGGGCTATTACTTGATTTTTTAGCCAGCGATTCTAGACCTTTGAGGCTATTATCTGTTTTTTTAACCGGCGATTCTAAGCCTTTTGGAGTATTGCTTGTTTTTTTTGATGATTCTATAGGCTTTGAAATGTTGTCCATAAATATTATTCAATTACTAATATATATTAATTACATACCCGTAAACCTTAAATTTTATCGGTTATGGCTTATAATTAACGTCATTGTCAACTAGATTAATTTCTTGCTTAGCGTTGGCAGCTACTAGTAATCAGGCCTAATCACAGTGGAGAAACGTTGTCAATGTCACAAGACTTTAGTTTAAGCTTACCGGACCTAACCGACAAAACAGTTATCGTAACCGGTGCCAACAGCGGAATTGGCTACCACACTGCTTGCGAATTGGGCAAAGCGCACGCCACTGTAATTTTAGCTTGCAGAAATTTAGATAAGGGCAATGACGCATTGAAACGCATGCAAGAAAATATAAAAGGCGATAATTTACATTTAATGTCACTAGATTTAAGCGATTTAAGCTCGGTTAGAGACTTTGTCAAAGATTTTACTGATAAATTCTCCAAACTAGACATTTTGATAAACAACGCTGGAATTATGGCCATACCTAAGCGTACATTAAATAATCAAGGCTGGGAAATCCAGTTTGCGACCAACCATTTGGGGCATTATGCTTTAACAGGCCTACTTTTAAGCCATTTATTAAAAACCGATTCTAGCCGTGTAGTTACCGTATCGAGTTTAGCGCATGGCCGCGGTCAAATAAATTTAAAAGACTTGCAAGGTGAAAAACATTATTCCCCCTGGCAGGCCTACGCCCAGACCAAATTGGCCAATTTATTATTCGCGTTTGAACTAGATAGACTGCTTAAGGAAAATAAACTCAGTCCAATAAGCGTTGCCTGCCATCCGGGCGTTTCTAAAACCAATATTATTTCAACCGGTGTCCAAGTTGACGGACAAATGACCTTAATCGGCCAATTTATGACGGCTATGACAGGCATATTCGCCCAGTCAGACTACGCTGGGGCGTTACCGACGATTTGGGCAGCTACCGATAAATCGGTAGCTGGCGGCTGTTACTATGGACCAGACGGTATCGGTGAAGTTCGTGGGTTGCCGAAATTAGTTAAGGCTAAAAGTAAAGCTTACGACGTTAAATTGGCCAAAAACTTATGGCTACTATCGCAAGAATTAACCGGCGTAAATTTCGAATTTAACTAAAAAATTAATTTTATTTACTTAATAAATTTTCATCTTTAATAATGAATCTTGACCCTATTAAATAACCAATTTTTTTGTCAACAATTTTATTCCAAAGTATAGATTGATTTAGTAAAAGTTAAATTAATCTATCCAAAATTACTAGCATAGAATTAATTATTTTTTTAAGGAGAATATAGCCATGTTAAAAATTAGTGAGTCCGAAAAAAACGTTCAACCAGTTGAAAAACCTACCCCAAAAAGTTCCTTAAGCAAAGAAATAAGAACACTGTATAATACCACTATAAAAGATTTAAACGCAACTAAACCAGTGCAATCGGTTGAAAAAATTATAACAACAGTACCCGGTCATAACGTCAAGTCAGAAGAATCATATATTTCTCACGAATTTTTTAGCCCAAATTTAAAAGCTGATATTAAACATTTAGGCAAAGCCGTCGACCAGAATAAATATTTACTAGCCTCTGGATTAATGCTTGGGGGAGCCGAATTAGCTGGAATAGTTGCTGCCGGTGGCGCTATCGCAGCAGTAGCTACAGAACTTCCGGCTTTGGGTGAATTAGGCGCAACGGCTGGAGCAGGTGCTTTATCGTCTTTAAGCGATCCCGTTATATTAGAGCTTGGCGCAGGGTTGCTAGGATTAAATACAGCTAGCGAGGCAATGCGGATAGAAGCCGTTAAGCATGAAGAAAAAAAATAAAAATTGAGACGTTGACCGGTAAAAGTTATTTGACTAGCTGTCTTTAACGGATTTTTTATTACCGATATTTAGTTAGATAAATCGATTTGGACCATTTTTTATAATTTAATTTTAAATTGATAAAAACAGTCATTTTGGATTATTTATCAACGCATTAAAACGAATTGCAAATAAATATACCACCCAACTTAATTATCGACAGAGCCAAAGCAAACTGTTTTGCCGAAACGAGTCTTGCCGACAAACCTAAATCGATAAATATTAAAGTTAATAATTACTGTTTTTTTGACAGAACACCGATACAAGTTCTTGCGGGTCAAGCCAAAAATGGAGTGACCCACGACCGACTTTAATGGTGTCGATCAGAACCAAGTAAGACTTTCCAGACCATATATTGTTAAAGCAATCCAAATCACTATACACTGTTAGTGATCCCTTATATCGTAAAAGGTATTCATAGGCAAACGGTTTATCCGATTAAAATACCAATGGCCAATTTTGGATGTTGTCAAAATTGGCCATTGCACCCTCGTCTAGCAACATGGCGAGCATAAAAACTTATTGCGATTATTAAAACTTAAATTTAGCCACCGACTAAGTAAAAAAATAACCAATGACCTGCATAGGCAGCAATTTGAGTTTTTTTGAGGCCAAATGTAAATTATTTATTGTGTAAATTATTTGTCATAGTTTAAAAAAAATATAGACCAAATATTTATGAACTGCTAAAATAGATATGTGGACATAAATGTCTATAACTATAGAACTCCGCATATCAACTATTCAAGGAAAGCACTATGTCAACCATAACTAAGAACCCCGGTTCATCAATTAAATCAGAAGAAAGCAAGATGTCCTGGCGCTGGAAATTATCGGTATTAATCGTCCTTATAATAGGTTTTTCGACCCTCATATTCATGGGTCACGAAACGACAAACCAGGCCCCACCGATACCCGATAGAGTCTGTAGCAGTTCAAACCAGGTGCTGTTTACGGGGTCTGACATTTTAGCCGGGCAAGCCGTATTTCAAAAATACGGGCTTATGGACGTTGGGTCCATATTTGGTCATGGTGCGTATAACGGTCCCGATTTTTCAGCCGACTACTTGCACCGAGAAGCCATTATAGGGCTTGACTACTTGAGCAATTTAAAATACCAGTTAAATTACGACAAATTAAACAACCAGTCGCAAGAAGAAATAAAGTCTATTTTAACCAGCAGTTTTAAGAATAACGCCTACGACCCAAGCCATAAAACTCTAACTTTCAACCCCATCCAAAGTATGGCTTTTGGCCAATTGCTAAACCATTACGATACTGAATTTAGCCAGCCTAAAAAATTACCTTTACCTTTGAACTACATCGCTAACAGCCAAGATAGAATTCAATTGACGCGTTTTTTCGCCTGGGCGGCCTGGGTCTGTTCAACTAACCGCCCGGGTAAAGACTACACTTATACCAATAATTGGCCCAATGAAATATTGGTCGGGAATAAACCGCATTGGCCAATTTTTTTCTGGTCAGCGATGAGTTTTATCATGCTAATTGGCGGCATCGGACTTACCCAATTTTTAATGAACGCTTATCCAGAGCTTGGCTGGGCAAAAGACTCGAGTACAACGCAAATCGACAATAACGTCAAAGATTTCAAACCGTTTCCCTCACAAAGAGCTCTATACCCTTATTTTGTCGTAACGATTCTGCTGTTTTTATTCCAGGTAACCTTTGGCGTCGTGACTGCCCATTATATAGTAGAAGCCACAGGGTTTTATGGTTTTGACATCCGCAGCATCCTACCGTATTCTATAACCAGAAGCTGGCATTTACAGTTGTCCATTTTCTGGATCGCCACAGCCTGGCTGGCTGGTGGCATGTTTATCGCTCCATTATTGTCTAAACACGAGCCCAAATACCAAAAACTTTTAGTCAATATATTATTTATAGCTATCGTCATTGTAGCCGTTGGTAGCATAGTTGGCGAATGGCTGGGAATTAAAAACATGCTAGGCAGCCTATGGTTTTTACTTGGCCACCAAGGCTGGGAATACTTAGAACTAGGCAGATTATGGCAGATTTTACTGACAGTTGGAATGGTAATCTGGGCTATTATTATATTTAGAAGCATAAAGCCACTTTTAAAACACAACGACCACGGTAGCCTGCCTTACATGCTATTATACGGTGTTTTTGCGATACCTATTTTTTACAGTTTTGGCTTAATGTACAACCCGACAACCAATTTTGCCGTTGCCGATTTCTGGCGCTGGTGGGTAGTCCATTTATGGGTAGAAGGGATTTTTGAGCTATACACGACGATTGTCGTAGCCTATTTCTTCTGTAGCCTAAAAATGGTATCAGAAAAATCAGCCCTTACGGTTATTTACGTCGATATTATTCTATATTTAGGCAGTGGTATCGTCGGCATCGGCCACCATTATTACTGGACGGCTCAACCTGCCATAAACATGGCTTTAGGGTCGATGATTTCGGCTCTAGAAGTTGTCCCGTTGACCTTATTGACCGTAGAAGCCTGGAAATTTATCGAATTAGCCAAAGTTAACGGCTCGATCAAAAACTTCTCGCATTACTGGGCGATGCTATTTTTAATTGCCGTCGGCTTCTGGAATTTCTTGGGTGCTGGCGTATTTGGCTTTTTAATCAATACACCTATAGTCAGCTACTACGAACACGCGACGTATCTAACGTCTAACCATGGGCACGCTGCTTTAATGGGTGTTTATGGAATGCTGGCGATAGCGGCGATATTATTTAGTACTCGTTATTTAATTAAAGAAGACGCTTTTGACAATAAACTCATAGGAATTTCGTTCTGGTGCCTAAATATCGGATTACTGTTGATGCTGGTGCTAAATATTTTCCCAGCTGGTCTTGACCAGATGTACGCCAGTTTCACTAAAGGATTCTGGTACGCCAGGTCCTACGAGTTTACACATAGCCTACTCTATCAAACGTTGACGTGGCTTAGGGTTATTGGTGATTTAACGTTTGTTTTAGGCGGCGTACTACCTTTAGTGTACGTGATTTTAAAAGGTTGTTTCAACTTAAGACCAAGTATTAAAGCCAATTAATTAAGACAAATTACAAAAGTATAATTTGTCGCAAAACAAGGAGGACTATATGAAAAATTCACAAAAATACGTATGCAGCGCCTGCGATTATATCGAGGAAATTGAATACGACACTAAAGAAGAAAAAATAAACTTATTGCCACCAGACTTTGTTTGTCCTAATTGCAAAAGCAATAGAGATATGTTTATAAGTTGCACTTGTGTTAAGTATTCGCAAGAATCACCACGCAACCTAAACCTAGAAGGAATGTCTTGCGGTGATATAGTCTCTATTTATCCACAATCGACCCAGGTATTTAATAAACACGATATAGACTACTGTTGCGGCGGGAAAAAGACTTTAGGCGAAGTATGCCTTAAAAACGATTTATCTATTGAGTCTATAATCGATGAAATTAA
>JAJYFO010000146.1 GCA_021785395.1 bacterium | reverse complement strand
TCATAACAGTTGTATAAGCAATGTTTCGGCGCAACTTGACGACGTCGTAAACTTCTCTTACGGTAACGTAAGGTCCTCCACGCTGCCAGACGATTTCCATAATTTCGCACTCCAGGTCACCTAAAAACTTTTTTAGGCCGTCTTGATTGAGTCGAATAGATGCGTTAGGATCCTGAAGTTTCATTCTAAGTCTATTGAATTGATGTACACTGGCAAAACAATTATAATTATATATAGGTTTAGCCCTTATAGAAGTAAAAGTTATTTAATGAATAATATAAATTCAAAACCTATAGTGTTTTTGGACCGCGATGGAACCATTAATGTCGAAAAAGGATACATCAAAAACCTTGACAATTTTGAATTAATTACTAGAGCTGGCCAAGCCATAAAACTTCTCAATAATAATAATATAACAACAGTCCTAACTTCCAATCAAACCGGAGCAGCCCGTAATTACTACCCTATTGAACATATTTATGCTTTGCACGAAAAGTTAAAACTATTATTGTCGGCCGATAAAGCCCATTTAGACCTCTATTTATTCTGCCCACACCTAGTTAATGCCACAAACTCCGCCTACAATTTAGACTGCGACTGCCGTAAACCCAAAGTAGGCATGTTAGAACAAGCTTATAAAGTTTTTACCGACCATAATCCGCGACACTGCTATATTGTTGGTGACAAACCGTGCGATATTGAACTGGCTAAAGCCTGGCAGGCTAAATTAAAGGTTCTAAATAAAAACCCTTTAAATATCAAGTCAATACTTGTTAAAACCGGATACGGCCAAGAAACGCTACAATGGTCTAAAGATAACGAAACTAACCCAGACTTTCTAGCCGAATCGCTATACGAAGCTTGCGAATTTATTATCGACGACGCCAGCAAGCTTTAAAATCGATTATACATTAGACGATACAAAACTATTGTCCCCAATTAATTTAATGCTAATCGGCAAGTTAATCTTAACGTACAGCCATTTTAAATGGGTCAAGTAATTTAGCCAATTCAGCTTGGCCTAAGTCAGTTTCTTGCAAAGCCACTTCCATGATCGTCTTATCTTCTTCAAAGGCGATATGGGCTATTTTAGCAGCTTTATCATAACCGATTACCGGAGCCAAAGCCGTACATAAGCTTAACCCCTTTTCTACCATAGCTGGTCCATTTTTAGTCGCCTTGATACCACTAACGCATTGACGGTCGAAATTAGCGATACCCCTAGCTAATAACGTGATTGATTGCAATAAATTATAGGCGGCAACAGGCATCATGACATTCAATTCAAAATTGCCACTTTGACCGGCTATGGCAACGGTCATATCACTGCCAATAACCTGGGCGCATATCATCGTCAACGATTCGGCTATAACCGGGTTAACTTTTCCAGGCATTATCGAACTACCCGGTTGGACCTCTGGCAGGGCTATTTCGCTAAAACCGGCTCTCGGACCACAACCTAGCCATCTTATATCGTTGGCTATTTTCATCATGCTACAGGCGATAGTTTTTAAGACACCAGACGTTTCGACTACTTCATCGATAGTACTTTGGGCTTGGAAATGATTAGTCGTTTCGGCCACCTTATAGCCAAGTTTAGACGAAATGGCTTTAAGCACTAGGCCAGCAAATTCAGGACCGGTATTTATGCCCGTACCAACGGCTGTACCGCCTAGAGCTACCTGCGACAGCCTTGACTTGGCGAATTCTAGCCTTTCTAGGGCTCTGGCGGCCATGCCCTGATACCCTTGAAATTCCTGACCCAATAAAATCGGTGTCGCGTCTTGTAAATGGGTTCGACCAGTTTTGATTATATTTTTAAATTCATTGGCCTTAGCGCTAAAAGTCTTTTCTATATTTTGTAAAGCCGGCTCTAATTCGTCTACAATTTCCATAAGACAAGCTAGGTGAATGGCTGTTGGAATAACATCGTTGGACGAAGTGCCCATGTTTACGTGGTCATTAGGATGAACAAGACTGCGTTGGCCGCGTTTACCGCCCAAAATTTCATTAGCTCGGTTGGCGATGACCTCGTTAGCGTTCATATTAGTCGAAGTACCAGACCCTGTTTGAAATATGTCTACGACAAAGTGGTCGTCGTGCTTGCCGTCGATTACTTCCTGGCAGGCGTCGACAATAGCTTTGCCTATTTTTGCGTCAAGTTTTTGGGTATCCATATTTACTTTGGCACAGGTGGATTTTATAAGCCCAATGGCCTTGATAAATACCCTGGGAAAACGCAAACTGGAAATAGGGAAATTCAAGACAGCTCGTTGCGTGCTGGCACCATATAAAGCCCAGTCAGGAACCTGCATTTCTCCCATAGAATCTTTTTCAACCCTAAAACTTTCTTTTACAACCATGATGTACAACCTCTACGATTTAATCTTATCAACGAATAGATCTTATCCGAAACAGAAGTTTTCCAGCGATATTTTTAGGATCTCTTAGGATTTAATATAAATTTTTTTAACAACTTGACAAAACGATCGAGCAAAAAAATAAAATATTGGTCTATAGTTGATACCCTCAAAACAATGCTAATTTATTTTTCAGCCCAATTCAAATGACAATAATCACTTTAAGATACCAACTCATTATTATTTTGACGGCCATTTTTAGCTGCCAGGCTATGGCTATAGCCAGGCCAACTTTGGTGCTCGGCCAGGTTGCAAAAACTAGCGGGGATCGCAACGTTTATCTAAACGATAAGGGTTTACTAATCGATAACTACAGGCAAAATGTACAAATCTTTTATTTGCCGCCAAACCCGAACATTTATTACATAAATACTAAACAGAAAAAATATTTTGTAACGGACATAGACCATATTCCTAAACCCCAAGGTTGTCAACTATTAAATCTAACCTTTGACAACGGCAATTTGATAAATCAGCCCCAATATTGGATTTTACATGGTACCAAGAACGGTAAGTCAACTTACTACTTTAAGTATAATCCGGCTAATAAAAAAGAAAAAAACAAAGTCGGCGACTTAATTTTGGGCCATTTTCCCAATTTAAACCCATTCTGCCTTTCGCTTCTAAACAAAATAACGTATACCCCCAATTTAAAAAACGTCGTTCTGGAAATGACTCTTTTCAATCAAAACGCTAATCAAGAAAAATATATCATAACCAAGTCAGCTAAAACAATTGACTACACCATAAAATTACCCGACTTAAAAGCTTACACAAAAGCTTCCGACATAAAAGATTTTTTTGGTTACCAATCCGCCAATAAGATAATAGATGGATTTATGCAATTTTGCCATTAGCTATATTTTTTTAAATTAAATTCAACTTTTTGACCAAAGCTTTCATGCTAAGGCCTGGAGCTAGCAACGAAAATAATACGACACCATAAGTTATTAAAATAATTTCGCGGCGATAAGTAAAAGTTACCGGTATGTTCAAGGCCAATACCATACTTAGACCGCCACGCAAGGCTGCCCAAAAAATCAGGTGCTTTTCACTTAAACTCAATTTATTTTGTTTGGCCTGGTAGATAAAGTCTAGGGCGTAAACCAATACCAAACGTGCTAAAAGAATGGCTAAAATGCCAAAAATTATTGGCTTGGCGTGCATCGGCAACAATTGAACATTGATCTGAAAACCAATCAATAGAAACAATAAAGAATTAACTAAAAATGCCGCCAATTCCCAGAATCCATCGATACCAGCCTGGGTTCTAAGCGACATGTTTTTTTTACCACCAAAATTGGCAAAAGTTAGACAGGCAACGATAGAGGCTATAATAGTAGAAACTTTAAGTAAGTCGGCTATTACAAACGAACCATAAGCCAAAACTATAGACATCGTAATGGCTAAAAGGTGGTCATTTAATAGTATTTTTAACCTAGTGGCTAGATAACCGACGCTAAAGCCTATCGCAACACCGCCAAGAATGACAGCGGTAAAATTAATTGCAAGGTTTAGAAAATTAAAGTCGTGAAAGCGATTATTCAAAATAGCCGATAATATTACGCTATAAACAACTACGCTAATTCCATCATTGAAGAGGCTTTCGCCTTCTAAAACGGTTATAACGTTTGGGTTAATCGCCGTTTTCTTGAACAAGGCCAGAACTGCAATAGGGTCAGTGGCAGCAATAATTGCGCCAAACAACAATGCTACTTCAAGCGCAGTTTTGGCGCAAAAATACAGAATAAAAACGCTAAAAATCAATGTAATAAACACACCCAAAAAAGCCAAGGCAATTATTGGCCTAATGTTTTTAAAAAAATCGGTTATTTTCATATTCCAGGCAGCATCAAAAATAAGAGCTGGCAAGCAGAATAGCGTAACATAGTCGTATTCTAGTTTTATAGGTAAGTTTTTACTAAACGCTCCCAGGCTTAAGCCAACCAAAACTAAAGAGACCACGTACGGCAATCGAAAGTACTTGGCGGAAACAGCAACCACCAAAGCCAAAATTAAAAGCACCAAAAGACCTATAATCTTAATTTCTATAAAAGAATTCATAGACGAAAATTATAGCTTAAAATTATTATAAAATAATTTATTTCGGAACAATTGTGCTAAAACTACATCATTATTACTTGGTAGATTACTTTAAATGCGCCAATTTAAATAACGCCCTATGTTTTTCTATGGGTCTTTGATTACTAAACACTGACATTTATAAGGTGCTTTGACAACAGGTTGTTTCTTAAATATTTAAATACAAGGACGGTAGACAAACATGAATACAATCAAAACCATACTATTCATGGGAATTTTAGCCAGTTTAATGGTTAGCATTGGTGCGTTTATCGGTGGTAAACAAGGGTTAGAAATAGCCTTGCTTTTTGCCCTGGTCACAAATATAGGCAGTTACTGGTTTTCCAGCTCGATAGCGCTTAGAATGGCTCATGCTATTCCTATTAGTGAAAATGAAGCCCCATACATTTATAGGGTCGTAAGGCAATTAACCCAAAAAGCCAATCTACCCATGCCAAGCATTCATCTAATTCCAACCCAATCGCCAAACGCCTTTGCCACCGGTCGAGACACGCACCACGCTGCCGTAGCTGTTACCCAAGGTATTTTGGACATACTCGACGAAGAAGAGTTAGAGGCAGTTTTGGCGCATGAATTGAGCCATGTAAAAAATCTTGACGTATTAATTACGACTATTGCCTGCGTTATGGTCAGCGTGATTTCTTATATTGCCAATTTTCTGCCCTATATCATGGGCTATGACCGCAATCAACGGGACAATGAGCACCCTATAGCCTTATTAATAATGATAATACTGGCTCCTATAACAGCCAGTATTATCAACCTGGCTATATCGCGCAGCCGTGAATACGAGGCCGACGCTAGTGGTGCCAGGCTTTGTGGGAATCCTATGGCTCTAGCGTCAGCCTTGGCTAAAATTGACCAGACTGTTCAAGCTATTCCTCTGAACACAAATTCAGCCCTGTCCTCTCTATATATAATGAAACCCCAAGCTGGCAACTGGTTATTAGACTTAATGTCGACGCATCCGGCTACCCCAAAACGAATAGAGAGGCTGGAGGCTATTGCGGCTCAGTCTATGCGTCAATTAAACTAGGCTTCGGCTTTTCCCTGAAATCAGCTAAACCAGACCGTTACGCATAGCCTTGACGGCCGCCTGGGTTCTATCAGACACCACTAGTTTATCCATAATTCTGCGCATATGCGTTTTAACTGTTTCCAGGCTTAAAAATAACTTATTAGCGATTTCTTGGTTGCTTAAACCTTCAACAACCAGCTTTAAAACTTCAAGCTCTCGTACTGACAAACTGTTTTCGCGACACTTTTCTTTAGGCAAGTTTGGTTCGTTGTGGCGCACGGGTTCAGGCTGATGAGTATAAGCGCTTAAAACCAAATTCGCCACCAATGGGTCAAGCCAGACTGCTCCATCAGCTACAGATTTTATAGCGTTTATTATAACCGCTCCAGCTGATTCCTTGCGGCAATAACCATCAGCTCCGGCCGATAAGGCCGCAAATAAGTCTTGCTCAGACTCTCGCGAAGTAAACATGATAATCTTAATGTCAGGGTGTTTCTCTTTAATCTTGCGCGTGGCGCTTATACCGTCTAGATAAGGTAAACTTATGTCCATCAGCACAATATTGGGTTTAGATTTCTCAATTACCTTAATAGCCATCTCACCGTCAGCCGCTTCGGCCACGACGACAAAACCCTCATAATTGTTGAGTATAATTTTAAGGCCAACCCTACAGATTTCGTGGTCATCTATAATGGCGATCTTAAGCTTACTATCGTTTTCATTTTCGTCCATGGAAATATTAAAGAAACAAAACTAAAGCCCCTATATCTTACATACCAAAAATTATAAAAAAATAAACGTCTAGCAGCCGCCAATATTTTTTAAGTTTAAGAAATTTTAAACTGATTTTTATGGTTTTAATTTTGGTAATGATATGATTACATAATTATGTTTAGGAGCATTTGTTTTAATATGATCAAAACCTTGTCTAAAATTAAATTTTCCAATAACCCAAAGCTAGCTTTAATAATTAGTTTATCGATTTTAACCAGTCTAAGCATGCACAACGTAAAAGCCAATGAAACTGACAAGTCTTCTTACGAACTTATTTTAGCGGCCAATTCTAAGAACTCCAAAGGTAAACCCAGCGAAGCCTTAAAAAAAGATGCCTTAAAAACATCACAAGACACGAAAAAAGACCCTACTTCTGCCAATAACAAGACGAATAAGCCTAACCAAGAAGTAATCGAAGCTTGTAAACTTCTCAACGAAAAAAATTACAAAGCCTGTGACGAAATTTTAACCAAGGCGATTGACAAAAACCCTAACGACATTTTTGCAAGGCGATATCTAGCGTATTCTTTGCTAATGCAAGGACTTAACGAAGAAGCCAAATTTGAATTGCTAGAAATTAACAAATTAGAAAAACCAACACCTTTTGACTGGTACTTGATGGGGCAGTTGTATTACAATACAAACGAATTAAAATTAGCCCAAGAGTCTTTCAATAACGCTCTGTATTATAACCCAT
>JAJYFO010000145.1 GCA_021785395.1 bacterium | reverse complement strand
AATAGCAATGATATTACAACCTATTTCCCGCCTTTAGATTACGTTGCCTACGCCAATAAATCGCAGGCCCACCATGAAACAGCCGTAAATACGCTTAAAACACTTGGTATGATAGCCGCTGTAGCTGGTGGTATGTTTATCCCGCCAGTCGCCTTAGTTGCTCCATTGATTGCGATGTCTGGTTCAAATACTATTAGCGAGCCTAAACAGCAGTCAGACATACCTTTACACGGTGGTATTAAAGTTGAAGGACAGGTTTTTTCGGGCAATATACAGGTGTCCAACCATGGTAAACAGGGTCTTTATTACGTTTCTATATGGGCTCGTCAAGATAATTCAGCTAAATTAATATGTGTTAGCCGGCGCACGGTTATTGCCAAATTGCCTGATAATGAAGAAGTTAATGGTATTGTAGAAAAATCTAACAATTGATAGTACGGAGTGTTTAACTAAATGGGTAAACGGTTAAAAATTAAATTTTTATTTGGTCTGATTGTATTTAGCTTAATTTCACCGGCTATAAACGCTCAAGACAAAAATACCCATAAAACTGGCACAGACTCGACTATGCTAAAATCTGGTACAGACTCGACTACGCTCAAAACTGGCACAGACTCGACTACGCTAAAATCTGGTACAGACTCGACTACGCTCAAAACTGGCACAGACTCGACTATGCTAAAATCTGGCACAGACTCGACTACGCTAAAATCTGGTACAGACTCGACTACGCTCAAAACTGGCACAGACTCGACTATGCTAAAATCTGGCACAGATTCTACTATGCTTAAAACCGGCACAGACTCGACTATGCTCAAAACTGGAACCGATTCAACTATGCTAAAAACTGGTACTGACTCTACTACGCTTCAGTCTGGGCTAAAGGAAGAGTCTAGCGACGTAAATATTCTCTTTATTGTAGACGCATCTTTAAGTATGAAAGAGAAACTAGCCGGTGGTATCACTAAGATGGAAGCGGCTAAAAAAGTTCTTCAAGACGCCATGAATAAAATCCCAGCTAACGTCAATCTAGGCCTAAGGGTTTTTGGCCAGTCTTTTAGCAATATCCCTAATTTAGACTGTAGAGCGTCAGCATTACTGGTTCCTGTTGGCCAGGGTAATAGGCGGTCTATTATCGAAAGAATTAGGCAAATTGTCCCATATGGCTTGACACCGCTGGAATATGCCATAAAACAAGCAGCTACCGATGATTTTAGCGAAGTTACGGGTACTAAAACGCTAATCGTTATAACCGACGGGGCTGAAACCTGTGGTGGTAATCCTTGTGGCTTTGTCAGAAGTTTACCTTTGATGGGGATTAAAATCAAAATCGACGTTGTTGGACTTGATTTGAAACGTGAACCCAGAGCCAGGTACCAGTTAAACTGTATTAGTGAAACTTCAGGTGGAAAATACTACGACGCCAATTCAAGCGATGAATTGGTCGAAAGCGTTTCTAACAGCGTCTCTAAAGCCATAACTGGCAAAATACTACCTCGATCTAGTAAGTAAGCTAAAATAACAATATTTATAAATTAATTTTACCATTTTAATAGCTCAAAACGATGGGTCACTTACTTCAATTTATAAATACCAGTAGCTACAAGTAAAATTTTTAAATTTATTACTATAAAACGATATATTTGATATGGGATAAATTTCTGCCAGAACGTCAACATATAAAACACCTCAAAATTCTTTAGACCAATTGCTTATTCAGGAATCATTTCCCAGCCAGGTTTAGCTTGTAACTTCCACATAAATACATGATGCAATAATCTTTTTGTCCAAGCTCCAGCCAGGCCATATTCTACTTCGCTAATATTTAAATCACGACCATATTTAGGGTAACGTTCATAATCTCGTGCCACTGGAGCCATAACTATTGATACAGCGCCACCAGACCATAAATCATTGCCAGTAGAAGCAATACAGGCAGCTGGCATTTGCGACAGGCGCTCGCCGTGTTCAAATTTCTGACCGGTTATTTGACAAGCGATATTGCGTGCAACAGTTCTGCCCATAATGCCAGACGCCATTCCCGTGCGAGGAGTAGTGGCTAATATAACTAGACCATTATTGGTCTGTTTGGGTTTAGATAAGGAATGGGGTGGGGCAAAAGCTATCCCAGGGGCAAATATATTAGGGAATTGGGGCGAAACGTAGAATTCGGGCCAGTCATTGCCGCGATAATTTTCATATTTTTTAGGTGTATAATCAGCATCTACTGTCATAAATCCATTAGATTGGGTCATTTGTGCGGTAATATCGGTTTCATCATCGGCTAAATATTTAAGCGGGATTCCACGGAACTGGGGTAGGAGCATGGCAAAGTCATATTTTAGGGTAGAAGGGTCTTCACCCACCTTTTCATAATGAATCAATCCAGGTTCGACTTTGGTAACGCCAGCTGGTAGAATTATTTTTATATCGTGTTTATCGAGTAAAGCGCGAACAGTACTAGCACCCGATATTAGCGTACCGTTTTTCTTTGTTTCAATACCATCAACGCCAAAATCGCCCACTTCTGGTTCGTTAGATAGCCAATTTAGCGATACTAGGTCTCTTACCCCTTTTTTACGCAAATCAAAATCTATATTTAATAAATATTCAAAAGCTGCTCCTTCACAAGTTGCCAACGGATGACCAACCCCAATAGCTATTGTTTGTTTTTGACCACGCTTAAGAGCCTGTATAATTTTTAGATAATTAGACCTAGTTTCTAGCGAATGTTCTACCGTACAGATACTGAATGAATTACCCGTGGCCGGACCAAGACCAGGCGTGCCCTCAAAATTAAGGTAAGGACCAGTGCCATTGATTAGAAAGTCATAATGAACAGATTCCACCTTACCATTGTCTAACTCAATATCTACAAGTTGTTTATACGGCCAGATTGTGGTTGCCTTCCCGGCGATATATTTTACGCCTAGTTTTTCGTAAACTTTAGTTAGTTCAAATATACAATCGTCGGCTGACATCGTGTCAGTACCGACCCAGACTAAACTAGGAAACCAAGTAAATCTGTTTTTAGGCGAGATAACAATTATTTCAGCGCTATTTTTAACCAGTTTGGCTAAGTGCAAAGCTGCCGTATGACCTGCAAAACCAGCACCTAAAATGACTATTTTCATATTAAGACCTTACGACGACGTATCTATATAATGGGCTCTACACTAGTATTATACCCTATAGGCTTATCAATTATAAAAAGAAGCCAATCACTGCTTAATTTTTTTATATTAAACAAGCTGTTAGCCTGTTGACATTATTTTAAGACTAGTAATCTTTTTCTATATTTTGTGGAAAATATTTTATCTGATAATATTTAGTGTTCAAATTAATAACAAATTCTTTGAAATCCAAATTTCAATTAGTGCCATTCACTAGAATTGTTTAAGTCGTTTAATGAATCAATAGTACCAAAACTTTATTCGTTATAACAGGACAAAAATCTTTTGTAAATATAAGTTTTAAGTTTATCAAAATGCTTTTTAGGCACATACTATTGATTTAACAACTATTTTTTTATATTCAACACAATAAATTTTAAGTACTCTAAACTAAAAAAAGTTTTCTAGAACATTCAAAATAACAATTATTTTTTTAAAAATGCTTCTAATTTTTCTATGTATTGACTTGCATCTAAATACCCATGAATTTTACCAATCAATTTGCCCTGGCTATTGAAAACCAAGATTGTTGGAGTGTCGCTTGCACCATATTTATGAGCAAATTTTTGACCATAACTATTATCATCAGCGTTAACTTTTACACATTTAAATTTATTTTTTATAAATTTAATAAAACTAGGATTGCTATAGACAAACCTGTCTAATTTCTTGCACTGCAATCAAGTAGGCGCATAAACATCAACTAAAACATATTTATGCTGATGTTTAACCAATTGTATGGTCTCATTAAAATCTTTACTCCAGGTAATACTGATAGATTTAGCAAAAATAGAGTTGTTACTTAGAAGTAAATTAAACAAGAAAAAACAAAAAGTTGAAATTATTACTTTTTTCATTTTTCAATCTCCTTGTAAAATTAATGAGATAGCTTAAAAATTGAAATCAATGTATTTAATATAACACAGTCAAGATTAATGTGTCAATAAAATA
The DNA here is from genome assembly GCA_021785395.1 of bacterium. Taxonomy (GTDB): domain Bacteria; phylum Cyanobacteriota; class Vampirovibrionia; order Obscuribacterales; family JAKAZS01; genus JAKAZS01. The sequence goes on along the minus strand of JAJYFO010000145.1, from coordinate 2,925 downwards.
ACAGATAGCAGAGTTCGGACTAATTGTTGATAGATACCAACTAGCCTTTTTAAATTAATATTTCTCCCAAAAACGCTTCTTGGCTTAATATTAATTATGGTTTGATTTTCCAGAATGACTCGCTTGGTATTAAGACATATTTGAGTACTAGACAAAGCCTAATAAGTAAACCGCTGGAGGGATATATATGTAAATTAAACGAAGAACATGATATATTCAACTGGAAGTACAGCCTTGACAGACTTCAAAAAGTAAAATATTGCCATCTATTATAAAATCGTCATAATAGATAGTTAAGCTAAAATATTTTTTTTGATACCATGCAATATTTCCAGAGTATCTTTAGCCGACTTAATTCTTTGACTTTCTTCAAATTCAGTTAGTCTAGCTATAAGATCATTTAATTCTGGGTTTATATTAGGGATTTTTTCACTAACTAAATTTTGTGCTAATGGTTCTGGGTCGCAGCCAGTCAGTAAAAAATAGAGAGTACCGCCAAGAGCGTATAAATCTGTTTGAGGCGTTGGGTGCCCTCTGAATTGTTCTGGTGATATATAGGCTTGTTTGCCTACTAAAGTCATAGTTGCCGTGCTTAGAAATTCGTTAGCAGCACCAAAATCAATTAAAATTATTTCTTTGTTATCTTTTAAAACTATATTGTCAGGAGTAATATCACGATGAATAATAGGTGGTTCTAAATTGTGCAGGTACATTAATACTTTGGAAAGCATAGTACCAATTTCAACGACCATAATTTCGTTTAATTGACCGTTTTGCTTGATGTACTGACGTAAATCTTGGCCGTTTACGTATTCTAATAATAAATAATGGCGATTATTTTCAACAAAATAATCAAATATTTTGGCTATAAATGGATGGCTGATTTTAGAAAGCAAAGTAAATTCTTTGTTTAAGTAACCTATTGCTTTTTGCATTTGTTCAGAATCACAATTATTAGGCACAACAGCCTCTTTTAAAATGTACAGATTCTTATTATCTTTTTGTACCAAATATATGGCGCTAAAACCTCCAAAAGCTAATTGTCGGATAACTTTAATTGTTTCGTTTTGCAATTTTTGCCCAGGATCTAGCGGAATAAAGCTTGTTGCGTTAAACCTATAGGCTAATTCGTCCTGCCATAATTTGGTAAAGTTTAAGTCAGCTAGATTTTTATTTTGCAGTTGGTCATGGTATTCTATCAATTCATTAGACCTTTTACAATTGATCCCCCAAATTTCTAGAGCTAGTAAAAGTTCATTTATTGAAGCTTGTTTAAAATACCTCAAATTAAGTTGGATAATCGGTTTGTCTTTAAAATCAAGCAATAGAAAGTTGGTGTTATTATTGGTTAAAATTTCTGCTCTAACAAGGTCTGACCATATGTATTTGGTGTTAAACTTATTGGTTAAATAAAAATACCAAGGTAGTGTTAAGCCATCTTTATTAAGATAAATTTTATCGTCTTCGGCTAGATAAGAAATTGCGAATCCACCGATAATAATAGCAAATAAAATTATATAAGCAATTATTATTACCAGTTGATGCAAATTATAACCTAAAAAAAGTACGCCAAAGGAAAAAAACACAGTTGTAAAAGGAGCGAAGAAACTCCAGATTGGCAATAATAAGCATATTAAAAGAACATTTAGATAATGTATTTTCGAATTGTAGGCTAGCGATAGTTGCAATGGCTGCATGTGATTTTATATTCAAAAATTACTTTTTATACTAAATATTATACCACAAGATAATTTAAAACTGCTCAAATTAATCTGGTAAACGATTGATTTAATTATATTAAGCTATAATTTATGCTAAAATAAATGTAGGCTTATGTGTTTATCTATACTCTTTGTCGATTAGAAAAAACGAAATCTATTAAGTTAGCGCAAATCTATCTCTATGAATATATTTTATGAATAATGGAATCCAAAATTTTGACAATATTTACGGGTCAATTTTAAAAAAATTACCCAGTATCAAATCCGGACTAGTAATTATCCTTTTTATTTTATCATTGGACTTCTTGTTTATATGTGGTCTTTTTAATAATTCCGTTGCAAAATGGATAGGATACGTTTTAATTAAACAACAAAGCATTTTTTTGTTTTTTGTGATTTTTATATTTTATATCATTCCTTATTTATACATTTATAGAACCTTCGCTAAAATCGAGTCGGCTATAAGACCTTTATATAATAAAGAAATTAAATTAGACCAACCCAAATCTATCTTTTATCTTGGTTTTTTAACTTCTGCCATAGTATCGGTTTCAAATTTTTCATTATCTAATTTATATGCTCATATTCCAAGTGTGCCTTTATTATTAAATATTTTTGTTTTATCAGCAAATGTAGTTTTTACAATAGCATTTTGGAAATCGGTGTATCAAATCACCTGTGTTTTTCAAAAAAAAATTAACAACATGCCATTTGGTTTTATTAACAACAGATATCTATTACTTATAATAGGTATTATTTTTTCTATTCCACTTTTGGTAATAAGTTATTTCCCACTCATATTAGTAGCATTTAGTATTGTATATTTATTCATTATCAAGCAATCTTTAAGCAAGTACCTGACCACACGAGTTAAAGATCTAAAAGCAGTAGTTTCCGTTAATTGGTCGCTTGTTAAAAATTGGCTTCATTTATTTAAACGTAAAATTGAAGGATATAATTCTAACAAAGAAAATTCCTTGATAAATTTATTGATAGCAATTGTTGTTTTATCCATAGTATCGTATTTTGTAATTTTTATCGCATATAATAATATTATTTCTTCATTAAACTCACTTTGTCAAAACCAAGTACCTCGTGTTGTTAAAATAGATTCTTCCGCTCCTTATTATGATCAGTTACCTTCAGATGTTTTATTTTTTATTCCTGGAGTCATAGGAATGCTATTTTGTACTGTTGTCGCAAT
>JAJYFO010000144.1 GCA_021785395.1 bacterium | reverse complement strand
TATGGGTAGTGCCACCATATATCAGCTAGCTAAAAGAGGCATTAAGTCTTTAGGGTTAGACTGTTTTACCCCACCGCACAGCTTTGGTTCGTCTCACTCAGAATCGCGCATAACCAGGCAGGCTATTGGTGAAGGCTACCATTTTACACCGTTGTCTTTAAGGACGATGGAAATATTTCAAGAACTAGAAGACACCGTTAACCAGAAACTTATTTATTTGTCTGGTGGTTTGATTATCGGGAAAGATAATTATCGTGCTTCTATCAATAATGTTGACAATTTTTTTGAAAATACCATTAAAGTAGCCAATAAATATAATATAAAATATGAAGTATTGTCTTGTAAAGATATCACAAGTAAATTTAGTCAGTTTAATGTCTCTCCTGATGAAATTGGCTATTACGAATACGGTTCAGCTGCTCTAAGACCAGAGCTAATTATAAGCGCCCAGTTAAAATTGTCCCAGAATTTAGGAGCCCAGTTAAACCTAAATGAAAAATTTATTGGATTTGAACCTCATGGTAATAAAGTTAAAGTTAAAACTATAGATAATTCGTATGCGGCTGAGAAATTAGTAATTACGGTAGGCCCGTGGTTGGGTCAATTGCTGCCACAATTAAACAATTATTTAAAAGTTTATCGACAAGTTTTATATTGGTATGATGTAAGCAATAGTATCGATAGATTTCAAATTCCTAATTTCCCTATTTTTATTTGGCTACCCAAAAATGACTCGCAAATGGCTATGTACGGGTTTCCTGCCCTTGATGGGGTTAATGGTGGTATTAAAATTGCCAGTGAAATATATAAAGAAACTACAACGCCAGAAATTGTGGTGAGATCAGTTAGCGATGAAGAAATTATAAGTATGTACGAAAATAAGATATCTCATAGTTTCCCGCTGATTAAAAATAACGTTCTTAAAACGGCTGTGTGTTTATATACAGTTACACCTAACAGTAATTTTATAATAGATTATTTACCTGATAATAATAACGTTGTTATTTGCTCAGCCTGTAGTGGACACGGTTTTAAATTTTCTGGCGCTATAGGTGAGCAGATTGTAAAATTTATCAACAATGAAAAGACTTTAGTTGACTTTTCGTTATTTAAGCTGTCTCAATTTAACAATTTAAAATAGTTTGCCTTACGCCAAAGTTTTAAAATTATTTAAAAGTAATTAGATGTTTTAAACTAGGCAATTTTATACTTTCTGGTCTTGCCATTTATTGAAATTAAATTGAAAAATTGAAACTATACCCATAATAAAGGCTGTAATGGCTACACCCAAAAATACCCCACTGGTCTCTAAGTGGTTATAGGTTATTAAACAATAACAAATTGGTAAGCGCAAAATACTTATTACAAAAATTGTCGTCCACATCGGAATAGCTGTATAACCAGCGCCTTGCATAGCTCCATAAAGAATGAGCCAGATGGCAATCATTGGTTGAATTGGTCCGTTTATTCTTAAGTAATCAACAGTTAATTCGTGTACGTTGGGGTCGTGGGTCATTAAATGGGCAATCGGACTGGCAAAATTAAATAAGATAAACCCTATAAAAGTATTATATATAAAGCCAACCATAGCAACTTGAAAGCCAAATTTCTTGGCTCTCTTAAGTTTGCCGGCACCAAGGTTCTGTCCTACGATAGTTGCCACGGCCATTCCTAAAGCATATATTGGCATACCTCCAGCAACTTCTTCGATTCTCAAACCAATCGTCCAGGAGGCTTGGCTGGCGTCTGGGTTGCTTGTCATGGCTAATAATTTGATTAAGTAAAAATTAGTTAAAACCCAGGCTAAATCTTGAATACAGGCCGGTAGTCCAATATTTAGAATTCTTCGAAACCATAATTTGGTTTTTTTAAATTTAAAGTTTTTGCTTAAATTTAAAGATTCTTTAAAACTTGATTGATAGACAATGTATAGCTCAAAAACCAGGCCAATAAAACCTGAAATTATCCAGCTTAAAGCTATGCCATTAATACCCAGCTTTAGAGGATAAATACAAAAGATGTTGTCGAAGAACAAAATTGCTATAAGCATGATAGCCCACGCTATCATGGGGGCTCTAGCATTTCCTTTAGCTCTTAAAATAGAGTTAATAACCCAGATTAATGTGAATGGTATCTGGGTAAAAACATCTATGCTCAGATATTTTGCTCCCGCCTCGCAAACTTCTTTGGATGCACCAACTAGAATAAAAATATATTTGCAGCATAATAAACCTATAAGCGACGACGAAATACCAAAACAAATGGCAAAAAAGATAGACTGACGACTAGCTTCTACTGCTCGATTAATATTTTTGGCGCCAAAATATCTACTAACTAAAGCGCCGGTTCCAGCCGATAAAGCTACTGTAAGTAATACCAAAAAATACCAGAATTGACCAGCTATGCCTATGCTAGCCTGGGCTACCGGGCCTATTGTACCGGCTATATAAAGGTCGTAGGAGCTTGCTAAAGAAATAATAAAATGGTTTAATAACAGCGGCCAGGCCATAAGCCATATGGCTGCCCATGGTGACCCGTGAACAATTATTTGCCTTTCTTTGTAGTTTATACCAGTCGATTCAGTCATTTGTAAATAGTATTAAATAAGTATACTTTATTGTATTTTATATAAGAATTTAATTCAATTAAATACCGCAAATAAGATATAATTTGGTAATATATTGAAAGTTTGCGTTATTTTCATTTTTATTCTTTTGGGTCGTTTTGGATAGCTTAGAAAAATTCTTATTGTTTGATTTACCGTTTAAAAAACTGTATCGACTTAGTTCGGCTTTAAAAAAAATAGGCTTAGGCACTTATGAAAAGTTTGATGAAAATTCTAATGGCAATATTTTCAATTTTGGCTATTTTAGTTTCGTTTTAACGTTAATATTTTTCTGTCAAGAATCGCGGTTTATTGATAATAATTATTATTACTACTGGTGTCAGAGAAATAATTTTTTCTCAAACGATTCAAATTATTTAAAAGATATTATTAGCCGTGCTAACTTATATAACATTACTGATATTGACAAATTACTATTGCTGACTGATAAATATAAAATTTTTTATATTTACAGCTTGTTAAATTTAAATATACCTTGGTCTATTTTCATTAAAAGAAGTGACAACGATGATTATGGTATTAAAAAATTTTTGAATAGTTTTATTCTTAGTGATTATTTTAAAGTTAATTCAATTATTGACTTGAATAAAAATTTTACCAAGTTTTTAAAGCAAAATAGAAAAACGTTAAATTATCCGTTGTTTCCGTATTGTCTGGTATTGGTTGAAGGTTATAGCGAAGAAATTGTCTTGCCTCATATAGCCAGTCTTATGGGGTATAATTTTATTGAAAATGGTGTACTGGTGCATTCAGCAAATGGAGCTGATAGAGTCGTAAAACTATATTTTAAATTTAGACAGATATTTAATTTCCCGATAATCTCTATTTTAGATGGCGATGCAGCTAATCAGGCTGATTGTATTGAAAGGCAAATCCGGCCTTATGACAAGGTTTTACTTTTACCGGTTAAAGAGCTAGAGAACTGTTTTGATTACGTAAAAATTGACGATTTGATTTTACGACACCCTAATTTTTTATTGTTTAACGACAAAACAATTGACTTAAAAGAATTTAAAAATAGTAAAACATGGCTTAATCAATTTGCTAAAATATCTGGTATTAGCCATTTTAGTAAAATTGACTTTGCCAAAGCTTTAACTAATACTATTAATGATAAGGATTTTATTCCTGATTCGGTCAAAATAATTATCAATCAAATAAAAAATTCACAGCAAATATTCTTTCAGGCTATAGAATAAACATGGTTTTCACAAAAAATAAATTGACTAAAACTCAGGTTGTTTTAAACTGGACCGCGACAATATTTTGGATCCTGGGTTTTGCTTTAGCATTTGTGATTCCGGCTAAATCAAAATTTATTTTTCTGCCTGATGCTTTGTTGTTAATCGGCTTTTGGCCGTTTTTATGGCAGTGGCGGTTTAGTTTGCCGTGGATTATCTTTGGTGTTTTGAATATGGGTATTGGTTTTATACTCCAAATATCAGAATATTTACCTAACGAAAAATTTACCCATGAAATGATTCTAGCTAAAGAACATTTGGCGAACCAGCACTCACCGATTACGTGGATTGTAGTCGGTTTCGTATCAACCGTATTTGGCTTGATTCGCTTTTTTAAAAATACTATACTTTGGGTCGCTCGAAAACTTAACAAGTCTTGAATTTATTATTCTTCTGATTCATCGTTGCCCACGGCTACTTTTACCGAACCATCTTCTGGTATTAAAACGCGTTTTAGGTATTTGGCCGTTGATTCTGAACGTTTGGGAAGGCTGCCTGTCAAATGCGCTAAATGCTTGTATCCAAGCTCTGTCTGGTCTTCAAATTCGGATTTTTTAGCTACAAATAACCACTGCTTAATTAGAAAATTATATAATTTCGGCGATTTTTCTTTTTCTTTTAAAAACTTTTTTTCTAAAGCCTGAGCGTATAATATTCTGGTTTCAATATCGTCAGGTGACATTTCTACCGATTTTTGCAAAACCATTATGGCTTTATCTACGCTGCCATACTTTAATGAGCGCTCACCTTCCATTCTAAGGGCATTTGAAGTCGGGTTGCCTAATTCCAAAAATTGGTCAGAACTTATAACCCCGTTGTTACTTTGGCCGATAGACGACGTATCAACGATGTAGCTTGGCTTTTTGGCATAAGCTAGACCCAGGCACCCCGTAACAGCTAAAATTATGCCGACTACCGCAGGTTTATAACTTTTCATAGACATGCCTCGCAAAAAAAACAGTTGTAATTATGTTAGCTGATTTTGCCAAATTAGTACTTAAATATATTTAATTTAATGCCTCTTGTCAAGCACGGCTATTTATGCTCTTAAGCTTTTTATGGCGTTATTCATATCTTTGGAATTGAAAATATAGCTGCCCGAGACCAAAACGTCAGCTCCTGACGCGATGACGTCGCTAGCTGTTTTATCGTTAATGCCGCCATCGACGTTAATTAAAACATTAGGACAATTTTGCGATTCGAGCATTTTTTTTATTTCTTTAATTTTTTTTAAAGAATTTTTGATAAACGTCTGTCCGCCAAAACCCGGGTTTACCGACATGACCAAAATTAAATCGATTTCACCTAAAATGTAACGTAAAACACTTGGGTCAGTGGCTGGGTTTAAGGCTATACCGGCTTTAACATTATTTTTTTTTATCTGCTGAATTACAGCCGATAGATGCGTGCAGGCTTCGGCGTGTACGGTTATGTGGTCGGCGCCGGCCTTTACGTATTCGCTTATGTATAATTCGGGGTTAGTAATCATTAGGTGTACGTCTAAAGGCAAACGCGTCCTTTTTTTTAGGTCTTTAATAACTGGAGGGCCAATAGTTAAATTGGGGACAAAATGACCGTCCATGACATCGACGTGGACCCAGTCGGCGCTAGCCCTTTCTAGCAAGTCAAGAGCTTGGGCTAAATTGGCGAAATCGGCCGATAATATTGAAGGTGCGATGAGTACTGACATAAAATAATGATGACCAAAAATTTCGTTCAAAATTGCTTAAAGCATAGGCTGTCATGATAACACAAACCAATACTTTTTAGATAAAATTATGATGTCTTTAATAATTTTTAAGTAAATGCTTGAGGGAATTACATTAATTATGCTTTTAGCTCATGAACAAATCGAATTGCAAACTTGCGCCAAAGAATTTGCCGGTCGTGAAATTCTACCATTGGCAAGTGACTTAGAGTCTTGTGACCAATTAAAACCTTCTTTAGTTAAGTCGCTATGGGAATTAGGCTGTTTTAATCTGACCGTAAATGAAGAGTTTGGCGGATTAGGTCTTGGTTTTGTCGACCAAAGCCTTGTTTTAGGTGAATTGGCTTACGCTTGTCTTGGCGTTAATCAAGTTGTGCTATCCAGTATTTTGGCGCTCAATTTATTAAATAGCTTGGGTGACCAGCAGCAAAAGAAAACTTTTAATCAAAGCTTCACCGACAGTTTAGCCGGCTATGATTTAAATTTATCCAAAACGCTTGATTTGAATTCACTTCCGGTTAACGTAACGGCCGTGGAAAAAAATGGTATGGTTGAAATTTCTGGGACAATTGATTATTTGACTAACGCTAAAGTGGCCAAGTATTTTGTTGTTCCAGCCAGGCTAGATAAAACTGTCAAACTGTATATTATTGAGAATAATCCGGTAAATATTGAGGTTACGAGGTCTTATAATACATTTGGTAAAAGAATTCACCAGGTATCTGGCGTTCAGATTAAAAATGTTGTGATAGATTCGTCTTGTGATTTGGGAACTTTAGACGAGAAAAAAATTGAATCGTTTTTAACCAGGTCTAACTTGCTTTATGGTATCAGTTTAAAAGCCGCTCTTAATCGAGCTTTAGACGAAAGTGTTACCTACGCTCAGCAGCGTCATACTTTTGGCAAACCTATAAAAGACCATCAGGGGGTTACTTTTATGTTAAGTGATATGGCTAAGCACGTAAACATAAGCGAATCTATCCTGCTGAATCTTGCCAGTCAAATTGACTGCTTCAAAGAAGACTATGTATATTCTTTAAACGCTTTGAGTTTTGTTTTGCAGTCGATAGAAGCCCAAGCTCTTAACGCTGTTCAGATATTAGGCGGATATGGATATTGTAAGGAATACAAGGTGGAAAAAATTCTTAGAGACATTAAAACTAGCGTATTAGAATTGCCCAGAATTAGCGAAATTAACACGGTAATTGGTCAAAATTACTGTCAGAAAAACATTTTGTAATTGTGTTTATATGGCTATTGACATAAAGATTGGTCAGTCTATACTCGTTAAAACACCACCCTACTATAGAGATGAATACGAATATGTTATTACTCAGTCTGGCCAAAAGAAAATCAGCGCTAATTTAAAAGGGTCAACTAAGGTAAAAAAGCATTGGACAACTACCGAATTTGAATTACTATTAAAACACAAACTAATCTCTCTAAAACAAGAATAATTTAATGGACCAAACTAACCAATCTAATCAATCAAGCCAGCCTGTAAGTAAATTTATAGAATTATTTTTTATAAGTTTTTTGTCTTTGTTTAT
>JAJYFO010000143.1 GCA_021785395.1 bacterium | reverse complement strand
TATGGACAAATGTCGAAGCTGCTTTAAACTGGATTGATAGGAGTATGGAGAAAACAGGCTATATTACTTACGTCTCTACTGGAGAGCATGACTTAGTTAATCAAGGATGGAAAGATTCGCACGATTCGGTGATGCATAAAAATGGGATGCTAGCTAATCCACCCATAGCTTTATGTGAAGCCCAGGCATACGTCTATAAGGCATGGATGGATATCGCCAGATTAGCTAGGTTACTGAATAAAAACGAATTGGCACAAAATTTAATGGATAAGGCTAATTATCTTAAAATAAGATTTAATAGTGATTTTTGGTTAGACAATATTCAATACATTGCCTTAGCCATTGACGGTGACAATAAACCTTGTGAGGTTTACGCTTCAAATGCTGGACATTGTTTATTCTCAGGTATACTTGATAATGACAGAGCCAATTTGTTAGCCGATAAAATTTTGTCAGCCGATATGTATTCAAGTTGGGGGGTCAGAACTTTAGGTCGATCTTGTGTCGCTTATAATCCTATGAGTTATCACAATGGTACTATTTGGCCACATGACAATGCTATTATCGCAGCAGGCCTAGCTAAATATGGCAGGTTTGAAGATGTTCATACTATTGCTAACGATTTATATGATGTTACCGTATTTCAGTCTGATTATAGATTACCTGAATTGTTCTGTGGTTTTAAGCGACAAGATTTATTTGCTCCGGTGCCGTATCCGGTGTCGTGTTCACCGCAGGCTTTTGCCAGTGCCAGTGTTTTTCTTTTTGTGCAAGCCTATTTAAATTTTGAGGCAATTGCTTGTGAGTCGACTTTAAAAATTATTCAACCAAAGTTGCCAAATTTTGTTAATCGGCTAAATATATCTGGTTTGAGACTGGGAAATGCTGTTATAGACTTAAATTTTGAAAAAAATAATGATGTCACGGTTTGTAATGTGTTAAGAAAATCAGGGCTAGTTAAAATATTAGTTGAAAATTAATTGTCTTAATGCTAATATTAATTTTATGATTAGATATATATTTTTCATGATTTAATTATGAAAATTGCTATGTTGTCAACGAATGTAGAACAGGTCCCACCAGTTGGTTATGGTGGCACTGAATTGATCGTTTATTTACTTACGCAGGCTTTGGTAAGGTGCGGGCATGATGTAACACTTTTTGCGCCTAAAACTAGTTCTACTCTGGCTCAGTTAATTAGTGTAGTTGATAAACCGCTGCGTCTAGACGATAATATACCAATACGCCGTTGGCAGGCTTATGATATTATTGCCTTACAGAAACTAGAAAAAATAATCGATGAATTTGATATCGTTCATAATCATATGGGATATCAGGCTTTACCGATGTTGAGTAAATACAGCCAAAAAGTAGTAACTACCATGCATAATCCGATTCGCGATTATTGCGCACCAATATATTTAAATTATCCGAATCTAAATTATGTTCCAATTAGCGATGCCTATAAAAATCTTAACTATGGCTACCAGTTGAACTATACGCAAACTATTTACAATGGTATCGACGTGGATTTATTTCCTTTAAAAAATTTCTCAAACCAACAATATTTGTTATTTATCGGCAGAGTTTGCTATGACAAGGGTACTCATACGGCAATTAGCATAGCTAATAAACTTGGTCTGCCTTTAAAAATTGCTGGCAAAATTGATTCAAGTGACCTTAATTATTTTAATGAGTTTGTTAAGCCATACATAAAGGGTAATATTTCTTACGTTGGCGAAGTGAATCATGAACAAAAGATAAAGTTATATCATGAGGCAATGGCTGTACTGTATCCGATAACCTTTAATGAACCTTTTGGTTTAGTTATGGTCGAAGCTATATGCACTGGAACGCCAGTTTTGGCATTTAATAAAGGGTCGGTAGCAGAAATAATAGAAGACGGAATAACTGGTATTATTGCTGATGATGAAGCCGAACTAATAAGTAAATTTAAAATTGGCCATAGTTTTAATAAAGATATTTTAAATCTTAAAATTAAGACGAAATTCAGTAGTCAAATTATGGTTGAAAAGTATTTAGAATTGTATCTCAAAGTAGCCAACTCAACTTAAGGTATGAATATTAATAATAATGGTGATGAATTTTACAATTTGGTTAATTGCCCTTACCTATTTATTGGCCTTGACCGTGACGGAACTCTTGTTCCGTATACTTTGACACCAGATTTATCGCATGTCGATGCAGAAATACTTGAGATTTTAAAAATTTTAGTTTCTACCAAAAATACCACAGTTGCCATAATTTCGGCTCGGGGATTAAATAAGTTAAAAGAAGATTTCCCCATAGACAATATTGTTTTAGGTGGTTCTTGTGGGCTTGAAATTGCACATAAAGGAAATGATGTTTTTGTCCACCCTTTGGCAAAGTCGTTTCGGCTCGTCTTAAGCCAGATTCTGCCACAATTTCTCCAATTTTGCCAACCTTATAATTTGGCCATTATTGAAGACCATGGTTTGACGGCTTGTCTGCACACCAAACTTATAAAAGACCAATTGGTTTTAAAATCGATTAAGGATAAAATCAATAATTTAAAAACCCAATATAGCAATTTAAAAGTTAATGAATTGGCTACCAGCTACGAGTTTTATCCTAATCTTGATTGGTCTAAGGGCATGGCTTATAGGCAAATTTTAAACGAATTGCAATTAGATACCGCTAAAATATTGCCAGTTTTTATCGGTGATTCTATTGCCGACGAGTCAGCCTATGATGTCGTTAATAATTTAAAGGGTTTGAGTATAAAAGTAATTCACCGTGAAACAGCTTCAAAAGCCAAGTTTTTAGTTGATAATGAAAGTGAAGTGAAAAAATTCTTAGACAAATTGGCTAAATTGCGTCACGCTAAACATGGGCAGTGGTTAGTTTAACTTTTATATAAATCTTTAATATTGGTAATATTGGTACGATCGTCGATACTGTGTTGAAGGGCTCTTACTGCAGCACCTAAGATTAAGTCAAGTTCATTAAAATCAGATGGGCAACTGACTATACCTAAGCTCACAATTAAACTGTTTGGATCAGTATTAGATATAATTTGCGGAGTATAGATGTTTTTAACCAGGCGTTGGCAAAAGCAAGATGTCCCAAAGCTGTTGGTAAAAGGCAGTAACATTATATGGTCAAACAATTCGTAACTGGCTAATAAATCGGTACTTCGTTTGGTCTGCGCTATATAATTAATAATATTATCGACTATGGCTTTAGGCGGAACACCCAATTGTGAATCATTGTTAGGGTCAAAGTAATTTAAATGCATAAGTACAATCGAAAAATTATTTTTATACCTTTTACATAGCTGAATTTCTCGGTCTAAAAAATATAAAAAACTAGAATAAGTCAAAATACCGTTGTTAGTGGACAATTTGGCCTTTGTGCTTTGTATTAAATTGCGGTCTATTACTTTAGGAGTAATATTAAGACTTTCTTTTGTTTCAATATTCTGACTACAATAAATAATGTCACATTTCAATAAATTATAAATTACTGGAACCCATAGTGGACGGCTTAATTTGAGCAGGTTAATGACATTTTCTAAAGTTTTGGCGTTGTCTAGATTAAGATAAATCGTTTTTTGTAAATTTAAATCATCGCATACTCCCGCTTTTACTATTTTTTCGAAGTCAGCCTCGCTCAAATTGGGATATTTTTTAGCTAATACGCTATTCAAGCCTATTTTTTGAGAACTTATAAAGTCGTTCTGGTCAATTAAGGTGGCTACTTTCATTAAAATTAAGTCGATGGGTAAATTAATCGTTCTTGAGATATTTATTGGTTCTTTAAAAAAATAATAATTTCCTCGCTTTAGGTTAAGTACAAAAAACAAACTATCCTCGGGGGTATTTTGGTTTATAACGGCGTGAACCAATTGACCCTTATCAAAGTAAACGTTACCTTCGCCACCGCTACTTTCGATGACCAGTTTGCCTGTCATTTTTGATGAATTTATAGATTGGACTAAATTGGCAACAGGTTGGGTAGTGAGATTACCAGACATATCGGATGCTGCTTTTGCGGTATTGGCTTGGCTGGTAGGAATAAATTGGGCTAAGGAGCCTTTAGCATTTTTTTCCAGAGTTTCAGTTTGGTCGCTTGTAACTGCCTTTAAATTGCTAATCTGGTTGTTGGTTAAATTATTAAACTTATTATTGACATTTAATAAGCCTTTATCTCTTAAACTATTTTCTAATTCCTCGCAAGAACTCGTTATTAAGTTGAAAATTAGCATAAGGTCATTGCTGTCAAAACGCCAATGCTGTTTTTCCTGGTTGCCGTCACGAGAATTAAGTTGCCAGGTAGGGATTTTGGAACGTAGATTAAAAAAAATGGTAAGGCAGAAAATTGTATTGGAATTATTAAGCGGCCAAGAATAGTTAAGCTGTTTAGTGCGGTTACTTTCAGCTTTTTCCATAATGTGCTGCAAATCCCCAGGATTGGGCGCAGAATTTAGCGTAATATTTAAAGGTTCTTGCTTATTTTGGTCTTTTAACATGTAATCTTTAAATGAGACAAAGTTTCACTACACCTATTATATATTGTAGAGCGTCGTAAGTTAAAGGAATTTTAGCTTAAATTTTCCTAAAATATTCATTATTGAATTTTAGCGAATTTTATATTTAAACTTATAAAAAATCATAAGTTTTCCCTACTTGTTTAAATGCTATTTGTCGGTATGATGTTAATAGAGACACCCAAATTTTATCCTATAACCCCAATAATTTAGCCTTTACAAACTACTGATCGAGGATATAAACATGCAAAATTCAACTATAAACATAGAATCTATGATTAGCGAATTAAAAACGAAAGTAAAAACTATTGCCAACTATGATTTTGATTTTTTGTTAATCAGTAATGTGTGCGAAAATACCAAGTGGAAGTTGTTCTTTAAAAATATCCTGCCGACCCAATATACCCAATTAATTGAGTCTTTGACCAACGATAAAATTAATTTGGTTTTAGAAATTTTAGCTTCTTACGAAGAAACCCCTTTGCAGTTGCTTTCCGAACTAACTTGTCATTCTTCAGAAGAAGTGCGTCTATGTGTGTCCGATAATCCTAATGTCAGCCGGTTGTTGTTGTTTTTATTAGCCTGTGATGAAAGTATGGACGTAAGATTGGCTATGGCTGAAAATTTAAACCTGCCAACCGATATTTTAGAAAAGTTAAGCTTCGATGAAAACCCTTATATTAGTCATAAAGCGTTAATATCGTTAAGAAAAATTGAAAACAAACACTCGACGATCCCGATGCCTATTATGATAAATATTAGAAATTTTGAAAAATTGGCGCAAAATTAGTTAATTTTTTCGAAGTAGTTTTTATAACAAATATATATAAGTATTGTATAATAGGCTAATTATTGAAATTACAAATACATTTCATTAAAATATTTTAATGCTTGTACATGATATGAGGCTTATATGAAAGTAATACTACAACATAATGTATCTAATTTGGGCAGTGCTGGTGAAGTCGTAGAGGCTGCCAGTGGCTATTTCAGGAATTATCTGGCACCTAGAAATCTAGCGATTAAGGCAAGCCCGGGCGCTCTAAAAAAATGTGCCCAAGACCTTGAGGTCATGCAGCGCAAAGCTAAAGAGGCTTATGAAGCCAAGCTTGACATGGCCAACCGTATTGAAGCGTTGGAAAGTATAGAAGTTATGGCTAAGGCTGGTAGTACCGGTAAATTATTTGGTAAAGTAACGACCAAAGAAATCGCTGAGAAGTTAACAATTGCTCTAGAGTCGCCTGTGGACAAAAAAATAATCAAGGTAAGCGAAGAAATGAATTACATCGGTAGTTACCAGGCTAAAATTAAATTGGCGATGGACATCGAAGCTAAAATTATGGTGACGGTATCCAACCAGGATTAATTTGTGTGTAAATTGTAAATTTTATTCATATCAGGGCTGGTAGTTTTGCTGTAAAATGACTTGATACGGAAGGTTCGAATATTTTTAAATAATGAATTTATATTCTGAGGACGAAATACAAGAAGATAAATTTAAAAATAAATTAACCGAGGATGACTTATTAAAGACCAATTTTAACTTACGAATCGGTGATATTTTTGAGAATAAATACGTTATTGAAAGTATATTAGGCACTGGTGGTATGAGTTGTGTGATATTGGCAACTCATCAGCTATTAAACAAGCAATTTGCCATTAAAATACTTTTGCCCCATTTGTTGGGTAACGCTTTAAATGTGGAAAGATTTAGACAAGAAGCTAAGTCTACTATAAATTTAAACCACCCGAATATAATTAATGTTTTCGACTGTGATATTACAGCCGCTGGTCAGCCCTATATAGTAATGGATTATGTTGATGGGGTTACTCTAGCTGAATTAATTAAAGAAAAAATTACAATACCGCTAGACCAAAGCATTGGCTATTTTATTCAAATAGCCGACGCTTTAGACTACGCTCACAAAGCTAATTTGATCCATCGTGACCTAAAACCTTCTAATGTTTTAATTTCTAATAAACAGCCGGATAAGCATAATGTAAAAATTCTTGATTTTGGCATAGCTAAATCTATTGAGGATAATCCAGGCCAAGTTAAGCTTACCCAAACAGGTGAATTATTCGGGTCGCCAGCCTATATGAGTCCGGAGCAGGCAAAAGGTTCGGCTCTAGATGAACGCAGTGACATATATTCATTTGGTTGTCTAATGTATGAGACTTTGACTGGTAGTGTTCCTTTTTTGAGTACTAATTTATTAGAGATTATGCAAATGCATTTAACAGAGCCACCCAGGCCGATGCATGAGGTTTGCAAAAACTGTTCAATACCTTCCGATTTAGAATTAATAGTGCTTAAATGTTTAGCTAAACAGCCAAACCAACGGTATTCAAGTATGGCTGAAATAAAGGACGCTATCCTTAAAATTAGTGTAAAGAAGCAAAATATCATTATCGATTTTTTGTCACGGATAAAATTGTTTTTTAAACAGAAAGTATTAGCCAATATATCTACCCAAGCAATTTATCTGAGGGTTATTTTAAGTGTAACTACAATTTCGCTAGTTTGTCTATCCCTTTATTTTTATCAAATATCTAGCCAGCTTCCAGACTTAGCTAAATATTTTACCAACGATAAAATTATTGAGATGTTGTCAATTAGTGAAGTTCAAA
>JAJYFO010000142.1 GCA_021785395.1 bacterium | reverse complement strand
AGTTTATCTTCGTGTAAATTGTACGTAAAGGCGTCTAAAACGGCATCGCCAACTCCGCCATCGGTATAATGGTCTTCAACGACGACAAATCGACCAGTTTCTTTAGCGGCCTTAAACAGGTTTTGACGGTCGATTGGTTTAATAGAATATAGGTCAATGACCCTGGCCATAATATGCTTGGCCTTTAGTTCTTCATAGGCTTCTAACGCTTCAAACACTGTAATACCGCAGGCCAAAATGGTCAGCTTATCGTCGGGCGATTCTTTCAGCGTGTGGCTGCCACCAATTTCAAACTTGGTATCGTGTTTGTAAATAATCGGGGTTTTTTCACGAGTTGTGCGAATATAGCTTATGCCAGTGTTGTGGGCAGCCATGAGCATAACTAAATGCATTGTACTGTAGGCGTCGCAAGGATACAAAACTGTGCTAGAATGAACCGCTCGCATCATGGCTATGTCTTCTAGGGCCATTTGCGACGGACCGTCAGCACCAATGGATACGCCAGCGTGTGACCCGCATAAATTTATATTGCTGCGACAAATGCTGCCCATGCGAATGAAATCGTAGGCTCTGGATAAAAAGGCGGCAAAAGTGGAGGCAAAGACAACTTTACCCAGGCTTGCCATACCGATACCACATCCTAACATGGCCTGTTCGCTAATGAACATTTCAAAGAATCTGTCAGCGTGGGCGTGTTTAAATTTATCGCTAAAAGTCGAATTGGACACTTCAGCGTCTAAGACGGCTAAATTGCTGTAAATATCACCTAATAATTTTAAAGTATCGCCATATACCTCTCGTGTCGACGCTTTACCGCTAAATTCGGGTACTTTTATTTTGCTAAGGTCTAGCCTTTCCAGTTTTGGCATTTTCACTTCGACTGGCTTACTTACTTCAATCTTTAGTGTATGGACACCGCCTAGTTCTTCAATGGCTGCCTTGGCCTCTAGCGGGCTTAAAGGCTTGCCGTGCCAATTTTCTTTGTTGGCTGTCAAGCTAACACCGTGGCCCTTGACGGTTTTGGCGATAATTAAAGTTGGTTTATTGGCTGACGCTTTGGCTTCGGTAAGGGCTTTGTCGATTTGGCTAACGTCGTGCCCGTCTATTTCTATAGTGTGAAACCCAAAGCTTTGGGCTCTATCTGAGTAGATTTGAGAATTCCAGCCTAAACTGGTTTCGCCCCTTTGGCCTAGCCTGTTCATGTCAAGAATGGCGATAAGGTTGTCGAGTTTGTAGTATGAGGCCAAATTCATGGCTTCCCATACTGAACCTTCAGCCATTTCGCTATCGCCTAGTAAGACGTAGACCTTAAAGTTTTCTTTGGCCAGGTATTTGCCCAAAAGCGCCATACCAATTCCCATGGGCAGGCCTTGACCTAACGAGCCTGTGGCTACGTCGACGTAGGGCAAGATTTGCGGAACCGGATGACCTTCGAGGCGAGACCCGAACTTGCGTAAGCTTAGTAATTCTTCATCGCTAATAGCGCCACAGGCCTTGTAAAGGGAATAAAGTAGCGGGCTGGCATGGCCTTTGGAAAAAATCAGGCGGTCGTTTGTTAAAGATTTGGGGTTGTCAAAATCGTAGTTTAAATGCTTGGCAACTAAAACAGCCAT
This sequence comes from bacterium, assembly GCA_021785395.1. GTDB lineage: Bacteria > Cyanobacteriota > Vampirovibrionia > Obscuribacterales > JAKAZS01 > JAKAZS01. Next base: position 5,560 of record JAJYFO010000142.1, on the reverse strand, counting down.
AAGGTCGCTTGCTGACATTGACGAAGTTGGGTGGCCGGAACCAGCTTGAGTAGTACATCTTATACTGTCAATCTTTAGCTGTCTGGCTAATTGGGTAATTGTATCAGTAGCGGTAACTTGTGACATGATTTCTCCTATGTAAATTTAATATTTTCAAACTGTATATTGAACCTTTATTAATGTTAAAGTAGATTTAGATAAAGTATAAATTTTTTAATTTTTTATCAATAAAAAACCTATCCACTTAAAATTTAGCTATGGAATGTATTGAACCTGTAAAATATTCAATTTGTTTAGACCTCAGTAATAAATCTTTGGATAAATTTCCCGGATTTTTGGAATTGACTTTCAAAATCACTAAAATTACTGATAGGCTTTTGCTTAATGCAAATAATATTTCAATCATTGACCTGGCTTTAAGCGACAAGAATAACAAGTCTCTTGAAGCGAAATTTAACCTTAAGAATAAAGTCTTGACAATTGCGACAAAGTCCTTGAATAAAGGCAATTATACTTTGAGAGTAAATTACCTGGCCAATTACAGCAAAAACCTATCAGGTGTCTATAAAACGCAAGATCAATCGAACGGTGATGTGTTTATTTCCACCCATTTTGAACCAAATTTTGCGGCCAGCTGTTTTCCGTGTTTTGACGAACCCAATTTTAGGTCGGTATTTGCCCTATCTTTTGTTTTAAACCAAGAAGACAGCGTTGTTTCAAACACCAGTCTAATTGAAACGCAAGATATAAATGCCAGTTTGAAAAAACATATTTTTGCCGATACAATTCCCTTACCAGCCTATTTAGTAGCTTTTGCGGTCGGAAATTTGCACATTATAGAGACGGCTCAATCTGGTCGAACGACTATTAACGTTTGGGCAAGATCTAAACTTTCAGGCATGGGTAAATTTGCTCTCAATACTGCCGTTAAAAGTTTCAATTATCTAAGTAAATATTTTGCCATTCCCTATGGTAATGAGGTCTTGAATCTGGTCGCTTTACCAGAATTGCCTTTTAATGGAATGGAAAACGACGGAGCTTTGTTCTTTCGAGAAAAGTGTCTTTTAATTGATAATAGTAATACTTTGACACAGGACGCTAGGTTAGTCTGTGATACTATATGCCACGAGATAAGTCATTTGTGGTTTGGTAATATGGTTGGAATTGAGTCTTGGTCTATGCTGTGGCTTAAAGAGGCTGTAGCCACGCTTATCCAAATTAAACTGGTTAACATTTTGATGCCTGAATTTAAGCGTTGGAACCTGTTTGCTTACGCCCGCCAAAATGCTATGTTTATTGATGGCTTAAATAGTACCAGGCCAATTGAAGTTAACAAAAATAATACCGATAAAGCCTACGAGATGTTTGATACCATTACTTACCAAAAAGGGTCGCAAATTTTAGCTTGGTTTGAAAATTACTGTAACCCTAGTGCTTTTGGCACCGTTATTAGGTCGTTTTTACAAAAATATAAATATCAGTCTACTACCGGTCTCAATTTATTTAAAGAAATGGAAAAACTAATAGATTTCCCTGTTTTTAAATTGATTCCTTACTGGCTCAATGATAGTGGGTATCCACTAATTAGTGTGGATATGATTGATGAAAATACCTTTAAAATTAGTCAGACTCCTTTTAAGTATATTGAGTCAGATAATCAAAAAATATTTAATCTTCCTTTAACCCTAAAAATCTATCCTAAGGAAAACCAAGATAAGCCTTATTTATTTAAATTTATTTTTGAATCACAATCTAATACTTTTGTAACTGACTTTAAAATTCAAACAGTTATGGCGAATGCTTATGGTCTTGGTTTTTATCGCACCGATTATAAGTATAAGTTTAGCTTAAATGAGTTGAAAAATTTCACCATAAGTGAGAATTTATCGATTCTTGGTGACTACTATGCCTACTTGCTTAGTTTAAAGTATAGCTGGACTGAGTTCTTTGATTTAATTGATAATTTCAAATATTTTCAGGATGAGGCTATTTGGCTGTATTTAAAAGAAATTTATAGCGAGCTTAAACTCTGTTTGAATGAAGCAATGCTTGAAAATTTGAACACATTGTTTTTAAAGATGATCCAAAGCAATTTAGACCTTTATAAAATAGATATTAAAGCTGTTTTGTATAACGTAAGTAATAATATTAATGACGCCTATTTGATACCGCTGATGGAAATATTGGGGTTATGTGATGAAAAATTCTTGGCTCCTTTAGCGGATGTAAAAATTGACGGAATAAACGATTTATTTAAACCAGTTATTGTAAATACATTAAGTTGTCGTGGAAACATTGAACTGTTTAATTACTACTATGACGCTTATATAAATGGATTAAGTCCACAGGACAGGCAGATATATTTTGCGGCTCTAGCTTGTTTTAGTGATAGTAATATACACGATACTCTATTTGAGTATATCAAGTCAGGTAAAATAATGCAGGTTGACCTGGCGTATTTATTAAAGAACATGCTTCTGAATAGATATAGCAGTGATAGTACTTGGAATTTTATCGTTGATAATTTCGACTATTTAAATTCAATTATTAGTGACACAGCTTTTTCCAATATTTACATGGGTTTAAGCGGTCTTGTCGGAAGTATGAACGACAGTAAACTTAATGCTCTGGAAACCTTTTTAGACAATTATTATAAATTCAATATACCTACACAGGCTAGGCAGCAGCTTGAGAAGTTAATGATATTATATAAATTGCGGGTTAATTTAATGACCAATTCGCTTGTACATGGCATTAAGGGCAGCTAAAAGGCTAGCTTGTGACCAGGCCAAAGGCTTATTAGCGTCAGCTATCCAAGCTGTGTTGTCGGAATTTCTTATATACGCTTCGGGTGTTTTAAAGTCCGAGTCGATGGCTGCTAGAGCTCTGTTAAAATGAAAAACTTGTCCATGGAGATAATCGGGATTGCCTGTTCTATCATACATATCTGACAATACTACGCTTATCATAGGCGAAACATGCGTCCATTGAGCAGCCATATTGGGCGGCAATTCATTTCTGTTTATGCGACCGTCCCAGACGTCACCTGGATACCTGTGGATACCGATATCGCCCATAAGGTCTGATTGAATATTTTTAATTATAGTATCGTTCATGCTATCGTCGATCAATGGTCTGTGCGATAGAGCGCTTAGGTAAAGTGGGTTTATTAAGGCTGCGTCAACTGTTCTTTGGCTGCCATCATCGCTTCTTAAAAATTCATTGGGCAATAAAGTCTTTAGTTTGCTTTCGCAATTTGTAATTAAACTGGCTAAATCATCGGAATTTACTGTATAAGTTTTGCCGTTAGTGGTGTATGATAAAGATCCATTTTTATCGACGTAAGTTTTTTGCTCTCTTAAAGCGGCCAAAGCCATACCAATAGAAGACGCGTGTTCGGCGCGCTTATCCTCCCACGCGCCAAAGTCCCAGTCTTCCCATACGTGAACGGTTTTAAAATAATTGGGCAGTAAGGCCGCGTAATCTTTGGCAAAAGGCGCTATCGATGGGTCGTCGATACTTAGATGACCTTCATTGATAGCATGAAATAGTAAATAATTGATTGAAGCCAAAGCATCGTTTTGAGCGTTGCCCCACGGATCGTTGACGTCTTCTAGGGTTACTCCATCGTAGCGGATATGAGGTCTGGCGTTAATATCCAAACCGCTGGTTTTCCCGTCAATAATATCAGTGATTCTAGACTGGTGATTCATTTGGTATTTTAAAGAAGACGACAACCCTTTTTTCCAGGCGTCATCGCTTATATTAAAATCTTTAAGGTCGGGGCTAAACTTTGCTTGATACTCGGCTAAAGCCTGCATTATGTTGTCGCGGTCCCACTGCAAAACGAGTAATCCGCCGATAGCTGATTCTAAACTAGGTTTATCCAAAATCGTTACAGCCGAATGACCACCGCTTTCATATCTATTTAACTGGACGGTTTTTTTATCCGCCAATTCTTTGCTTATAGCGTCGAGGCTTGCCTTATCATAGCTCGTTTTGGCAAGCTTGGCTATCTCTGGGTTGCGAAAAGACGATACATCCACTTTATCGCCTTGGCTGCTTAAATCACCCAAGGCTGGTTTGGCTTCTATGCTAGTATCGGCTATGTTAGCAAAATTATTAGCGTCGTATTGGGGCAAATTAATATTATTTCTAATACTGTCTATACTTTTACTGCCCAAATCGCCAATTAGTGGAAACAGGCTGTTAAACGTTGCCCCCGTTATTCCAGCGCTTAATACTTCGTTTAAACTTGGCACTTTATCATTTGTCATTAGGCTTTGGGTGGTCAAACCAGCTATGGCACCGGAACTACCGATAGCGGCGTTGGCAAGCAATTTGCCGGGTAAACTAAAATCTTTAATGAGTGAATTGCCACCTACAAACACCGAGAAACTTGTTATGTTCGAGGTAAGGTTAGATAGCCTTGTCTGACCCGGTTTGAGCGGTCCAAAATAGCCGATAGCACCTGCGCCAGCTATCGTTGACAAATTTTGTAAGGCCTTATCGCACGCTACACCCGTATCGATGCCACTGGCACTTGCTAATGACGATAGGCTTTCATGGGTTATGAGGCCAGCGGCTGCGTAAGGTAATATCATGCCAACGCCACTGGCTATATTTTGGGTAAACCAGGCCAATGAATACGTTTTGGCGCCGTCTACCTTGTATTCTTTGGTTACCGGAAGAATATCTTTATGGTCAATTTCTTTACTGACTGTATTGGCAATATTCTCAACCACGTCGGCGGTTGTTACCACCGACGAATTTAAAAATGGGTTGATAACATTGTTCTTTAAAAAAGAATTTTTTTTTGGCTTGGCCGTTTTGTTTGAATTTTCAATTTTGGGTATAGTAAAGTCAAACATCCAATGATTTTCCTGAAAATTTAAGACCACCTATAAGTATAATATTTGATAAGTCGATTAATATCAATGGGGAAAACCGCAAAAATTTTGTGATTAACTTTACATTTGTTAAATAATTTCTATTTTTAGGACCTAAAGGAATTTTCTAGGCTAATTCGCAAATTCAAGGCTTTTAGTTTTTCTTTTAGGCGTAGAATTTCCTGTTTACGTTTTTTTAAGGGCTGTAAGCACACCAATGAGACCATATTTACGTAAAATAAGGGTGTTATGGACATGACTATTCGGCTAACGTCTTCACCGTTAAATTCGGCGTAGCATTTTAGCGACATGTATATTCCAATGAGGTTGATAATTCCAAAAACAATTATAGTTGCCAGAAAAATTATCCTTTCACGCAGGAGGAGAATAATGGTATTGTTGATCTCGTGATGCAGTTCAATTGTGTAATAAGGCGAGTAAGTGGGGATAGAACCAGTTAGAGTAGAATTGGCGCTAACCAGGTTAATTCCACAGTTGCCACAGAACTTAGACTCGTGATGAATAAAGTCGTTACAGTTAAAACAGTTTTTAATACTTTCGATACCTTGAGACAGAATATCCAATGGCAATCACTCCTTGCTAAACACTATACGTATGCAAACATGTTTCCGATGGGACTTTGTAATTGACTGACCCAATACTATACTATC
>JAJYFO010000141.1 GCA_021785395.1 bacterium | reverse complement strand
AATTTAAGCCTTGTACAATTTCAGCCCTTGTTAGTGGTAAAATATAAAAAGTTTAATATTTGGGTGTAAATTATGTTGGATGTCATTTGTTTGGGTGAAATATTGGTCGATTGGGTATCGACTGCCTCTGGTGTTGAGTTAGAAGATTGCCTTAGTTTTACCAAGGCTGCCGGCGGAGCCCCAGCTAATACAGCCGTTGGCTTGGCTCGTCAAGGTGTTAGTACTGGCTTTATTGGACGTGTATCTAACGATAGCTTTGGTTTGTGGTTAAGGTCTATACTTGAAGCAGAGAATATTGACGTTCAAGGTACTATTGTTGATTCGCAGTCCCAAACTCGTATGGCTTATGTTGTAACCATGGCTAACGGCGATAGAAAACTGGCTGAATTTAGCCGGGTTGCCTGCGCTGATTCTAGACTTTCGCCAGAAGACCTAAAACCATCCATGTTCGAGAATGCCAGTGTCCTTCATTTCGGTTCAATTTCGTTGATATCCGATACCAGCTCGAAGGCAACCCGTGAAGCTATAAAATTAGCTAGGTCAAATAATATGATTATATCCTACGACCCAAATTTAAGACTGGCCTTATGGTCATCTCCCGACGTTTTACGACTCACTGTTTTAGAGACACTAAGCCTGGCCGACATAGTTAAAATCAACGAAGACGAATTGATGTTTCTAACCGGCTCAAGGACTGAAGCTGCGGCTGACAAGCTAAGGTCGGAAAATAAAATTACATTGCTGATAATCACTAAAGATAAACATGGAGCTTATTTTTCGCATAACCAGCACAGCTTTGATTTGCCTGGGTTTAACGTTAAATTGGTAGAAGCTACCGGAGCTGGTGACGGTTTTAACGCTGGTATATTATCGGCCTTGCTACCTTATATAAAAAATCGCCCTAATCGTCTTGACGCCTTGGCAAATTTAAATAAATCAGACCTTCAGATAATCGGTACCAGAGCAAACGCTATTGGTGCTTTGGTTTGTACTAGACCTGGAGCTATTCCGGCTTTGCCAGATAAATTAGAACTAGAAAAATTTATGGACGCTATGAAAGAAAGAAACTTGACATAATTTACTGCTTATAACTCACTGTGCAAATTTAAGGAAAAAAAATGCAAGCAAGAAAATATTTTAATAATGGTATTATTCTCTCACTGTTAATAGCATTAGCGCATACGCCTATATCCTACGCTCAAATGCCTGATGGTTCTGGGGGATCTTCTGATTCTAACCAAGGACAGCTAAATAACGTACCTGGTGACCAAGGCCAGGGTGGGGCCAATAATAATGCTATGCCACAAATGCCACAAATGCCTGATGCAAGTGCTCAGAATAACAATAATTCAAATGCCCAAGGGCAAAGCAATCCATACGACCAGACTTTTCCGCCCAAGGCCGATGAAAGCAATAAAAAACCGGCTGTTAAAGGAAAGAATCCAAGTAAGACGAATGTTCCTAAACCAGCGGCTAGTACCAACAATGTCTCTTACGTACAGCAGTATCAGTGGTCAAAAAAGGGTAATTTAATCAAAGAAACTGGTTCTTTTGGTAATTCAACGATAAGAAGAAGTGCATCAGCAGCTTCATCATCTTCTGGTTATCAGGTTGCTGTTTCTGGACCCAAGTCTTATGTAATCAAGACCGCTGGTATTAACACTTTTGCCGAAGAAGTCAACCTTACTAAAGACCAGGTTAAAAATAAGCTTACGCTTGAACTGGCTAAAGTTGGTGACAGTAAATTAAAGTACAAAAGCCTTACTGTGTCAGTTAACAATTTTGTAGTGGCCACGCAAGCCAATTTTGTCAATAACAATTCTTTTTCTGTAGACGTAAATGGAAAGGCTAGCGAAGGGTCTAACCAGATTCTGATTGAAATGTCTGGACCAGCTTCTTTGGGCGTTTCGTATAAACTCATGGCGTCTGAAAAGGCTCCAGCCGAAATTTTAACCGTATCTGGACCCAAGACATTCACCGTTACAACGGCAGGAACAAATACTTTTACTGATACCATCAACTTGACAAGCGAGCAGTTAGCTGATAAGTTAAATATGACGTTGACCAAGGGTGGGCCAGCGACTAATAAATTTAAATCTCTAAGTGTAAGCGTTGGTGGATACATTATCGCTACGGAAAAGAATTTTGAGCATTCGGACTCATTTAGCCTTGATTTAAGTAAAAAAATTACTAAGCCAAGCACTCAGTTACTTGTAAGCGCTGCTGCCCCAGCCCAAACAAGTCTTACCTATAAAATTACACTTCCCCGGACTAAAGAAATGAAAGAGGAAGAAAGCGACAAAGTTCCTTTTGTTTTGCAACAAGGCAAAGATTATACCACTACTACAGCTTTTGTAAATAAATATACGGAGACCTTTAAGTTAGAGCCTGGTGAAGAGCATTTGCCGTTGTCTTTAATTTTTAACATATCAGGCCCAGGTAATGGATTTAACCGGTTGTTAATATACTTAAACGGTGTTGCTATAGCTTCGCGCAAGGAGTTTAAAACCAATACCCTAAGCTTAAACGTAATGAATCAGTTGATCCCTGGTACTAATGAAATCACTGTCCAAAGCCAAGGGCCAAAAGACTCAAAATTTACCTGGAAACTGACTAGCCCCAAAATTGTCCTTAAACAGACCAAACCAGAGCCTTGTGCTATGGGTGACATAATTGAAATTGATGGGTCAAATTTCCCGACTTACAAAAAACCCAATTTAAAATATGGTTACGTTGAAGAAGTCACTATAGACGGTCTTTCAGCTCTTGTTACGTACGCAACGGCTAACCAACTTAAGGTACTAGTACCTGATTCTCTAAAACCAGGTGAGGTCAAGTTGAAAGTCGCCGTCGGAAGGGTAAAGTCAAAAGAGTTTAAAATAAAAATTAAGGCTGACCCAGTCGTCTTTGGTGTAGACCATATCAATATCCAGCCAACTGGCATTTTAAACATAAAAGGCCAAGGCTTCTCCTCTAACCCAGCCAAGATTAAAGTTACTATGCGTGGGGTAAACGTACCGGTGCAGTCAGCGTCTAGCACAAGTCTAAGCGTTAAAATTCCCGAAGCGCTTGACCTTGACAGTCCAACGGCTTCTGCCATGAATCCAGCTGACCAGCTCAATGCGGCTAGCGAACCAGCCCAAGGTGGTTTCACTAATATCGAAATTGAAAGTGACGGTGTTAAGGCCAAATATAAGCCACAGCAGGACTGTTTCCCAGGTATAACGCAGCCGTCAACTCTGGGTGTGGGAGTTTACTATAGAGTTATTGCCCCAAGTAATCAGGTTAATATGCCTTAAAATAAATACTATGATATTATCCGAATTAAAGCCAAGCCTAGACCAAGCCAAGAACCGGCTGTTAAAATTAAAGGAGTATCTTTGATTTAGACAGTCTAAGACTTGAATTGGGCCATCTTGAAGCCAAAACTATGGCTCAAGATTTTTGGTCTGACCAAGGATCGGCGTTAAGCACCAATAAAAAAATCAGTAAAATCAACGAGCTTTTAGATAAATATTCTAGCTGGCAAACACAAATAACCGAGCTGTCAGAAATGTTGGACTTGGCTATCGAAGAGGGCGACAATAGTTTTTATGATAGTATTTCTAGCCAGTTAAATAAATTAAACGAGGTCTTTAATCAGTACGAATTGATAACGCTTTTATCCAATGAATACGATAAGGCTTCGGCTATTGTTAGTATCAACGCAGGAGCTGGCGGTGTAGACGCTCAAGATTGGACGCTTATGCTATTGCGGATGTATTTGCGCTGGTGTGAAAAACATGATTATGAAACCTTAATTTTAGACGAGTCACTAGGCGAAGAAGCTGGTTTAAAAAGTGTAACTTTTAAAGTCATAGGTGATTATGCATACGGTTATCTGGCTAGCGAAAAAGGCGTACATCGCTTGGTTCGCAAGTCGCCTTTTAAAATGAGTAGTGATTCAAGGCAGACCAGTTTTGCAGCCTTTGAAATAACGCCAGTGGTTGAAAATATGGATTTGGCCATAGAAATAAAAGACGAAGACTTGGAAATCGAAACAATGCGTGCTGGCGGAGCTGGTGGTCAGAATGTAAATAAAGTTGAAACGGCTGTCAGAGTCATTCACAAACCAACAAATATAGTTGTTCGCTGTCAGCAAGAGCGTTCGCAAATTCAGAATAAAAATCTAGCGATTGAAATTTTAAAATCTAAATTATTAAATTTAAAAAAAATTCAACAAGAAGAAGAATTGTCAAAACTCAAGGGCAATAATGTGTCAGCTAGCTTCGGTAATGCTATAAGGTCTTACGTACTAGACGATAGATTAGTTAAAGACGTTCGCACCAAGTTTGAGACGACGAACGTTGAAAGCGTCTTAGACGGAGATTTGGATGGTTTTATAGAGGCTTATTTAAAGTTAAAGGCCTTGGAAAATGTTAAATCACCTATAAATTAAACTTTGTTTTTACCTGGGATTTGGGTTTGATATGCTACGATTTTTTTGTTTTTTAAGGATTTGTTTTTATGAATAGACTAATTAGCCAAAAGATTTTAATGGTGACTCTGTCGTTTATTCTTTTAAATTTGCTAAAGGCCAATTATGCTTTAGCCCAAACCTGTCATAAAGATTTTTTATCGGCTAGCATTGAACATAGCGAGCATTTACCACCCATGCCTAAACAGTTCAGAACGGGCTGTATTTTTAAGGGTGAAAGTTTAAAACCCCAAAAAGATTCGTTGTCTTTATACTGGTATAAAATCCCCGACTGGTCGGCTGGGACTTGGTCGTGTGATAGCGAGACGATTGTTGAGTCGAATAACCCTAAGGCAGTTTTAAATAAGCCGTTAAAACTTGAGTATACTTACGTTAACGGTATGCAAAAAGACAAAAAAAATAATATCTGGATGGGTTTTGTGCCCAATTTAACTAGTACCGTAGAAGGTCAAAATTCAACGATTTATTTTACAGAGACTTCAAAAAAATTTCTTTACAGTAAATCTGACCAATACGTCGTGAAGACTATAGCCAGAAGCATAGAGGTGAATAAGGAAAATTTTATTACCCAGTCACACCAATCAGAAGCCATCGATATCATCAGCAAAGAAGGTGAGAATCAGGTTAAAGATTCTGTTTCGGTAACTTGGTTCGATAGCGACGGTAATGTTTTATATAGGGACGAAAGATTTAAAATTTCGCACCGTGTAGAGCCTTTTAAGCCTATGGATAAGTTCAAAGATATTGATCTCGTGGACAGCTTTAAGAACTTTTTGACTGATAATGGTCTGTCCGATTTAATACCTGATTAAAGAGTATTATATAAATTGTGCTAGCTTGCGTTAGCTATAATATCTGTTACACTAGTTGTCGCTATGCCTCAGTTTTAACTGAAGTATAATTAACCTTGAACGTATTTATTAATCTACTGGTGATTTTGTAGTATGGATTTGTACAAATTTTTTTCTCAGCTAAACGCCATTATTAAATTATTTCCTTAACTTCAATTATATTGATAAACAACGTCTTTTCTCATGGCGCACTGGCCATTAGATGAGAATAATGTAAACAGGCAAAAGGATATCCTAACATGTTGGCTTTCGTAATGGTCGGCAGCGTTATTGTTGTTAGTGTTTATCTGGTCCTTATTTTTACAGAATCAAATTTTGCTAACCCGGTAGAAAAAGCTATTAGGGCTAGATTTGTTGTGCTTGAAAATGACTATGGTCAAACCGAAGAGTTTAAGCAGCATTACGCTATGTTTGTCGAGGCTATGGGATTGGTTAAATCAGCTAATCTACTGGCTGCTTCTCAGTGTTATTTTGCTGCTTCTGAATTTACGCAGCAGTATTCTCAGTTGATGCGTCAGGTAGATAGCTATCTAAATAAGTTTGCTGTGAACTGTTTTTCATAAATCTCGAACTTAAAAGGGGTGAATCATGGATAAGCTAACGGCAGTAACTTTTGCTGATTTAAGCAAGCGTAATACGCGAGCTTTTATTTTGTGCAACAAGCACGGTGGAGATAAGAAAACAAATCTGACTATAATTAAAAACTTACTTAAAGCTTGCAGCATCGATTGCGATATTGGCGAATTTGAATCCGGTCAAGGTCATAAAATGGCTAGAGAGGCTGTTGAGTCAGGTAAGTACGGTTTGATCCTGCCTTATGGAGGCGATGGGACGGTAAACAAGGCCGCAAGTTCAATAGCTACAGCTAACAGCCAAAGCGTTTTGGCCCCTATTTCTGGTGGCACGTTTAACCATTTTTCGGGCTTGCTTTATGCTAATACCGATTCACATAAACCTTGGTTGAACGTATTGAGGATGATGGAAGCGGCGGTAATACCTATTGATATCGGCAAAGTTGAGGCCTCCCAAATTGTACTGGCAAGCGATTCTTCAACTGTGGATGTCGAGTCAAGCCATAAAACAACCGCTTATTTCTTGCTTTCCTGCAATAGTGGCGTAGAAGCTTGTGTTCTTAAGTACGTGCCCAAACGCTTAAAGTACTACGCCGACAAGGTTTATTCGGGTTTGGGGATAATGGTAATTTATCTGACAGCCGTGCTGCACTTGTTCAAGTATAAAGTTTTCCCGGTTACCATGAAATCTTGTAGTAATCAAAGTTCTTGGACCGGGCAAGCTCGTTCGACCATGGTAGCCAAAGCTAATTACGCTTGGCAAAAGTCTGTTGACCCGATTTATCTCAACGACGGCATGCTTACAGCTGGGTCAATTAAGAAATACTGGTCGTATTTAAAAGGCCGACTGGATTCGGTGGCCTTTAAAACAGACTCACTCGAAATTACGCAGCCAGCCAGTGTATTGTTAGAAGCTGATGGAAGCCTTGTCTCGATCGTCAAAAAGCTTGAGCATAAATTCGGTTCTCTAAAGACTATTACCTATAGATTTAGCCTTGCTAAAATCAATGTTTTAGTGCCATCGAGTCTACCTCAGCCGTATATTGAAAATTTCTCGGCAACCAGTACTACGGCGAAAATGACTAATAATTCGGCTATGCGCCCTTTGACTTGTGACCTGACCAAGGTCAATTGTCTTGGCTTGGCCACTTTGGGTGATGGCACCAGTATTGTACTGGTCTATAACGCCAAGTTAAAAGAATACCAGGTAGTGAAAATGGACGCTCAAACCAAGATTACAGGCGAAATTGAGGGTCTGCAAGAAGGCTCTAGCTTTTGTTTTGCTGGCGATAAAACTGACT
>JAJYFO010000140.1 GCA_021785395.1 bacterium | reverse complement strand
TTGACAGTCATATCGTTTGGCTTAAGCGCTAACATCTGGTTGCATAAATCAAGCGCCTGAGTGTACGTTCTACTGGCTTCAAGTTTATTATTTTGCATTTCATGTACTTTGCCTAATTGCGATAATTCACTGACATAATTATTCATTATGTCAAAGCTTTTGGGATTATGAGCTAGGAGTTCTTGGTAAATTAATCCAGACTGATTAAAATTATTCATGGCGATGGCTGAATTATTATTGATTAAATAATAGTTGGCTATATTTGTGTAAACGTTAGCTAACTCAAGCTTAGTGCCAACGTCGTTGGGTTCGGATGTTAAAATACTCTGCAAGGTGTTCTGGGCTAATTGATAGTAGTTCAGGGCAAAACTGGGGTTGATTTGACTTTCGACATTACCTAGATTTAGGGCTGTAATTGCGTACAGTTGTTTATAGGCATTATCTTTTAGACTGCCTGACATGATTTTATTAAATGTTTCAATGGCTTGATTAGCATAAACGGATACTTTGTCTTTTGAGTTTGCATATTTTTGGCATAAGTGCAGTAAAGAATCGGCAAGTATTATATTTTGCAAACTGTCGCCGCCAGGCTGGCTAGGGTTTTTGGTTAAATTAGCTACCGAGTTTTCATAATTTTTAGTTGAATCTGGGTCATTGGGGTTTAGATAATCTTCTAGCTGGCCAATTTTGTTTTGGATTAAACCAAGCATAATTTGAGCGTTGTTATCGCTTGGGTCAAGCGAAATAACCGAATTTAAAAGGCTTTCAATTTTTTTGTACTTATCTAAACTACTTGTATCTAGATTATGGCTTGTGTCTAACGTTATGTCGATTACCATTTTAGATAATTTACTGGCCACATTTTTATAGTTTGCCTTATTGACGTTTATACTGGCTAGGTCGTTTACGTCGGCTTTGAGTATTCTGTTTACAATCAGGTTGTTGCTGTTCATGAAGAATACGCCAAAGCCCATTAGAACAACTAAAAAGATGATTAAAAAACCTGACTCGCCCATATTAAATTAAACCTCAAATTATTATAAAAAATTCACTTGTTAGAATTTTACAATAGCCGGGCTTATTTTATCAATTAAAACTTGAGGAATCCCGATAACATTTTTTTGAACGCTAATGACAAGTTCAATGTTGTAGGTTTTGGGCTGATTATTAGTGATTATATTTAAGTTAAATTTGACTAGGCGAGAATTTTTTGAATAATTAGATATTGTCAAGTTTTCACAACTTAGTTTGAGGTTATTGGGTGGTTTGGGTTTTTGGGCGTTATTAAAGAAGTCTTTGGTATAAAATTCCTTTAAATCGTTGTTTAAATAAGATAATGTTTGGATAATTTGACCAGCCGGCAAATTATAGTTTTGACACTCGTAAAAACTGATAATAAACTGGTTCGTAAGCATCGTTATAATTTTCTTGTCGTTGAGAATGGCTTCGCTGGTAATAGGTTTGGGCTGGCCAAAATGAGAAATGCCACCAAAAACCAGGCCAATTAAAACCAAAACTTTAATGGCCACGATGACAGCTATAATCTTGACCGACTTATGTAGTTTGCTGTCCTTTTTATTATTTTTGCTGCGGCTGGCTCTATAGTTTTCGAGTGAAAATTCGTCAAAATCGGCAAAACTACTAGATGCCTGGTCATTGATATTGGCTTCGTTACCAGCGGATTCGGAATTGGTAAGTATGTGGGCAAATCTATTGGCTTCATCAGGGGTTAGGATAATCTGGCTGGTAGGTGGTGTGCCGATTTTACGTTTGACCAAGAACATGGTTTTGTTCTTAATTTTTTTTAATACCAGTTCGAACCCTGATTGAGTTTCTAGGTTATGATAGTCTGTAGGTTTTGTCTGGGGCAAGGCGTTTTTTTCGTGGTTAAAAATATCACCGCTTTCATCGCCATGAAACGGTGACCTGGAGCTAGCCATATCGTCTGGTTCTAACAAAATCTACCCCTTAAAAATTAAAGCTCAAGATAATTATATATCCTGAGCTTTAATTTAAAAATATTAGCGTTTATAAATATTCACGTAGTTTAGACGACCGCCCTGGCTGACGCAATTTTCTTAGCGCCTTAAACTCAATTTGCCTTACTCGTTCTCTGGTTACAGCAAACATCTGACCAACTTCTTCGAGTGTGCGCTGGCGACCGTCGTCTAAACCGAAGCGAAGCCTTAACACGTCCCTTTCGCGAGGCGTTAATTCGTTGAGCATTTTGGCCAGGTCCTGACGCAATAACTCGTGGGTCACTGTGTTTTCAGGCCTATCGGTTTCAGCATCCTCGACAAAGTCTCCCAAGCGTGAGTCTTCTTCTTTACCAATAGGGGTTTCTAGCGAAATCGGTTCTTTGGCGGCTTTTATGATTTCGTGCAATTTGACGATAGACACGTCCATGCCTTTGGCTAGTTCGGCTTCGGTCGGTTTGCGGTTCAATTCTTGGGCTAGTTGCCTGGTTACCTTTTTTAGTTTATTGATGGTTTCTACCATATGAACCGGTACCCTAATCGTTCTAGACTTATCGGCCAGAGCTCTGGTTATGGCTTGACGAATCCACCAGGTGGCGTAGGTTGAGAACTTGTAACCGCGTTCGTGGTCAAATTTTTCGCTGGCTCGAATCAAACCTAAATTCCCCTCTTGAATTAAATCTAAAAAGGATAGGCCACGTCCGATATATTTTTTGGCAATCGACACGACAAGCCGTAAATTGGCTTGGACTAATTTGCGCTTAGAAATCATGTCGCCTTGTAGAATTTTACGGGCTAGCTCAATTTCTTCGTCGGGTTTCAGCAGCTGAATACGGCCAATTTCGCGCAAATAAAGACGAACCGAATCTTCGGTTACAACTTCTTTGGTGATTGGCATCTCTAAAGCGTCATCGTCATCGTCAAGCGACGGTTCGTCTTCAAGAATAATTGTAAACTGATCGGTTTCATCGATTAAGTCTAATTCGTCGATTTCACCGCGTTTGGCAATGTTGTCGTCGTCAACTAATAATGAACCTAAAATTCGATCGTTTTCAACTGGATTGTGTTTTGTCATTTGTTTGCCTCATTAAAATTATTTGTTGGATAGGTTTTAAATCGGTTTATTGAAACTTGAGCCCTTTGTTTTTAATTACTTAAATGCCTTGGAATGGCCTTTTGCTTGAGCTATCGTCAATTTTTCGATAGATAAGTTAAAAACTTATTTGTATGATAGTGTTGGCGTCAGAATTAAAAAATTACTTTTAAATTTCTTGGCAACACTATAAATCTAGTATATGTACGATTTTTGATTTGTACAGTCTAGATTAAAATAGTTTTAACTGTTGACATTTCGATAATTGGGTCAAACGGCCAAATATTCCTGTTCTACTACTTTTTCTTTAATGAATTATTTATATTTTTTAATTGATCTCTTAACAAAGCTGCACGTTCAAAGTCTAAAACACGCGCGGCTTTATTCATTTCCTTTTCGATTTTTTTGGCTAAATCATTGAGCTGAAATTTGTTTAAGTTTTCCATGTATTCACTGACATCGCTGTTTTCACTGGCTTTGCTATATTGGGCCGGTTCTTGGCTACTACCTCGTAAAGCTTCTAATAAACTATTACTAGCCGATTTTTGAATGGTTTTGGGGGTTATATTGTGTTTGGCGTTGTATTCAAGCTGAATTTTGCGCCTTCTATTGGTTTCGGTCACGGCTATATTCATCGAGTCGGTCATTTTGTCAGCGTATAAAATGACTTTGCCGTCGACGTTGCGAGCGGCTCTGCCAATAGTCTGGATGAGCGACCGCTGCGACCGCAAGAAACCCTCTTTATCAGCTTCCATGATGGCAACAAGGGTAACTTCTGGCAGGTCAAGGCCTTCGCGCAAGAGGTTAATTCCTATAAGAACGTCAAAAATACCCAAACGCAAATCGCGCAGCAATTCAACCCTGTCCAGGGCGTCAATGTCTGAATGCAGCCATTTGACGTTCAAGCCCAGGCCGTTTAGGTAATCGCTTAAATCTTCGGCCATGCGCTTGGTTAGCGTCGTGACTAGCGTCCTTTGCTTTAGCTCTTGCCTTACTTTGATTTCTTTTATAAGGTCGTCAATCTGGGTTTTGATTGGCCTTATTTCGATAACAGGGTCTACTAGTCCAGTTGGTCTGATTATTTGTTCGACGACCTGACAACTTACGTCAAGCTCAAAATCGGCTGGGGTAGCCGAGACGAATATAACATTTTGAGCCTTGGCCCAAAACTCATCGAACATAAGAGGGCGGTTGTCTCTGGCGCAAGGCAGGCGAAAACCGTGCTCGATAAGCGTATCTTTGCGAGCTGCGTCGCCTTTGTACATACCTTTTAACTGTGGGACAGAAACGTGCGATTCGTCGATAAAAGTAAGAAAGCCTTGGGCACCAAAACGCCTGACAAAATAGTCCATTAAGGTTTGGGGCGGTTCGCCAACTTTACGGTTTTCGAGGATGCGCGAGTAGTTTTCAATGCCGTTGCAGTAGCCCATTTCGGCTATCATTTCAAGGTCAAAATTAGTGCGTTGAGACAGTCTGTAGGCTTCTACCAATTTATTGTTGGCGTTTAATTCGCCAAGCCTGTGGTTGAGTTCTAGTTTGATTTCGTCTAGAGCTTGAGCCAATTCATCTTCGCTTAATACGTAGTGCTTGGCTGGATAAATCGTGACACTATCTTCAAATCTTAGAACTTCGCCCGATACAGGGTTAATCGTGACGATTTTTTCTAGTTCGTCGCCAAAAAAATCAAGCCTTATAATATTTTCTTCGTAAGCTGGAAAAACTTCTAGAACGTCGCCTCTAACCCTAAAACTAGCCCTTTTTAATTCAAAATCGTTACGCTTGTAATGGATGTCAATTAATTTATATATTAAAGCCTGTCTATCGTATTCGCTGCCTTTGGTCAAAGTAAATTTATGCTGGTAATAACGCTCTGGCACGCCAAGCCCGTATATGGCGCTAACACTAGCGACTACAATGACGTCACTGTGTTCGTATATCGACCTTGTCGTCGAATGCCGCAAACGGTCTATTTCTTCGTTGATACTGGCTTCTTTTTCAATAAACGTGTCGGTCGAAGGAATATACGACTCGGGCTGGTAGTAATCGTAATAACTGATGAAATACTCGACGTGATTATTGGGAAAAAACTCGCTCATTTCATTGTATAACTGAGCTGCCAGGGTTTTATTATGAGCCAGTATTATAGCTGGCATTTTTGTTTCTTGGATGACGTGAGCCATGGTCAGGGTTTTGCCCGAGCCTGTTACACCAAGTAGGGTCTGTGGCATTTTTCGAGCTTTAATACCTTGGCAGATTAGCTCAATGGCCTTTGGCTGATCACCGGCTGGTAAAAAATCAGCTACAACCTTGAATTCGTTGTCCTTGGGGATTGCCATTATTAGATAAATGCGAAATTATTCGCTTTTGTCATTATCGGACGCTGGCTTTGGCGCTAGCTCGGGATTGCTGTCTAGCATGGCTGTTGGCCTCGATGTAAGCTCAGGATCGTTGTTGGACTTCGCTTTTTGGTTGTCATTGGCCACTCCGTCAGCTGCATCGGTTAAAGCCTTTTTGAAATTACCCAGACCCTGGCCTAATGACTTGCCCAATTCGGGTAGCCTTTTCGGGCCAAACAGCAATAGTGCTGCCATACCAACTAATACCATATCGATCGGACTGCTTAACATAATTTTAATTTCCATTCACAACTAATAATCATATATATAGCATAACACATTTGGCTAGCTTATTAATTTTAAAGGCAATTTTTAATTATTTACTTAGAAAATTTTAAGGTAACCGCCCCGGAAACTCAATTATTGATGCTTAAATTATTAGCTGTTAAATTTTACTTAAAACATAAAATGGGGTCATAACTGTAGTAATCAAAAAATTACCAGATACATTTACGGTCTAAATTAAACAATAAATGGAAATGAGGTAGACTAGCATAAGCCAAATTCTGCAAACATTAAAATATTAATTTAAAAACTTTTGATAAATAACGCCAAATTCTAAAATTGTATTTAATGCACAATATGAGAACCCAAAAAAGCCAGCTAGATATACCGTGTTGGCAAATTTTTTTTTATAAGGTCAATATCGTTAGGTTTTGTCTTACATTAGCTCTAGTTGATTTATATTCGGTTAAAATCTTTTTTGTATTAAAGTATATCTAAAATCATTAAATCAAAATAACTCGTCGACAACGCGTAAAACAGCGATCTATTTTTATAATTTAAATGCAGTTACCTTGTGGCATTACCAAGCCATGGTTCTAAGCCAGTTTATATTAAATTTTACTATCGTTTGAAAAAAATATTACTTATTATATTGACTAAATATATTGACTAAAATGGCACTGGGTCTTGACAATTATAGTATTTAGTGATATAGTAAAAATGGTAACCTAGTTGAGACGTTTGTTGAAAGCTAGGCTACTAGGGGGATATAGATAATTTTAAGATGGTGATATTATGAAAAATTCAATCAAAATGATATTTATATTAGCTATGCTGTATTGGTATTTGTTAGTCTCAGCAAAAGTATTAGCACAAGGAGATAACGCCACTTACATGTATGATAATTTAAATAGAATAATCTTAATTAAATTTGGTAATGGTACCACCATTAATTATTCTTATGATGAAATGGGCAATAGAACTCAAGTTGTAGTAACCTGTTCATCAAAAGGGTGTTAGTTTGCGATTATTTATATGATTTAGAGAATCACACATATAATACCGATTTTAAAAGTGTTGGTATTAGTCAGCATATTTTAGGCTAAGAAAAGCTATTATTTGGCTTTGGCTCCAGTTTAGACTCTAGCTTTAGCTTAGAGTTTAGCTCTGTCTTAGGCTCTAGCTTTGGCTCTGGCTTTGGCTTTGGCTCTAGCTTTGGCTCTGGCTCTAGCTCTAGCTTAGACTTTAGCTCTAGCTCTAGCTCTAGCTTTGGCTCTGGCTTTGGCTTTGGCTCTAGCTTTGGCTCTGGCTCTAGCTCTGGCTCTAGCTCTAGCTTTGGCTCTAGCTTAGACTTTGGCTCTAGCTTAGACTTTAGCTCTAGCTTAGACTTTAGCTCTAGCTCTAGCTTAGACTTTAGCTCTGGCTCTAGCTTAGACTTTAGCTTAGACTTTAGCTCTGGCTCTAGCTTAGACTTTAGCTTAGACTTTAGCTCTGGCTCTAGCTTAGACTTTAGCTTA
>JAJYFO010000139.1 GCA_021785395.1 bacterium | reverse complement strand
TAACTACATTTAAGCACAAATCCATCAAGAGTAAGTCAAAATTTTCACGTTCACTGTCAATAAGCTCGACCTTATCGTTGGCTGTTTCACCATACAATTTAGGATTATAATCGTTACCGCCGATAAACATCATTCCTTGAATTTTACTCAATAACGGCGTCAAGTCTTCTTTGACCATTGGCGGAAGCAGCAGCGGTATGCCAGATGCTTTTTCAATCGCCACAATATAGTCTTTTAATATCGTGTAACAGGCGTCATTTTGGTTTTTTCGATTAATGTCAATGTTAAGACCTATAATTGGCTTCATGGATTGGTTTATCTAAAAATAATTAGGCTCGCTCACATTACTAGTATAATAGAAATTGCGCCAAAAATTAAAACTTAAGTTTTATTAACGGAAATTTTTATTTTAGAAAGGAAAATATAATATGGACAACAAATCGATTATCGACGTATTGATTGAAACACAGGCTCTACAAAACGGTCATTTTTTGTTGTCAAGCGGGAAGCATTCTAAAGAATATATACAATGTCAAAAGATTCTTCAATACCCCAAACACGGTATCTACCTAGCTAATTTGCTTATCAATAAATTAAGACCACTAAATGTTGACGTAGTGATTGGACCTGCCTTAGGAGCCATACATTGGGAAGTATTTTTAGCCCTGGCCCTAGAACATGTAAACAGCGATATAATAGGTATATTTGCCGAAAAGGTGCTAATTGGTGATGAAACCGTCTTTCAATTGCGTCGCGGGCAAAAAATAGAACCCGGCCAAAATGTATTAGTCGTTGAAGACGTCGTCACAACCGGTAATTCAGCCAAGAAAATAATTGACTTGGTTTTAAACCTCAAAGCTAATCCTGTGGCTGTAGCTAGCCTTATTAACCGTACACCTGATTTAATAAAATTTAATATTCCGCTTATAAGTTTGTTGGATATCAAGCTTGAAACTTACGACCCTCATGAATGCCCGCTTTGTAGTCAAAATATACCTATCGATAAACCAGGCAGTTCCGTCATCAAAGCTTAAATCATCGTTTTTTATCTAACAAATTGACCTATAGTTTTCTAAGGATATTTATTTATAAGTCATACCGTTGGATAATATATATCCACCAACATGGTACGGAGTATCGGTATGATGGGTCCAGTGGATAACACCACCATGATTATTCCATATATATTCACCCTTAATTGTTACTTCTTGCCCGCTTTTAAGCGGAGCAGATGGAGCCATGTTAAGGTTATGGGCTATTAGAACCGTAGTATTATTGTTCAATTTAATTAAAAATCTTTCATGCGGTATGCCATAATGGTCAGAGGGCAACATTTTGTATACGGTGGCGGTTACCAATACTTCAACGTGTTTTAAGTGCTGCGACTGGGCCTGATAAACATCGGTACAATCGTTTCGCCTAAGCTTAACGTTATTACTGGTACTGGATTTAAAATTACGAAAAGGACTGCTTAAAAAATCCCATAAATTAAAACTGGCACTCGTTTGCACCTTATTTGCGGCAGAGTTTATATTTTGACCAAGCCCAAAATCTTTAACCAATTGGAGTAATAAAATAAGGCCGAAACTTAAAATGACTTTTTGCCTGGCACTTGGTTTCAAGTTATATTCTCCTATCAAAAGTAAATTCAAGTTCGAAATATATTTTAGACCATCAAAGCAAAAGTTTAAAATGTGGTATATAGTTATTAAGTAAGGAATTTTAAATATAGCTTAAAATGTTATCAAGTATATACTTATCAGGCACAAGTTTCGATTCACCCGAAATCATCGGTCAAGACCCTAATTTTGACTGGCGTTGTCAGGCTGTATCTAAGTTAGGCAGCCATGGTTTGACGGTTATTAATCCTATCGAAATCAGTTTTAATTCGAGCGAAACACCTAATTTAAGCCAATCTAATATAAGCCAAGCCAACCGCGATAAAGACCCCAGGGTGATCCGTGCGCTTGATTTAATAGACCAATCAGACGCTTTATTGGCCAATATCAACCAGGCTAGTTATGCCACAGCGATGGAAATTTTTTACGCCTACAATAAGGGGAAAATGGTGACCGTCGTTGGTCAATCACCTTTTAATCCATGGGTTTTAGCCCATTCCAAAGCCTGTTTCAGTGACTTTGACACGGCCTTTGACTTTATTATCGAAAAAAGAACTTATACTAACGCCATAAATTTAGCCGTTCGGTTCGAATCGCAGCTGCAAGAACGGTACGAACAGTTTCCGCCGATTGGTGAATTAGATTATAAGTTATACGGAGGGAATATCCCTATCTTAGTCCTAAGCCCTCATGCTACCGGATTTTTCAAAGAGGGTCAGTATATTGAGCCGCAAACCTACACCGGAGCGATTTCATACGTTTTACACCGATTAACAAGTTCATACAGTTTAATTTCCAATTTCTGCTTGGCTGCCGACCCTTGTTCGTATAAAAATACCCCTTTCAACTCAACCTTAGCGCAAATCGTTAAAACCGGTAAAATTGGACTGGTTATACTATTAACTGGTTCTAGCTGGCAGGAAATTCAAAAGCTTGTGCTAAGCTATAGTACCATTGCTAATAATGACAAATATTTAAGTCACTTAAAAAATATTTTATCAGGCATTGAAAATAATATATTAATCGATGAACCTAACGAAGATATTCTGCCATTATACAATTTTCTAGTCAACGATTTAAACGTCAACGTAATAGTACTAAAATTACATAAACGTTACCGTATGCCAAAACTCCAGGCCGAATTATTCAGCCAGTTAATTTCGGGTCTCAGTCAATTTATAGATCAAGTAGGCATTGAATTATCCAGGGAAACATAAATGAGTTCATTGATATTGATTTTAGTTAGCTGCAAAGACAAAAAAGAGGCCAAAAAAATAGGCAAATTCTTGGTTCATAACAAGCAAGCAGCCTGCGTTCAAATCATAAAAAAAATCAAATCATTTTACTATTACAATAATAATTTTGAATCCAGTCAAGAATCGCTTCTTTTAATCAAAACGATTAAAAATAATTTTAATGCTATAGCCAAAAGCATAAACGACCTTCACAGTTATGAAGTTCCGGAAATTTTAAGTATTGATATCGATAGTAACAACGAAGCCTACGCCAATTGGGTGGAGAATCAGGTAAATACAGATTAATTTAAATATCAAAATCAAGGATGATCATTAAATGCAATGCTCTACAATAATTGAAACGTTTTGGCACAATGTTGAAAGTGTTCCTTTTCAAACAGCCCTAATGCATAAATTATCAAACAAATATGAAAATATTACATACGGCCAATTAGGACAATTTGTACTTAATTTAGCCCATTTTTTGCATAAGCAACAAATTAAATCCGGCGATAAAATTGGTATAATATCAAATTCACGTTACGAATGGACAGTAATCGATTTAAGTATTTTAAGCTTAACAGCCATAACTGTCCCAATATATCCTACCCTTACCGACATTGAAATATTGTATTTAATCGAACACAGTGAAGCCTGTGGTTTATTTGTTGAAAACAAATGGCAGTTAGACAAATTACTAAGTATTCAAAATAAAGTTCAAAATTTAAAATTTGTTATTATTATTGATACCAAAGATATTGATTTTAGCGACCAATATCCTTGGCCAATCTATGATTTAAAGGCAATCATTAACACCAAAACCGATTTTAGTATAGAAGAATTTAAAAAATTATGGCCCAAATCAGAAGATTTGGCGTCTATTATCTATACATCTGGAACGACCGGAAATCCTAAAGGAGTGATGCTAAAGCATTTAAATATAGTTTTTATATGTGAAGGTTTAATGAGTCAGACCAAAATACAGACTGACGATATAATTTTATCTTTTCTACCGTTATCACATATTTATGAAAGAATCGGCGGTCAATTTCTTGGTATATCCAGCAAGGTACCAATAGCCTATGCTGAATCGATGGACCAAGTAGCTAAAAACTTAATTGAAGTTAAACCGACTTTTCTAAATGCCGTTCCGCGTTTTTACGAAAAGGTTTATCAAATCATAAACAATGAAGTAAAAAAAATGCCCCAAGCGCAAAGGTATTTGGTTAGATGGGCTATTAATATTGGTAAACGAGCGCACAGTCAATCATCAGCCAACAAAAGTCAGTCACAGTTGATAAATAATATTTATAAAACCGAATTAAGAATAGCTGAAAGACTTGTATATCGCAAAATTCGCGAGAGACTGGGGGGACGATTGAAAATTATAACCAGCGGAGCAGCTCCACTGGCTCCAGAAATTCAGACTTTTTTTAGTGTAATTGGTTTACCAATCATGGAAGGCTACGGTCTAACTGAGACTACAGCACCAGTTAGCTGTAATTTTCCTGACAACTTTAAATCAGGTACTGTAGGCAAGCCACTACCAGGTATTGAAGTCAAATTTGCTGACGACAATGAATTAATGGTTAAAGGTGATAGTGTATTTAGTGGCTATTATAAAGACAGCGAAGCTACTAAAAACGCATTTATTGACGGTTGGTTTTTAACTGGTGACCTTGCCAACATCGATAATGAAGGGTTTCTTAAAATTATCGACCGCAAAAAAGATATTATTATAACTTCTGGAGGTAAACATATTGCTCCCCAGTATTTGAGTAATTTATTTAAAGATGAAAAATTGATCAAAGAAGTGATTGCCTATGGAGATTTCAAGAAATATATAACTGCCCTTATTACACTTAACGAAGATGAATTAATTAAATTAGCCAAAGAACTCAAAATCAACTACACCAAAACAGAAGATTTGTATAATCAAGGTACAATTTATAAGTACATCGAAAATATAGTAAATTCAAAAAACAGCCATTTAGCCAGTTTTGAAAAAATCAAAAAATTTGTACTACTGCCAGTCGAACTATCGATAGAATCAGGCGACCTAACTCCTACACTTAAAGTTAAACGCAAGGTAGTAATCGAAAAATACAGACATTTACTAGACGAACTTTATATTAATGATGAAACTGAATTTAAAGAAAAAACAGGCTAACTTTTATAGTTGTGGTACCACCGGCGGACAGGCCTTGGCTTGATTTAATACTTCATTGCGAATACTTTCAAATTCACTACCGAAAAAAGACGCTGGTATTATAAATCTTTCATGTTCGTTACTAGATGTTGTAGGGTTAGCCCAGGCATCATAGGGGAAATCATCACAGTTATGCTTGCGATAGCAAATTTCCAGACAATCATTTTTCATTACCAGAACAACCGGAACAGGAGTTTCATTGTTTAATTTTTCAAGCATCTGGTTAAGCCATGACTTGTTAATTTTTACTGTCATTTGCTGTGGGTATACTTTAACAACACCATCTCTAAAGTTCAAGGCTTCAATAATGTGTTTTGTAGCTTTTGTGACGACAACTAAATTGCCATTTCCTTGCTTACACCAAGCCAGAGTCTTCAAGAATTCAAGTAAATTAGAGCTGGTAATTGTATCCTGGTGGCTAGTATTTAAGAAGTTGTCCATGCTATTACTCCATTTGCTATACGAACAAGGTTGACCTTTAAAAAATCTATATTAAAGCTTATAATAAATTCTATTATAATTTAAAAATGATAATATTAATTTAAAAAACATGCCGTATCTGATTACATGTCAAGATAACACTAACATCTTATTTATTTTTAAAACGGCTTTAAGCTCTTTCGAAATCCGCTTTAACGCAAATAATATAACCAAAACCGGATTCAGTCAGTTAGATAATAAAAATATCGCAATTGACGACTTTTATTCTGTAAATAAATATAAAGTAACCAGCGATGTTGACATCATCAATAATTCCCTACCACAATTCGTTAAAAGTTTAAAAAATCAAGTTTTAGAACATCTACAAGGAAATTTGCAAGACTTTGATTTATCCAGAATTGATAAGACCAACTGGTCCTCTTTTAAAAAGACTATCATGGATAATCTAACTAAAATTGTTCCTGGTAGTGTAATTTCTTATAAAGAGCTTTGTAATATAAGTAATTTTCCCAAAGCTTACAGAGCCTGCGGGCAAGTCATGGCCACAAACGAATATGCGTTGATTCTGCCTTGTCATAGAGTTGTTACGAGCAATTATAAACTTGGCAACTATAGCGGTTTTGGATCTAGTTCAACTAAACTTAAATTGCTAAATATTGAAAAATTCTACTTTTAAATATTCTATAAATCAAACCCATTTATCTTATAATAGATTCCAAATAAGCTTTTATTCAATGAGTATTTTTATAATAGTGAATTATCAAAAACTAATATTAAAATTTTTTCATGTAATAAGTATTTTTGTACTAGTAACAAATCTCTTGTCAAGTACATCAAGCGCTAAATTATTGACAACCGCTAAAAATAACAGTCACCAAACCAATATTGCCAAAACTGACCCTCTAAACAATCGGCTCATCGCCCAGAACGACTATACGAATGGAACTGACCAGTCTGCTAATAAACCCCTTGTGCCCAAAATTGTCGCCACCGGCTTTGTAACCTGGTGGTCGTATGATTCATCTGGCTACCATCCAACAATTATGGTCCGCCTGTTAAATTCAAGCCCCGTTAATTTATCCTGGGCGCCTATTAAATTTCAGGCTCGTTTTGTGGACGACCGAACTGGTCAGGTTACAGTCGACCATCAAACTTTTTGCAATGAATTTAATCGCAATCAAACCGCCTATTTAAAGTTCAAAGGACCAAGCCCCTTTGATTTATCTGGTGATACCAATAATTGGCCCAGGCTCGAGTGTAAAGTTATGTGTAGGGTGGGTGAAGTAGGTGACGCAGGAACACAAACTTTGCTTAACACAAGGGTTCAGTCAGCTATTTTAACCGACGACCAGGCAACCAACAATTTAAGCCAAATGCCTGATATAAGGTCATTCAACCAACAGTTTTCCTACAATGGGTCAACGCTTAATTCAGGTTTTAACGATGAACCAGAAAACAATCCAAATTCAACTGGCATGACAGCTCAACCTGAAACGATGGCTAATTACGATAAGTCACAAAGTCTTAAGCCGGCTTTAGACAAATTTTTAAATTCGGTCGACGTCCCAGGACTAAAT
The DNA here is from genome assembly GCA_021785395.1 of bacterium. Lineage (GTDB taxonomy): Bacteria > Cyanobacteriota > Vampirovibrionia > Obscuribacterales > JAKAZS01 > JAKAZS01. The sequence goes on along the minus strand of JAJYFO010000139.1, from coordinate 146 downwards.
CAGGGATTTTATCTTTACCAGGAAAAATTTGGTAAACCAGTACATTCTGAGTTTTTAGGTGATTTTACCTGGGTTGAATATAATTATAAACCTCTAGACATCGAAATCTTCGCGGGTTCTAAAGGTCACCGTGGCAAAGTAAACTT
>JAJYFO010000138.1 GCA_021785395.1 bacterium | reverse complement strand
AATTACCGTCTTTGCTGGTCCATCCGGTGTAGGCAAATCTAGCCTGCTCAATGTTATCAATCCGCATTTAAGCATAGCCACAGCTAACGAGTTAAGCCAGTATGGACGTCACACAACTACAGCTACGCAGTTATACGAAGTTAAGGTGAAACATGATTCATACCTATGGATAGCCGATACGCCCGGCTTTAACCTAGAAGAATTAGATTGTCCAAAGCCCAATTTGATAGCTCCCTATTTTAACGAAATATACCGCTACGCTAATCTTTGCAAGTACAATGACTGCCTGCATTTAAATGAAAATGGCTGCCACGTAATTGAAAACTTAGACAAAATCCACAAATCGCGCTATAAAAGCTACCAAGAACTCGTTTTAACGGCTAAAGAAAAGTACAACGCTAGCAAAGTCATATCTAGCAAAAGTGAAAACGCGGTCAAAACCTTATTAGGCAAAAAAAACAAAATAACTAAAATACCCAAAATTAAAAAAATTCAACGCTTCAATTCCAAAAGCCAAACCCGACAAAAAGCTAAAACAAGTTATCTATTCGACTTATCCGAAAATCACTTAAATACAGATGAAGATAGTAAACTTTGAATAAAATTCGCTATCGATTAAGTTAGAATAGCAAAACAACTTTTCAATCGGTTAAAATAAAATATATCATGGTTAAAATGAATAAAAATAGCGGTTATCTAAAAAAAATACGCTTAGAAAAAGATAAAATTGAATCTTTGGAAAATTTTCCGTTTAATTTACCAGCCGTAAAAAACCTTGACGAACTGGCGTTTCACCCTAAAGTAACTTATTTGATCGGCGAAAACGGCAGTGGCAAATCAACATTACTTGAGGCAATAGCCAGCAAATTAAATATCAACGCCGAAGGTGGGTCAAGAAACTTTAATTTTACGACCCGTGACTCTTTAAGCGATTTAGACAAATACTTAACCCTGACAAAATACCCCAAACACTTTAAAGACGCCTATTTTCTTAGAGCCGAAAGCTATTTTAACGTGGCTACCGAAATTGAAAGGCTCGACAAAGAACCAGGTGCTGGAGGCAAAATTATTACGTATTATGGGGGCAAATCTCTGCACGAACAGTCACACGGCGAATCGTTTTTGGCCTTATTTCTATATAGGCTATTTGGTCAAGGCGTTTATCTGCTGGACGAACCCGAAGCAGCCCTATCGCCAGCCAGACAGTTAGCCATTTTAGCTAGGATCCATGATTTGATCAATTTAGACGCACAATTTATCATTGCCACACATTCGCCCATAATTATGTCTTACCCAGAATCAACTATTTATGAATTTTCCGATACTGGTATCAAAGAAGTAAAGTACGAAGAAACCCAGAATTATATTTTAATGAAAAATTTTATTAATAACCCAGGCAAATTTCACGAAATCCTTTTTAAAAATTGACCTGGTCATAATAACGATTTCGGTCAAAAAATCAAATGCTGTTATAAATATAAAATTAGTTAAATTTCTATAAAATTTGGCCAAAAGGCTAACATATGCTAATCTGACATGGTAGAATCTATTTATTAATCAGCCTAGCGACATCGTGTCGATTATTTTACTTCCATCTTTACCCAAACTATTTTAAATAACTTTATCCGAGCCATTAATAATGATTCTTACCAAACGAGCCTACGACAAGATAGAACCAAGCGACGGCTGTAGAGTCCTTGTGGATAGATTTTGGCCACGTGGTATTACTAAAGAGGAACTAGCGATTGATTACTGGCTTAAGGCTATTAGCCCAAGCAATGAATTGCGCCAATGGTTTAACCACAAACCCGAGCGCTGGACAGAATTCACGCAACGATATGGCAAAGAATTAGACTCGTTAAAAGAAGTTTATGAGCCTATTTTAAAATTGGCCCAGGATAATTGTGTAACTTTGATCTACGCTGCCAAAGACCGCCAATTCAATAATGCCACAGCTTTAAAACAATACCTTGACCAAAAGCAAAAAAAGCCTAAGAAAGCCTAAAACATCTTTATTTGGGGTCATTTAATTGACAAAATATTTGCTTTGATTTAGCGAAGCTAGTTTACACTGGTATAAAGTTTTTTGGATTGGCAGACAATGACAAAAAAAATACTGGTATCACAGCTATATCACAAGGGAAAATGACAGGCTACACTTTGCCGATCATTAACAGGTAATAATTCTGGATTGGTGATTTTACATAAATCTTTGGCGTACCGGCATTGCTCATAAAAAGGGCAGCCTTGATTATTAACCGTGAGCTTGGTTTCATTAATAACTGGCAGATTATCGATACTTACACCCGGTCTTAAAACACAGGATAATAACAATTGCGTATATGGGTGTTTAGGATAATTATAAACATCTTTTGTATTACCAATTTCTACTATTTTACCAAAGTACATTATGGCCACTTCATCGCAAATAAGTTCAACTAAGTCTAAATTATGCGAAATAAATAGGTAAGTCAACTTAAATTGCTGCTTAAGGTCTAGTAGCAGATTTACTATTTGCGCCTGAACGCTAACGTCCAAGGCTGAAACTGGCTCGTCAAGAATTAAAAATTCTGGCCTTAAACTAAGACTTCGGGCGATGGCTATACGCTGCCTTTGCCCACCCGAAAATTCGTGAGGATAATTATTGGCCGTACCTGAATCAATACCCACATAATCGAGCAATTCTTTAACGGTATCATTCTGGTTTTGATCAATACCATGAATTTTTAAAGGTTCAAAAATTATATCTTTTATTCTATGCATAGGATTAAGGCTAGAATAAGGATTCTGAAAAACGATCTGCATTTTTGAACGAATTTTTTTGAGCCCAGATTGATTTAAATTATTTAACCTTGTACCTTTAAAAAAAACGTCGCCTTGAAATTTGGTCATTAATAAAATTGTTTTAGCCAAAGTTGACTTACCAGAGCCAGATTCACCAATTAAGCCGAATATTTTATCTGCCTCAATAGCAAAACTTATGTCTTTTAAAATTTTATGTTCAATTTTTTTTAAACCAAGCCAATCGGCTGACTTAAAGTAAGATTTATTTATATTATCTAAAGCGACTAAACTATCCATTATTTAATGATAGCAAATTTTAAAGACAATTAATGAGCTATTAACACCAAGCCTTATGACAACTTTAACGACACCAATGCCTAACTACTTTATAACGAAAAAACTATTTTAAAAACAAAACTTTCTAATAAATTATAACCAAGATATAATCAAAGCTTTTAATTTTTGGGTAAAAGAGCCATTATCAGGCCATTCAAGATAATAAGCGTTATTTTTAGACGCATCATCATCGTCAAGGTCCATGTCGTCTAGAGAATATTTGCTTAATTCAGAATTTGACCAAAACAAATTCAAGAATGCGACAAGTTTTGATTTTTGTACCTTTTCATAACTACCCCAGACATTATCCTTAATTTGAGGACGTGTTTCTGGCTTGATAAATACATACCAAAAAACAAAAGCAAAAAAGACCAATTCAAGACCAATAATAATATAGATACCCATGACTCCCTCAAAGGTTTTTATTTTTTTAAAACCAAACAAATTAATTTTTTTATAATTAAGTAACGCTTAACTTAATAAACATATAATATCTTAACTTTAAAAAAAAGCTACCCTTTTTTTGTAAATTTTTCGTTTTCAAGTGATTAAATCTATGTCTTGATAACAATCTTGACCAAAAGTAAAAACCAAAAAAAATTCAAACTGGCTAAAATTAGGGCTTTTGACCCCAAACTTTAAATAGTAAAAAAAACTGAATCTAGATAAGACTTAAAAATTTAATATTCCCATGGCTATATTTTCTAGTCAAAACAATTGACAAGTGGTAAGATTTAATTATCCAGACGACAAGAAGTAACTTATGTGATTGCGGATTACATTAAATAAGATGATTGCCAAAATTACTTACACCCACTTATTAATTCTAATCGTGTCGTTTAACTTAAACTGGTCTTTGGCCAGTAATGTTATCGTGCCAGCTGAGGCGGTCAAATCCATTGACAAAGTCAATTCGCAAATACACTGGGAAAACAGTATAAACTCGGTTATATACAGGGCCGACAAAGAAAACAAGCTAATATTTTTCGTCCATATTTTAGGCGATATGAATGGTTATACTTGAAGCGCTGGCAATAGCTTAAGAGCCGTGACGCTCTGCCAAGAACCTCTATTTTCGCTACTAAAAAATTACTTTGTCTGTGGATACAAAGATATAACCGGACAAGACTACGCAGGATCCTCAGGTCATCACGGCAAAACCGGTAAAGCTGTCAAGACTAGCAATGGAGCTGGTCCAAGAAACCTTCAATTATTCGTCCTAGCTAAGGATGGCACTGTTTTAACTTGTCTACCGGGCTACTGGGATAGTCAAGACCTGTTAAGCGAACTAAAACTAGCCTACAAACTTAATGCCTTGTATAACGACCCCAAAATAGCCAAATACGAAAAAGCTAAAGAATTCAGTAAAATCCACCTTGACCATATAAAAAAACATAGCCAAGCGATGGTCAATAGAAGCCATTTACAGCACTTTGACGCAGTTTATGAAGCCAGGCATAATATAGCCTCCAGCGATGTTATAAAAGATAGGGAATTAATAGACCGTCCGACAAGCCGTTTTCCGTTAGAAGCCTTTAAAACCACCGACGTAATTATGCACGAACGCATGGCCAAAAGGCCGTTTAAACCATATGTAAGTTTTGACACAAAAGACTACGTTGCATACGGCAAACCAATGTACGACAAAAACGAAGACAATTTAGCCACAGATGGGTCAAGCCTGGTTGGTGCCTTTGCCCACGACCCGAATAATCAGTCCTTACAAAATACAGTTAGAGTATACAATTGGAAGGGTAAATAATGTTATAATCTATCACTGCACCTTAAATCTAGCCATAATCAAAATAATGAATGATAATTTGCCGAATAACTCGATTACTAACCCCAACTTGCTAGGTTATTTATTGGTTTTTTTATTATCTATAAATATAGGCTTATACTTAGGGAAAAATAACACTAAAAACTTAAATTCAAGCGTTATTTCTGGCGTTCAAAACTATTTCCCCAGTAGAAGAATCAACGATATTTACAACGATTCACTGTATTATACGGCTGAAATTCACGTAAATAGCTGCCAATTAAGAAATGTACCCAGTCCAATATTTGGTTTTCAACCTAGATTAGTCAACGAAAGTAGCCTTGGCTCTGGTTTTGTAGTAAGTAAAGATGGTTATATAATTACCAACGCGCACGTTATAAAAAAAGCAAAATCTATCGAAGTTACTTTTAGCGACAAATCAGTCTATCCAGCCAATAAAATTGGCGAAGACCTATTTACCGATATAGCCGTAATCAAAGTCAATAAAATTTTTACTAAATACGCTAGCCTTGGCAATAGCATTACAGCTAAACCAGGTGATTTTGTCCTGGCTATCGGAAGCCCCTATGGGCTTAGCAATTCCATGAGTCTGGGAATTATTAGTGCTAAAAATCGCAACATAGAATACATGAGAAATCATGTAAAACTTATTCAAACCGATGCTAGCATTAACCAAGGTAATTCGGGCGGTCCACTGATTAACATGGAAGGGAATGTTATAGGTGTTAATACAATTACAGCTCTTGACCGAAAACTATCCTTTGCTATACCTATAGATGTAGCCCTTGAATCTTATCATAAAATAATTAAAAATGGTGACGTTCAAAGGCCTTATTTAGGCATGTATATTGATAATTTTTCAAACCGTCAGATCCGCTCAACGCAACTGCCTAATATTAATGCTACCGGTGGTGTCATAGTTAAAAGTGTCATGCCAAATGGTCCAGCCTTTAAAGCTTCTATTAAACCTGGCGACATAATAGAGGGGATCGACAGCCAGAAAGTTAATAATTTGCTCGAATTGCGCCAAATCATTCAAACCCATAAGCCAAACGACGTCATTACTTTTCAAATACGCGATAACGGACAATTAGTTCAGAAGACTTTAACACTCGGACTCTACCCAGAGTTTTAAAAATAACCTAGACCTTTACAATATCGTCAAACGTAATATTTGCGTATTCATTGACCGCTTTAACAATTTTAAAAGAACCGATGGCGACAATAATATCATCAGCCTGCTTCATTTCAAAGGCCAAATCGATAGCTTTATTTATTGAATCGGAACATAAAGTTTTGGGATGAAACAAACGAGCTATTTTAAATAATTCATCGGCCGAATAAACCGGACGACTATCGACAAACTCGGTCGTAATCAAATAATCTTGAGGGTTTAGTATATTTTTTAAAATTGTATAAGCGCTCTTATTCTGATAACAGGCAAAAACATAGATTCGCTTCGAATTAACAAATAATTCGTCTAAAGACTTTTTTATCGCCGCAGCCCCACTTGGGTTATGACAAGCGTCGACTACTAAACCCAATTGCCTGTGGTACTGTAATCGACCTGGCCAGTTTATTTTTCTAAGACAAAAAGCAATTTTTGTTTTAAAAACTGACCAATCACTTATTAAACTTCTATTTAATTGCGCAGAAGCCAGGTAAAAAGCTATTAAAGCACCAAGGCAATTAACTTCTTGAAACGAACCCAAAAGATTTAAGTTTTTACTGATCAATAATTTAAACTCATGACAGACAGCTTTTAAATCATCGCTTTGGCCTAAAAAGTCAACATTTAAATTAACAGGGTCGATTTTTATAAGGCTGGCCTGGTTTAACTTGGCAAAATCCTCTATTATACTGAGACCTTCATTATTACAGGCGGTGATTATAGGTGTTTGTTTTTTAATAATACAAGCTTTTTGACTAGCGATGGCCTTTACAGTGTTGCCCAAAATATGCGTATGGTCTAATTCAGTGTTAGTTATTATCGTAGCCAAGACTTGACTTATGACATTAGTGGCGTCAAGTCGGCCACCCATTCCAACTTCGATAACCGCCAAATCGACATTGTTTTCACTAAACCAGAAAAAAGCTATACAGGTCAAAAATTCAAACCACGACAATCCTTTAAATTCTGCGTTCTTAGAGAGCAAATCTTTGTTCAATTTTTTTAAACAGGTCGCTATTTGGCTAAATTTATCCTTACTAATACAGACTGCGTCAATTTCATACCGCTCTACCCAATCATAAATATGCGGCCCTGTATAAAGGCCAGTTTTTAGCTGAAATGTGGTAGCTAGAGAAGCTACGATTTTAGAACTTGAACCTTTTCCATTAGTTCCACCAA
>JAJYFO010000137.1 GCA_021785395.1 bacterium | reverse complement strand
CATAGCGTTTGACCTGGCTACCATTTTATCCCTTTCAGCTGTAAATGTGTTTAAAATCTCACCGTATACTACTTCTTCAGCACCTATTTCGGCCAGGGTAAAGTCTATTTCGAAATTGGTTTTAGTAACAAGAACTAAAGCTTTTTGAACTGTTTCATATAAGTCCTGCCGCTTACTCAAATTTTCAAGCGTTATTTTGTCGTCTAGACGAATTTTTCGTAAATTTTCGATTTTAATCAAAAGAGGCGTAAGCCCAATTTGATCAGCTAATTGACGAGAATTTGGCGATATATAAGGTATTTTTAAATTGATACCAGTTTTTAAAATTTGCCTGGGTAAAATTTGTGAATTGGCTTTTTGAGCTGTTTCTTCTTCACTATTTTGAATCGAGTCTTGGCTAGATTGTTTACTTATAGCCAAGCCCAGGCAATTAGATGAATATATAAAAATCAGAATAAAGATACAAATTTTTTTTAACGAAATAATCACATAGAACCTTAAATAATAAGAATAAAATGATTAAGACAGCATAACTTGAAATAAATTACCAAGTCTATCGAATTATACCAGAACAAAAATATTTAAAATAACCCTTGAAAACCATCAAGAAGCGTTAACGATATAATCTTGCCAGTATCTGTTGGAAATCTACCTACAAGTACAGAATATATTAGAAACAATTAATAAATTTATATAATATCGATTTAAACTGTCTAGTTTAACTATCCAGTAAAGATTTTTCACCGGTTAAGACCATATTCAATTCAAGCAGCAGTCGTTTCATTTTAAAAATTTCGCTGGCCAGTTGATTTAGCATTTCTTGCCGAGCCGTTAGGGTTGCAATCGTTAAACCTTTGGTTTGAGCGACACTGGCTGTTATAACGTCAAGTTGCTTAGATGAATTTTTATCGGTAAAAGATGCTATGTTGGAATCTGAAACCCAACGGTTAATTAAAATTTCTTTTCTAGTAAATCTGGAATTTTTATTGGCCTGTTTTGAATTTAAATATTTCCAGACCGAATCAGGATACTCGATACTGGGATTGGTTTTATAGCCAAATAATTTAGCCAGCATATTCGGCTCTACTTCACTCGTTTTCTTTTTGCCATTATACTGGTGCATAGCGTACAAAGAAAAAGCCGATGGCGCAAGACCAGCTATAATACCTAAAATTCCTGAGGGTACCGATAAATTTGGATAACGGTTGGTCGGAATGTCCAAAGCTTCACCAACAGCCCATAATACACCATTGGAGTAAAAGCTATACTGGTTTGACCGCGCGACCATTTTATCCCTTTCAGCCGTAAAAGTGTTTAGTATTTCACCGTAAACGGTACGCTCGGCTCCAATTTCGGCCAAGGTAAAATCGATTTCAAGGTTAGTTTTGTTAATGATTACTTCAGCTTTTTGTATTTCATCGTTTAATTGCTGGTGTCTAACTAGACCTTCAAGGTCAGTGGCGGTAGAGTTATTTTTGCTGCGCAGATTTTCAATATTGCGTAAAATGGGCGTTAAGTTAATTTCGTCGCTCAACTGCTGGCTGTTGCCAGAAATGACCGATGACTTTAAATTGATACCAGTTTTTAATATTTGGCGCGGAAAAGCCTGCGAATTAGCTTTTGGATCGGCTTCTTCGTCATATACTTCGTTAACTGGCTTTTTGTTAAATAGATTTAAACCCCAGACGCAGGTATAATTAAAATTATATATCAGGACTAAAAGCACAGTCAAAATAAATCTTAGATTTTTAGTATACGGCATATTTTTTCCTATTTGAAAACAAACCCCACAAGTGAATACGCAAATGTATAATTAATTAATAGTAATTTCATAAATCGTCGCATTTATTTATATATAAGTACGATAAGTAAAATAAAGCACAGGTAAAAATCAATAAAAATAATGTAAATAACATAAACATAAACCTTAACTTAAATTACCCAAGTATTATAATCTTTTTGAAATTAAGAAGATATTAATTAATAAACTTTAAATATCAAGTTTCTATCAAGTGTTTCATATACGTCTATAGCTTACAATATATTGAATAGACTCACCATAAAATAGATATCTTCAAGTTACCGAATATGCCATATTTAAATTCAGCCCAACTCAAGTATATTAAGTACCTTATAGCCTGTGTCGGTATTTTTCTTACCACATTTATAATTAAGTTAATACACGCTGATTCAAGCCCTATAAATATTCCTTTGTTTTATTTGCTAGCAGTTCAGGTAATAGCTCTATTTTTAGGTAAGAAGCCAGCGATTCTAGCTTCGTTTGTAGCCTTTTTGTCGTTTGACTATTACTTTATAGACCCTAAGTATATTTTTACGGTTTCAAATCCATCCGAGTTTTTAGCCTTATGCCTATTTTTGACTACGTCAATTATTATAGGTCAATTAACGGCTAAATTACAGTCTAAGGTACAAGAAGCCAACCAGCGTGAAAAAGAAACTCTGAGCATAGCCAGAGCCAGCTTAGCCATAGCTAGCCAAATAGATTTCCAAAAATCGCTAAATAAGATAGTTGAAGAAATACTAACCATAAAAGACATTGAAAAAGCTTTGTTGATCTTTAAAAATGAAAATTCAGAATACGTCGGTATAAATAAATCTTCCGTAAATATAAACGACTTTATAAACGAATATAAAGACGCCTTGGATTTTGTCTTTACCAACGCTACAGCTATTAACGATAACAACAGCGCCATTTGGCAAAAAGGACTTAATCTAAATTTTACTAAAACAATCATGTTTTTACCGGTTGCCACCGAAGGCTACATACATGCAGTTCTATATTTAGAATTTAACGATAACTTTAAAAAAATCGATTTTCACCAACAAAAACTAATCGACACACTTATAAACCATGCCGGAATAGTCTTTCAGCGTGAACTACTAAGCCAGGAAGAAGCTAAATTAAAAGCTGTAACGCAAACCGAAAAACTTAAAACGACTCTTTTACATATGGTATCACACGATTTTAAAAGCCCACTGGCTTCAATTAAAACGTCTATAAGTACTTTATTGTATGAAAATTCTAGCCAAAGCGATTCGCCCATGGATAAAGATACTGTCAATATACTACTAAATACCATCGATTCGCAAACAGATAGGTTAAATAAACTTATCGGCAATATTATCGATTACTCAAAATTAGAGGCTAATTTATGGACGAGTTATCGAGAAATAATACCGATTGGTGATTTTGTCAGCTCATTATTAAACTCTTTTAACCAAGACGACCTAAAACGTATCGAGGTCAATATTGAGCCTAATATTCATAATTTATACATCGACCAGGTGCAAATGGAACAAGCCATAAAAAACCTTTTGGAAAACGCCTTAAAATACTCAAGTAATGACAAGATGGTTAAATTAAAATTCTGTCTTATGGAAAATAATTTTGATATAATTGTTTCAGATTCTGGTCCGGGGATTTTAAAAAATGATTCTAAACAACTATTCGACTTGTTTTATCGAGGGTCTAAATTTCAAGAATCTAATCTACCCGGTATTGGCATGGGGCTAGCCATAACCAAAGGACTCACCGAAGCGCATAATGGTACATTGACCGCCTACAACAAAGCCGACCAGGGCGCAGAATTTAGACTAAGGTTTCCCCTTGAAATTCATTCCAAAGGATAAATAAATTGAAAATACTTATAATCGATGACGAACCGCAAATACGCGTAGCAGTTAAAACAGGGCTCGAGCGGTCGAATTATACGACAATTTTAGCCAGTAACGGCGATGATGGAATTAATTTAGCCGCTTCGCAAAACCCAGACCTTATAATTTTAGACATCGCCATGCCAGGTAAAGACGGTTTTGCCGTTACCAAAGAGTTAAGAACCTGGTGCAAAGCTCCAATTCTCATTTTATCTGTCCGCGATGACGAAAACGACAAAATTAAAGCTCTTGATTTAGGAGCTGATGACTATTTGGTAAAACCATTTGGTATCGGCGAATTACTAGCCAGAATAAGAGCACTACTTAGGCGCAATTCTAACGAGACCAATATAAGTTCGGTTATGCGGTTCAAAAATTTAACGATTGAAAAAACTACTCGTACCGTCAAACTAGATGACGAGTTAATTCACCTGACACCGATTGAATACGACTTATTGGTTTATATGGCCAACCACCACGGCAAGGTGTTAACGCATAGTCAATTATTGACGAAAGTCTGGGGGTCAGAATTTTCGAACGAAAGTCATACATTAAGGGTGCATATAGCCAATTTACGCACTAAAATTGAAACTAATCCGGATAAGCCTGAATTTATTAAAACCGAAACCCGTGTTGGCTATAGGTTTATGAGCCTGGTCAACAATGACTGAAAAAAATATATCCTTAAATTTTACCCTGGAACTAAAGTTAAATTTTCGCCCTTTCAATAGCCAGAGCCATCTGATTTACAAAAGTTTCTAATAAATGCATTTGGCTAGGATCTAGGAGTTTATCTTTGTTTAATGGCTCAATACCGATAACGCCAGATTTTACCAGACTCGTTGAAATCGGCATATATAAAGCTTTAGCACCAGTTAAAGTCTGGGTTCCTAGGCCAGCTTTTTGCTGGTTTAAGTACACCCACTGAGCCACACCAAATTCTTTCGAATTAACTTCGAAGCTTTGGTTTAAACCTGGTACTACATATAAACTGTCATTATCACTTTTTAGTAATATAGCTATTTTAGCGCCAAAAACTTCAGCTATGTGTTTCACCGATACTTTAACTACGTCATCTGGCGATTGGGCGGTAATTAAATCACAAGTCATTTTATATAAAACCCTGGTCGAAATTTCTCTTGATCTGGCCAAATTAGACTGTTTTTGAATCGTTGACATTAACGTACTCAAAGTTAGACCAACCACAAGCATAACCAAAAATGTCACAATATACTGTGTATCAGTAACGCTAAATGATAAATATGGTGGCACAAAGAAAAAATCGAAAACAGCCACGCTTAAAATACTAGAAAGTATTGATGCACCTTTGCCGTAACGCACGGCTATAAGCACAATAGCCAACTGGTAGAGCATTACCAGGTTAACCTGGGTTAAAGTATGAAACAACAGCTTAACTATTAATGTAGTAAGGCCTAAAATAAATATCGCTTTTATATAATTATTGATATTAAATTTGTAAGATAAAGGTTCTATTTTTAATTCTGTTTTTATGTCTTTAGGGCTACCGGTAATCACATAAATATCGATATCGCCACTATGTCTTATAATTTCATCGACAGCTGAGCCAAATAGAATTTCCATTAACCTTGGTCTGGCTGGTTTACCAATCACAATTTTAGTCACGTTTTGCTCTTTGGCGTAATTAATCAATTCTGTACTGACCGACTTTCCACTCAAGACAACACTTTGCCCGCCAAGCGACTCAGCTAATTCAAGCGTCCTTAAAACCCGTTTCTGGTCTAGTTCTGATAGTTTAAAAGAATTCAAAGTTTCAACATAGACAGCAGTAAAATCGGTTTTAAGGTTATTGGCTAGTCTTTTGGTCGCTCTGACTAATTTATGCGACAGCGGACTTGGACCTACGCAAACCAGTATTTTTTCATTAATAGCCCAAATATCGTCAATAGCATTGAGTTTTCGGTATTTAAGCATGGCCGTATCGACGTTATTGGCCAAAGTTCGCAGTGCCAATTCTCTTAAACCTATCAAATTGCCTTTGCGAAAAAAATTTTTAACCGCCGTTTGGGAATTTTTTAAATTATAAATTTTACCCTGATTAAGCCTATCAATTAAGTCATCAGGAGGTAAATCGATAATTTTTATTTCGTCGGCGTTTTCTAATATATAATCTGGAACCGTTTCGTGGACTTTTACGCCGGTTATCTGAGCAATTACGTCGTTTAAGCTTTCAATGTGCTGAATATTTAAAGTAGTATAGACGTTAATATTGGCTTGTAAAATTTCTTCAATATCCTGGTATCGTTTTGTATGCCTTACACCTGGGCAATTAGTATGCGCCAATTCGTCGATAAGGACAATTTTAGGCTTGCGCTTTAAAATTGCGTCGACGTTTAATTCTTTTAAGGTAACCCCTTTATAGTCAATTTCTAGCAATGGTATTAACTCGAGGCTACCGATTAAATCTTCGGTTTCTTGACGGCCATGGCTTACGATAATGCCACCGACTACATCAACGTTCTCATTTTTAAGCTTTTGTGCCTCTTCAAGCATCGCATAAGTTTTACCAACACCAGCGCAAAAACCCAAAAATACCTTTAAACTCCCTCTTTCATCTTTGGCGATATTGGCTAAAATTTCGTCAGGAGTTAGTTTTTTTTCGTTCATAAATATTTTTATTTGTTAGCTAATTTATTTAAGGCAATTTATCTAAAGACATATTTAATAATAACACATTAACCCTAGGCTCACCCAAAAAACCCCAGTCGCGTTTTATTAATGAATCGTCAATTAATTTTTTAACTTCATTAATTTTTATATTTCTTACCTTGGCGATTCTAAAAGATTGTAATAATGCGTTTTGATAACTTATATCGCTATCCAAACCAGAAGCCGAGGCTGTAACAGCGTCAACTGGTATAGGGGTACTTTCAGATAAATCGTTAAATCGACGATAATGTTGAGCCAGGTCATTAACACCTGCGAAATCTTTAGCCCCATAAAATAATTTTTGGCTGGTTGGCCCTAGATTACTACCACCAGAAAATAGAGCGTCGTAACCAGACCCAGCTCTCGATGGGCGGCCAATAAAATACTTAAGCTTAGTAAAGGCCTGACCAATATTTTTGCAGCCGATAATTTGCTTTTTATCGTTGAAGATAATTTCGCCGTTGGCTTTATCATAAAAAAATAACTGACCAAATAAAGTAACAAAGCCCGGATAAACAATACCAGTTAAAAAAATCAGAATAAGCGTTACTTTAAATGACTGAAGCAATAATTGAAGCATACATATTTCCTTTTAAAGATTGGGTGCTAGATGGAGAAAAACAATTAAATTATCGATTATCCATATGCCCGGAAATGGAGCAATGACGCCACCTAAACCATAAATCAGTAAATTGCGTGCCAGTAACGATTTAGCGTCCATAGGCTTATAAGTAACGCCTTTTAAAGCTAATGGTATTAAGGCTACTATAATTAAGGCGTTAAATATAACAGCGCTTAAAATAGCCGACTGGGCTGAATGTAAACCCATAATATTTAGTACCCACAACGGACCATGACAAGATCCGTTAACGGCGTACAATACACCAAACATAGCTGGCAGAATAGCGAAATATTTAGCTATATCGTTAGCTATTGAAAACGTCGTCAAA
>JAJYFO010000136.1 GCA_021785395.1 bacterium | reverse complement strand
ATAAAAGGCTTGGGTATAGCGTTGTCTTTAAGGTCATCGTGAAAATCATTAAATATTTTAGGTTCTTGCTTATGCAAAGATGGTATTAACTTTTGAATCCATTTGGGAATATACTTATGTCTATAATAAGACTGTATACCGTGTTTATCGACGTTTAAATTTAAAATATTTTCAATAAATGAATTGACAGGAATTTTTATACCAGGATCTAAATTCTGTATATAAAAATATAATCGACCAATTAATTTATCATAAATAGTAGTTTTGTATAGCAATTTAGGCAAATAAGGTTGATCAAATAGTTTTGAATAACTTAAAGTTTTGTTTTGAGCAAGCTTTTCGACCGATAACGAATTATTCTCTTTTATCCTTACGAATTGGCATGTTCCAGCAACAATATAATGCTTATAGCCATTAGCTATAACGTCACAATTAAAGTCCCAGTCTTCATAGCCAAAACCATCGACACTACTTCGATACGGAGTATTTAAGAATATTTCTTTACTGCCAAAACATAATGAAGGCCAAAAACAGTGCTCTAAAAGACATATGTCATTGTACTGAACATTTTTAAAATCGTAAAGCCTTCGCAAACTATATTTTGAAGGCAGATTATCAGTAAAGCAGAACATATAATGAGGATGATAGAGATAATTTTCGTTAATGTTCTGATTAGCTGTTTTAAAAGCCTTTACCAGCCAATTCTCGTCGAACAAGTCGTCGGCGTCCAAAAAAGCTATAAATTTACCACTAGCCTTATTTATAGCAAAATTACGCGATGGTCCTAGGTCCCCAAAAAAAACTTCGTGCAAACTGTTAAAAATTTCAAAATTACGATCAACAACGCGCCTGGTTAATTCATTGATATTATCCATAATACCAATAAGCTCAATATTGATATTAAATGACCTGGCAAATTCAATACATTTAAGCGCATTACGTATTGAAATATGAGCCAGCCTGCCTTCACTATGAAATGTCATTATAAGACTAATATCAAAACCACTCATAAGTTTATACTATTTCAATCAAACTATCGTTAAAACCGAACATTCTAATTAAATTATCGCGACTTACCTTATCTAAACATATATATTTACTAATCTTATCTAAACAATCGGAGATATTAACCAATTCAGTTGCATTAACAGAATCGTCATTAAAATAAACAATTCTTAGACTGCTATTTAAGGACAAAGCCTGTCTATATTTTCTTAATAAACTATAAGCCAACTTAGAATTAAAATTAATAATTGAAGCAGGTGGACTCTGCAAAAGTAGTCTTAATAAAAGTAATTCCATATGCTTTGGGTCTAGATAGCAATAGGTATCAGCAAAATATATAAGATTAATATTCTTTTTTTTAAAATCGATATTTAATATATGAGAGAAATTGCCGCTTTCATAAATTTTACTATTTAGGTTAAAATCCGTAATAATCACATTAATATTATCGCTTAAACTATCGGTATATTTAAGGCAGTAATTAATGTTTTTAAACTCTGTTAAAATAGTTATTGAATTGTCTAAAGCATGATTGCTTTGAAAATGAAAATATTCATTGATAATAACAGTCGAATTTAATTTATTAAAAATGATATTACTATCGTGTGGATATAGTTCTGGTTCAAGCATGTGAATTTCTTCCCATTGTTCTATTAGCCAATTAGGTAATTTAGGCACATAATCTAACTTTTGCTTGATTAAGACCGGATCAAGAATTTCCAATTTAAACGCCATAATAATACGGTATAACCAGATAAAATTATCAGTAAGAAATAATTGCATAAGATTAATATACGACTTTAATCTAATCCAATTATAATTTGGTTTTGGCAATACTGGTTTAAAATCCTTATTTTCGAACAATCGTGAAGGACTCAAAGTCGAGTTTTTACCCTGCTTTTCGCTATCAAGCGATCCGGATTTTTTTAGCCTAGTAAAATGAACAGCTCCTTCGACAATTTTATGCTTAGCACCGTATACAATACTATCAAGGTTAAAATCCCAATCTTCAAAACCAAAACCCGGTTTTGCCTTCCGATAGGGAACCTTTAACATAAGTTCCTTACTTGTAAAACATAAGCTGGACCAAAGGTTATGTTCTATTAAATCATAGTCGCTATACTTTGGATCGCTAGAGTCAATTAATTTACGAACGCTCACCTGACGGCTGTCATCAAACATATCACCAAAAAACAACAAATATTCGGGGTGATATATAAAATAGCCACTGTCATCCATTTGCGATTTTTCAAAAGCATCTTTAAACCAGTTTATACTGACCAAATCATCGGCGTCGACAAAAGCAACGTATTTGCCGCTGGCTAAGTTGACACCATGATTCCGTGATGGTCCTAAGTCACCATATTCAACGTAATCGATAATTTCATTATAAGCAAGTCTATAATTTTGAAAATATTTTTTTGTCTCGTCTGATGGCCTATCCACAACAATTATAAATTCTGTATTTAAACCAGTAAATTCCATAGCATTTTTAAAACTATTTATTGACCTATGGACAAGACGGCCTTCTTTATGAACTGTCATTATAACTGATATATCAATTTTCAAGCCAGGCTTTCTCCCACCGGTTAAATGACTATTGAATTATATTTTAAATTTTTTACGACTCTTAGTTTTGGTAATTTGTTCAAAATATTTATTAGCTACATTATTCTGATACTGGCTTCTTTGACTGGCCAAATATTTAACCGTATTTAACAAACCTTCTTTTAAGCTGGTGGTTGGATTAAAGCCTAAATCAAATTTAGCCTTATTGTACAAACCAGCCGATAATCTTGGATCACCAATTCTAGGGTCACTATATTCAACTTGCGGCATCAAACCGGTTAATTGGCTTAAAGTGCTTATCAAACCTCTAATACTGGTTGGCATATTTGTGGCGACGTTATATACTTCACAAACGTGTTTTTTTTCAAGCTGTTGCATAGATAGCATCAAAGCCTGAACCACATCATCGACATAAACGAAATCTCGCACTTGCAGGCCATCTCCATAAACGGTTAAAGGTTGACCTTGTAATAATTTATTGATAAAAATGGAAATAACGCCTGAGTATATTGATTCGGGATTTTGTCTTGGACCATATACGTTAAAAAACCGCAATCCTATATTTCCAACATCGTATTTAGAATAAGCGATTTTGGCATTAATTTCACAAGCCAACTTATCGCTAGCATAACCAGAAATAGGAAACGGCTCAGTCGATTCAGACAAAGGAATTTGTTCACAGCCACCATATATTGCTGCACTAGAGGCATAAACGACTGGTGGGCATTTACCGTTGCGAAAACTGGCGCGACTAGCTGCAAATGCATTAATCGTACCACCTAAATTTATCGAATTGGCTTTAGGCCAGTTTTCATCGTAATATACAATAGAAGCTTTAGCGGCTAGGTGAAAGCAGCCATCTACGTCTTTAAAAGCCATTTTCATATTTTCAAAATTCGTGATATCGCAAACCATGAGCTGCGCTTCTTTAGGTGCATTGACCCTTAAGCCACTAGACAAATCGTCTATTATTCTAACCTGATGATTAGCCCTCAATAAAGCTTCACACAAATGCGAACCAATAAACCCACAACCACCAGTTACCAAATACAAGCCCATTTAAACACTCCAAAAAATAGTAACATTATATATTAAACCTTCTTTACAACAGATGAGTAAACGACATAAAATTAATTATTTTTTTTTAACAATTTGTCAAAACCGACTTTAAAATCACGTAAAGGTTTGGTAATTTTCCAAGACAAACTGTTAAGCATTGCATTGTTTAAAATCAAACTATCCTCGTTTTCTTTAAGGTATTCCTTGACAATTTGGTGTAATTTTAAACGTTCGCCAGCGTTTGACCTTTTAAAATAATGAATATAAAACCATAAAGAACCTAAAATCTCAAAGAATTCTTCGTTTAAGCCAAATTCATTACAACTTTTTAAACGAACCATACTTTGCTGAACAAACGGTTCGTCTTGAATTTTTGGGTAAACAGCAGCAATCTGCGCTAAATCTGCGCTTCTAATAAAGTGGTCGAGTATTATAAGCATTAATTCATAACTTTCTTCCTGCGATAAAGGAAAATTAATCTGGGTTAAAGAATAATTGCCATGAATAATATTGTACGGGCTTAAAATATTAGAGCGGTTAGTGGCGATATATTTTTTAACCAATGGTATGTTGGCGATATGATAATTGCCTAAAGAATCCATCAACACTGGGCCAAATTCGGTAGCCAAAATTTCATCGACAAAGCCCACCTTAAATTTATAGAAAACCCTAAGCCATAAATCCCAGTCACAAAAACGTTTTAAGATTATATGCGGATCGTACCAACCTATTTCTTCAACAACTTCACGCTTTAACATTACGCAGGCGTTACCAATACAATTGTCAGAGCTTAAACTGACTAAATCTGTTTCTTGACCATAAATTTCGTCTTCGGCGTCTAAATGTTTTATTAAAATTTTGCCATAAGCCATACCCAAATTAGGCTCTGAATTTAACTTAGCCAAGAGCTTTTCCAGGTGATTGGTTTCGTATACACAATCATCAAAAATAAACGTCAAATACTCACCACTTGATTCGAGGTAAGCCTTAGCTGTTGTAAACGCAAGCAAGCCAATATTTTTGTCAAAGCGAACGTGTTTGATTCGTTTATCGCTAGCTGCCAATTCTTTAATATATTCACTAGTGCCATCTATAGATCCATCGTCGACGACCAAAAGTTCAAAGTTTTTGTAAGTCTGAGCCAATACCGAATCAATCGAAGACTTCAAATATCCACTTTGATATCGTGAGTATGTTGGCAAAAAAATTGACACTAATGGCAATGTCATAAATTTATTTCAAGTTTATCGGCAATTCACTAAGGCCTCTTAAGGCAAATGGCTCTTTAAACTTTAAATTATCTGTAGCTAATTTCAAATTAGGATAACGCGATAAAAGAACTCTAAGAGCTATTTCACCTTCTGCCATAGCTAGACTAGACCCGAGACAGTGATGAATACCCTGGCCAAATGACAAATGCTTACTGCTATCACGGGTAATATCAAAACTATCACCATTTTCATAGACTTCATAGTCTCTATTAGCTGAGCCTAAAAGAATTACCATCATACTACCTTTTTTGACATGAATGTTGCCAAACTGTTCATCTTCAGCACAAGACCGTCTAACGACTTGAACAGGGCTTTGGTAGCGCAGAGTTTCGTTAATTGCCTTTGGCAACAGACTCATATCACTTTTCAATAAATCCAGCTGGCTTGGGTTCATTAATAGAGAATGAATAGAATTGCCTATTAAATTAACGGTTGTTTCGTGGCCAGCCACCAATAGTAATACCAGGTTACCCAAGACTTCGTCTTTGGTTAATTTACTACCATTATCTTCGGCTTCTACTAAAGCTGAAATAAGGTCGTTTTGGGGTGATTGGCGCCTTTGCTCGACAATTGGTCGAAAATAATTCAATAAATTTTCCTGAGCATTAACAGCGTCCAAATTACTTTGCATTTTATGAACCAGGCTATCACCTCCGCCAGAAATTCCCATGAGAATTCCTGAGGCTTTGACCATAGCGTTTGACCAGTCACGAAACTTTAGACGGTCCTCTTTTGGAACGCCAAGCATTTCGGCAATTACAATAACCGGAATTTGAAAAGCGTATTCGCTTATTAAATCGTTTACCTTATCAGGGTCAATACTATCCAGAAGATCGTTAGCGATACTTTCGATATGGGGCTTTAAATCGCTGACCCTAGTCGGCGTAAATGCCTTATTAACAATCGCCCTCATTCTGGTATGGTCAGGTGGGTCCTGATTAAGCATCCAGGTGGCTCTTGATTTCATAGCTTCATTTAATTTAGGTACCATATTTATCATGGGATTATTAGTTTTCCATTTGCTCAAATTCTTTTCATAATCCAAGTCAGACAGAATACTTCGAGCGTCATTATACTTAGTAACATAATAACAGCCGCCTTCTTTTGACCACATAAGCGGGTCTTGCGACCGCATAAGGGCAAAAGTTGGATAAGGATTCTGTAAAAATTCATCGGTAATAGGATGAAAAGGGTCGGTTAAAGTTTTAGTTGACATAATATTCCCTTTGAATAAAAAAATACTTAAAATTAAATCGTTAGACCTTTCTTTAGACTATTCATCGAGTTTGAATCCAAGTCTTATTTTAACTTGAAATTCAGCTACGTTACCGTCCTTGATCAACCCTCTTTGTTCAACAACCTCGAACCAGCCCAAGTGCCTAATGGTTTTACTGGCTCTTTTAACACCTTCACTAACTGCGTCGCTAAAGCTTTTGCTTGAAATAGCAACAATTTCGGTCATTTTATAAACGTTAGCCATTTATTCATCCTCCCTTTTAAACACTAGCCACTAATAACTGTTTGTTTTTAACTTCTTCACCATTAGCGTACCTTATGCCAAGAGCATCCTGGCCAATTATCATGCGTTGAATTTCACGCGTTCCTTCGTAAATATTCAATACTTTAGCGTCCCTAAAGAAACGCTCTACTGGATATTCATCGCTAAAGCCGTAACCACCAAAAATCTGAACAGCGTTATGACCAGCTTTATTAGCAGCTTCACCACAGAATAACTTAGCTATAGAAGTTTCTCTGGTATTACGAACACCTTTGTTTTTTAGAGTAGCGGCGCGCAAATAAAGAAGTCGACCTGCTTCACAATCAGCCACCATATCAGCTATCATAGCTTGTACTTGCTGATGTTCACCGATAAATTTACCGAATGTTTTGCGTTGCATGGCATATCTGGTACAGTTGTCAATACAACCTTGAACTAGGCCAACGGCTCCAGCAGCTACTGAAAAACGACCATTATCTAAAGCCGACATAGCGACTTTAAAGCCATTGCCAACTCCTCCTAAAATATTTTCAGCCGGTACTACAACTTCATCTAAAAACAGCGAAGATGTGTCGCTGGCTCTTAAACCTAGTTTCCCTTTAATTGGAGCAGCACTAAAGCCTTTGGACTTGGTATCAACAATAAAACAGGTAATCCCCTTATGGCCTAAACTGGGGTCAACAGTTGCAAATACCAAGGCATGGCTAGCAATTGAACCATTCGAAATCCAGGTTTTTTGACCACTTAATATGTAATTTTTACCATCTTTGACAGCTTTGGTTTGCTGGTTAGCCGCGTCACTGCCGGCTTCTGGTTCAGTCAAGCCATAACAACCTAT
Source organism: bacterium (assembly GCA_021785395.1). Classification (GTDB taxonomy): domain Bacteria; phylum Cyanobacteriota; class Vampirovibrionia; order Obscuribacterales; family JAKAZS01; genus JAKAZS01. The sequence goes on along the minus strand of JAJYFO010000136.1, from coordinate 76 downwards.
AAATTCACCGTTACATAATTTAGGCAAATAATACTGCTTTTGTTCTTCACTACCCCATTTAAGAATAGTTAGAGCC
>JAJYFO010000135.1 GCA_021785395.1 bacterium | reverse complement strand
AGCTTTTCAACCGACCGAATTAGGCCTTAAAATCATCAAACTAGACCCAAACGGTCCGGCTGCTCAAGCAGGTTTATCTGGACCTAAACTGGTAGTTTATCAACAGGGTCCATTTACGATTCAGTCGATTGACAGTACTCAAGCTGATATAATTGTTGGGATTGACAACCATAAAATTCAAAGCGTCGATGATTTGTTATCATATTTGGAGAAGAAAAAACCGGGCCAAAATGTAACAATAAATATTTTAAGAAACGGAAATCCCAAGCAAGTAACGGTAAAATTAGGAGTAAGTTCAACCTAAAGAATAAGGAGATTTAAAGTGGCAAGAATTCTAGTAATTGACGATGACCAGTCGATAGTTGAATTAGTTAAAGTTAACCTTGAAATGCAAGGTCATCAGATATATACAGCTAGTGATGGTATTAAGGGGTTGGCTTTGGCTCAGCAGCACCGTCCGGACCTGGTTATTCTGGACGTCATGATGCCCGATTTAGATGGTTTTACGGTTTGTCAGCGCTTGCGACAAAACCAGTACACACACAGTATTCCTGTTATTTTACTTACGGCTCTAGGTATGACTAAAGATAAAATTACCGGGTTCGATTCTGGGGCTGATGATTATTTGGTTAAACCATTCGAAATAGCTGAATTACAGGTAAGGGTTAGAGCCTTACTAAGAAGGTCAAGCTCAGTGCCAAAATCATCGACGCTACCTGAAATTTTAACAGCTGGAGAAATAACCCTAATACCTGAAAATTTACAGGCAAAAATTGGTGAAAGGGTTATAAAATTGACACCTACCGAATTTGAAATTTTACACTGTTTGATGCAGCATCATGGTCAAACCGTTTCAACCGGCAAATTGTTAGAAGAAGTCTGGGGCTATGCGCCTGATGACGACGTTGATACTATTCGAGTTCATATTAGGCATTTGCGTACCAGGATCGAAACGGCTGACCGAAAATACGTTAGAACCGTGTACGGTGGCGGCTACCAGTTAGTCGCTGAAGGCTATAACAAAGGCGAATACGAGTAAACTTTAGATTGTGATTTGCTGGCTAATTTAACTACGGCTTTTCAATTGCGCCATAAAAAGCACTTTTAACTTTGGTATTATAATTTAGATCCATAAGCCACATTTGATTACCCCAGTCGTAATGCCACCATTCGTTTGGATAGTTAGTAAATCCGACTTTGGTCATGGCTGCGTATAATATGCGACGATTCTGTCTGGCAGCTAAATCGGATAAGTTAGTTGACTCGGTCGTTTCAAAATAGCTAGTGTGACTTATATCACTGGGGTCATCAAAAATACTGCCCATAAAAAGTAAGTCACCTGTTTTACTGTCCTGGAGTGTCAGGTCTACGCTGGCACCGGTTGAATGTGTGTACCAAGAGCTTGAATCATGGATGCTAAAGCCTTGTGGATTGGAGCAATAGGTCAAGGCAAAATTAATACATTCTAAATCAGTAAATTTGGGATGATTGGTTTTAGCGTAGTCTAGATAAAACTGCCAAAGGCAAGATTGTAATTTATAGCTACGGTACCCGTCTAAAACAAAAACGTTTACTTTGTACGCTTTGAGGTAGTTATTTACCGATTCTAGCTTTTTGGCAACAGATTGGCGCAGATAAATCTCTTTACTCGACCCGTTTAAGCGTTTGTTATAAGGGAAATTTAGACCAGAATTTTCATTATAGAAAGACAGACCCTTAATTTTATAAGATTTAATATCGACTAATTTTTCCTTAAACTTTTTATTTTTAAAGTCTATCGGATAGCTGCGGTAGTCGTTAGTTGTTCTGCTTTCTGGTAAATTTTGTATCGGTATATTTTTAAAATCACTGGCTAAGGCAATATTGGCTGTAAAGAATAAAATTATTATTAAATTAAAACTCTGAAAAAATCGTTCTGACATATTTTAAGTTAAAACCTAAGTAAAGAATAAATTTTTAGATGAAATCCAAATATTCATTCTAAAATAAATTAAAGTCATAAGTACGCCAGAACGGTTATCTTAACTTTAATCTTTACAGGAGAGTTAAATTATGGATTTAAAAAATATTCAAGCGGCCATTTTACTTGGCCCAACTTTTGAAGACAGGGAAGTTACTTATCCTTATTACCGTCTAAAAGAAGACTATGTTAACGTTAAATTACTAGGTATTGGTGAAAACACCTACACCGGCAAATATGGTCTTCCTTTAGCGGTTGACGGCCAGTGTGTCGACTACGTAAATACTAAATTTGACTTAGTCATAATTCCTGGTGGTTTTGCCCCAGATAAAATAAGAGCCAGTAAAGAAGCTCTAGAAATAGTTCGCAAAGCTAATACAAATAAGGCTATTATTGCTTCAATTTGTCATGGAGCCTGGGTTTTAGTTTCGGCCAATATAATTTCGGCAAAAACCTTGACTTGTTACGAGAATATCAAAGACGACTGTATAAATGCTGGAGCCAAGTGGATAGATAAAGAAGTCGTCGTCGACGGTAATTTAGTTACTTCACGCAAACCAGATGATTTACCAGCATTCTGTCGCGAAATTATAAAGTTACTTAAAAGTAATTTGGTTAAAGTTTAAAATAGCTGATAAAGGAGTTTTTTATGGAAAAAAGGTTATTTGGTAAAACACAAATGATGGTGTCGGTATTAGGTTTTGGTGGAGCTGAAATTGGTTTTCAGGGTGTCAGTTTTGACGACGCCAGTCACATGTTAAACTTAGCCTTAGATTCAGGTATCAATGTCATCGATACAGCTGAGTGTTATGTTAACAGTGAAGAGTTAATTGGTAAGGCCATAAGTCATAGGCGTAAAGATTTCTATTTATTTACCAAATGTGGGCATAAAGAAAATTATATGACCGATGGCTGGACGGGCAAAGACGTAAAAAAATCTATTGATACTAGTTTAAAAAAATTAAATACCGATTACTTAGATTTGATTCAATTGCATAGCTGTAATCAAGCTATTCTAGCTAAAGGTGACGTAATAAAGGCTCTAGAAGAAGCTAAGCAAGCCGGTAAAACGCGATTTATAGGCTATAGTGGTGACGGTAGTGACGCCTTGTATGCTATAAACACCGGTTTATTCGATACATTACAAACGTCTTGTAATATCGCCGACCAAGAGTGTATTGACTTGACTATTCCGCTTGCCGTCAAACAAAATATGGGTATTATTGCCAAGCGTCCAATAGCTAACGCCGCTTTTACTTATAAATCAATGCCTGATAATGACTATCATAAACCCTATTACGAAAGGCTCCAAACCTTAAAATATAGTTTTATAAATGGCAATCCTGATTTGAGTGCGCAAATTGCTCTAAGATTTACTTTAAGTGTCGATGGTATCTGTACCGCTATAGTTGGTACAACAAAGGCAAGTCGGTTTAATCAAAATATCGAAACTGTAAAATTAGGAAAATTAGACCAAAATACCTTTAACCAGATTCGTGATACATGGCATAAAACAGCTGCTAAAGATTGGGTCGGACAAATTTAAAAAGGATTTTTAAAATTTTTTTTAAAGCCTATACTAAATTCAATTTAGGCTCCAAATAATACTTAATTTTAATATTTTCAGCCAGTTCAAGCTCGTAAGCACTTAATGGTAAAATTTCAAAGTTAATATTAAATGTCTGGCTAAACCCGTCAATAAAAGCATTTTCGATTTCTATGAGATTATCTGTTATTTGCTTATTACTGGCTAGTATAAAATCTTTTAATTTCTGTTCTTCTTCTAAATTTAAGTTTTTAAAGATGAATTTACTTGAATCGTTTTGATTATATAAATTAATAGAACCATGTTGTAAAATTGCATTGTCGCGCCGTAATTGGGCAGAACCAACGATTTTTTGACCATTGGCTTGTAAGTCAGCGCGACTTAGGTGGTCAAAGCAGTCAAGCCCTTTATTGAAATTATTTTCATTATTATTGGTTCTAAGTTCGATACCAAATTTTTCATAAGATTTTATAATACCAGCTGAAATCTGTTTATACGAAGCCACTACACTTTGAGAAATTACTTTATTAGTACTCGAACCAATAAAACTATAGGTAAGATTATTATGGTGCAATACTGCTCTTCCACCGGTTGGTCGGCGGACATAGTCGATATTAAATAATTTAAGCTTATCCAAAAAGTGCCGGTCAATTTTCTGACTATAGCCAAAACTTACACAGCTTGGCTTAAAACCATATAATCGAAGTGTAAAGGGGATTTTTCCTTGGCGCATGAGTTCTAAAAGCGCTTCATCGATGGCCATGTTCAAGCAGCCATCATAGTCATTATATGGAATAAAACGCCATGCCTTATTCATAACTACCCAAAATTAGTGGTGGAGTTTCAACTTCAGTCAAGCTAAATTTGACTGCCTTATAAACGTAATCACAAGCTATATTTAAGCTATCTTCAGTATCGGCGTAAACTGTGGCAAGTGGTTCGTTGATAAACACTTTTTGGCCAATTTTAACAAAAACTTCGATACCGACAGCTAAATTAATTTTTTCACCTTTAAAACTTCGCCCAGCCCCAAGTAATTTAGCTGCCATAGCAATAATTTTACCGTTTACATCGCTTATCCATAATTCGTTACCTAAATTATTATTCACGGTCAAAGTTTTTATATATTTGGCCTGGGGCATGAGTTTTGGATTTTCAATAACTTGACTGTTACCGCCTTGAGCCTGTATTAATTTGGCAAAATATTCTAGAGCCAATCCACTTTGAATTGCTTGGGTTATTTTAAGTTTTGCGTCATCGATGTTTTGAGCTAGTTTTGCTTTGGTTAATGCTACAGAACCTAGGCTTAAAGTTAATTCGACTAAATCGGCTGGACCATTACCGGCCAGAGTATCTATGGCTTCTTTGACCTCAATGGCATTGCCAACTGCATAGCCTAGTGGCTGATTCATGTCAGTTACAACGGTTAAAACGTGTTTGTTTAACCTATAACCTATATCAACCATAAATTTGGCTAAATTTATAGCTTGTTTACTATCTTCCATAAATGCTCCTTTACCGCATTTTACGTCTAATATAATTAGATTAGTACCGCTGGCGAATTTTTTAGACAATACCGAGGCTGCTATTAGTGGCATTGAATCGATTGTGCAAGTCACATCGCGCAAAGCATAAAGTTTACCGTCGGCTGGAGCAAGGCTTTGTGACTGAGCTGAAACGGCCATTTTATTCTTTTTAACCAGTTGTTTAAACTGGTCTGAAGTTAATGTGGCGTTAAAACCTGGAATGGCTTCTAGTTTATCTATAGTGCCACCACTGAAACCAAGACCGCGACCGGATAATTTTGCCATAGGCAGTCCCAATGCTGCCATAAGCGGAACAAATACTAAAGTAGTCTTATCGCCTACCCCGCCAGTTGAATGCTTGTCACCAATAATATCACCAACATCACTAAAATCTAGCACGTCTCCAGAATTCATCATGAGTTTGGTAATATAACTGGTCTCTTCTAAATCCATACTATTAAAATAAACTGACATAAGCCAGGCTGAAAGCTGATAGTCTGGTATGGAATTGTTAACGATACCATCAATAAGAAATTTTAATTCACTTTTTGTATGTTTTAAATTACCTTTTTTCTTTTGTATAATATCTAACATTGTCACCATAACTATTAACTCCTTAGTGTCCATTTAAAAAATATTAGCTTTAAAATAGAATCGGCTCGATAAATTTACTATGTTTAGTCTATAATATATGGACTTCATTGATTTTAAATGCAGTTTAATTTTTTTTCATAATCTTAACTAATCTCTTTTATAAGTATGAATTGCTCAAATCTAGAAATCTTTACTAAAGAAAAATTATTAAGTCTAACTAATATTCGTCAGCACGAAATTAAAGCTGGCCAATGCATACAAGTTTTAGACGAAAATAAAAACTTAGCTCAGTTAGCCAAAGGTAATGTTAAATATGTAATTTTAACTATTCCTGAAGATATTGGTATAAGGGCTAATCAAGGGAGAATTGGAGCCAGCAATGGGCCAATAGCTTTTCTAAATTATTTTTTAAATCTGCAGTCTAACCAATATTTTGATTTTACCAAACTAGCCATTTTAGGCCAGGTTAAAGTTAGTGACCTTAGGCAAGAAGCCAGTCAAGTTAACGACCTTACTACTTTACGAGAAATTACAAGTATCCTTGACAATCGAGTTAGCGAGATTATAAAAGAAATATTAAAATATGACCTTTTACCCATAATTATTGGTGGTGGCAATAATAATTCCTACCCTATAATCAAGGCCTTTTATGAAACCAAAAATACGGCTATAGGCTGTATCAATATTGACCCACATCTTGATTTTCGCTGCTTAGAAGGTCGCCACAGCGGTAATCCTTTTTCTTATGCTCAAATTCATGGATACTTGGATAAATACGCAGTTTTAGGTATGCAGGAAAATTATAATAACGAAGAAATGCTGACAAGATTCAAAAACAACGATTTTCTGGCAATTAGTTATGAGGATATGTTTTTGCGTAATAAAATTAGCTTTAAACATGGTCTTAATCATTTAATTGCTTACTTTAAAGAATATAAATCTTTTATCGGTCTGGAGTTAGATTTAGACAGCATCATAAATATGCCAACGAGTGCTAGAAGCCCTTTTGGGCTAACTGTCGAACAAGGTTTACAGGCAATTTACACTTTAGCCAAGTCGCTGCCGACTAGTTACCTTCATTTGTCTGAGGCTAGCCCAGATTTAGGTTTTGACGATGGTGTTAGGTGCGTTGGCAAAACCCTAGCATTTTTAGTATTAGCCTATTTAAAGGGTCAAGAAGACAAAGATATTAATTAATTATCTATAATATTACTTTGGTTTTTTAATTTAGAATTTTAGCTATAATTAAAGGGTAATTTTAGATTTTAATAGGTTTGTTCCATTGACTGATAAAGAAACAGAAATTTGCTGTCGCGATAGAGAAGCAACCAGAACTAAAATCCTCGATTCGGCTGGTGAGGTTTTTGCTAAATACGGTTATATTTCGGCTAAAACAGAAGCGATAGCAGCCAAAACTAACGTTACCAAAGCTATGATTTATTATTATTTTGGTAATAAAGAAAACCTTTACGTTGAAACTATTAAACATATTTTTATAGAACCGTTAAAAAAACTCGAAGACTTTAGTCTGGATAAAAAAGACCCTATAGAATCTTTATCTATTATCCTTGACAGTATGCTGACTATGATTGCCAAAAAACCTAACTTAAGTTATATCATGATGTACGAAGCTTTGCAAAATGATGGCAAATACTATAAACAGGTGGGTTTATTTAATTTCTATAATTTAATTGCTAAAATCATTCAAAAA
>JAJYFO010000134.1 GCA_021785395.1 bacterium | reverse complement strand
GCCCTTGCTTACACGTGAAAGTACCGCCAATAACGCAATGGCCACATTTACCGATACCGCATTTCATATGCCTTTCTAAAGATAGCCACATCTTGGCTTGGCCTATATTTTTTTTGCTTAATTCCTTGATGGCGTACTGGTACATAATAGGCGGGCCGCACATAGCCACCCTAAAACTTTCATCGAGGTTGCTCAAACGTATCAAATCGGTTACCCGACCAGCCTGCATAGTAATTGCTGGCAGACCAGGCCCGTCGATTTCTTCGGCCGCCAAATACAGCTCAAAATCGTGCCTTCTAAGTAATACTTTAAATTCTTGCCTAAATAGCAATTCGTCGCTATGCCGCATGCCATAGATTAAAACGACCCTTTTAAAGTCTTGGCGATTATTTAAAATATACTGCCACAACGACCTTATAGGGGCTATACCTAGGCCGCCAGCGACCAAGCAAACATTTTGGCCAGCTAACTCCTGTACAGGAAAACCAATACCGTAGGGTCCTCTCAACCCGACAAAAGAACCCTCCTTGAGCAGGTACAAACTATTGGTGACACGGCCAACCCGTCTGATTAGTAAGTCTAAAGTGTCGTTCACCTTGGCTGAACATATCGAAATTGGCGACTCGCCGACACCAGGCAGCCACAATTCGACGAATTGGCCTGGGCTGGTTTTTTTTAAATTTTCGTCGTCAAAACTAAATTCAAACAAATAATTATCGACCGTCATCGGTACAATGTTGATTAATTTGGCTGGCTTAGGAATTAGTGGACTTAACATAATTTTTATGGCGAACTATTTTGTAATACTTTAACTAGGCCTACAATATCGTCGATTTCGGCCGGACAAGAAACCGTACAGCGACCGCAGCCCACACAGGTCTTTAAACCATAAGGGTCTTCAAAACCGTGTAGTTTATGGCGGTACCAAAATTTAAGGCGTTCTACCGGAGTGGCGCGAAAGTTAAAGTCGCCAGCCACGCCGGCAAACATCGTGAACTGGCAGCTATCCCATTGCCTGTCGCGCTGACCCGATACCGAGTCAAGGTTTACGGTATCAAGCATATCAAAACAATAACACGTTGGGCACACCGGCGTACAATTACCGCAGCTAAGGCACTGATTTCCTAGTTCTTCCCAAATCGGATTATCAATTTCTAAATTCATCAACGATTTTAGATTAGGTTCTTTAAAGCCAATTTTAAAAGATTTTTCTCTTTCCCGCCAAAACGTCTTATACTGACTTTCGTCCGACGAATCAGACTTATGGACGCTATCCCCAAGGCTATCTAAAAATTCTTTACCCTTAGCGGTGGCGACCTCGATAAAATACTTATCAAGGATATCGGTCAAGAAAATGTCATACGTATTATTAACCGAACTTGTCCCCATCGATTCACAAAAGCAGTGTTCATCAGGCATACACGATGTGCCAATCAAAAATGCGTTTTTTCGTCTAATCGCATAATGGGTGTCTGACGGATAGTCCAGAAAAATTTTATCCATAATGCTTAACGAAGCCAAATCACAAGGGTGTAAACCCAGAATAGAAAAGTTTGTAGATTCTGGTAAAACTTCTTTAATTTCATTATCTTTATAGGTTAAAATTGTTTCAGTTTCTTTAAAAAAATATTTTTTAGGCGGCAATATCGTTCTCAACGCCTGCCAGGCAATTTCGTCGGGTCTAATTACAGACTTAAAAGAATACGACTTTTCACTTACCGCCACAGGGGCGTAGAGCTTTCCCGTACTGACAAGCTTATTAAAAAACAAGTCGAATTTTGTTTTTGGCAGGACAAAAAATCTATCCATAAATAATCAACCCTTTATAACCTCAACTAGATTAAACCAATATCTAGATAATTCTACATCGTTCTAGAGAATTATTTATTTAGGTTAAATTGTATTTATGTCAAATAATTTTAAAATACTAAGACCCTGGTCTTGGCTTAATATTTTAATTACGTAACCGCCGTGGACAAGGACATAATCGCCGACTTTAGGCTTTTCATCGACTGTAATAACGGTGTAGTCAAAGCCTTTATAATTAACTCTGACTTGGTTATCGTTTATTACTTCTAAAACCTTAACCGGAATCGCAAAACACATTTAGGTATTAACATCCTTCTATATTTTGGGGAATTTATTAAAATATTGCCAGGTTATGTATTCTACCAGCGCATTTAAGCCAGTATCATTATTTAAACCCAAGTCGTTACGGCGCATTGCCGATACTGTAAATATTTTGGCCTTATTATTGAGGTTATGGATGTTGGACTTAGCCAAAGCCAAGTCAAAATTGACATAAGGCAATAAGTCTAGTTTCGTAATGACTACAATATCAGCCTTATGGAAGGACACAGGGTATTTAAGCGGTTTATTGTCGCCATCGGTCACGCTAAAGACTATCACCTGTAAGTCTTCGCCCAGATAAAATTCGGTCGGGCAAATCAGATTACCGACATTTTCGATTAAAATCAGCTGGGCGCCACTTATTTCCGGCTTTGTCCGTACAACTTTGGCTATTTGCCTGGCGTTTAGATGGCATGCGTTTACGGTATTTATTTGTTCTACCGGTATATTTAATTTTTTTACGATTTCTGCGTCAAAATCGCAAGCCATGTCAGCTTCAATTACAGCTGGTTTTAGCGTCAGCTTTTCAATCAACCCCGTTATTAGCGTGGTTTTACCGACACCAGGACCACCAATAATATTTAAAACAAAATTCTGTTTTTTCAAAAATAAATTACGCAGGCTTTTAGCCTGGTCATTATTGGCATTCACAACGGGTTGGTTTAGTACGTCTAACTTATCGGTCATAGTTTTTTCCTTATATTTTGTAGTTCAAAAAAATATTAACTAGGTTAAATTCTTCACCTTGGATAATTTCTTTGACCCCACTGCTGCACTGATTGCATTTGAAACCACGAGCAAATTCGGGTTCATAGCTATGGTTATTATCATAGCATATGGCCAAGGCCTTGATTAATTTGTATTCAAACACACACTTGGTTAGTAAAGGGTAATTATCTTTCAAATTGCTTATGGCGAATTCAAGTGATTCTAGATCGATGTTTCGAAAACAGCCAATTTCAACGCAGACCGATTTCACTTCTTTACCCTTAGCTATTTTCGTTAATTGCCGCAATAAATTGTCGGCGATACTTATTTCATGCATAGAAAGGTTGATTTTTAAGCAAAAGGGCTTTCACCTCGGCAATCAGACTCGCTAGCTTATTAGTTACATCAGTTAAATTGTTTTGGGTTTCATTACTTAAAGTATTATAGCCAAGACATGAATTAATTTCTACACCAAAAAAATAAGCAAAGCTCGGTAACTGATTTTGACTAGCCAAAACCACCAATTCGTCTAAAAAACTAAACCCGTGGCTAGAAAAAACTGCCATATCAGCCTTGTTTTTTAAGATATTGTGCAGTTCAATAATAATGACGCTGTCTTTACTGCTTGGCGGATTTTTATTATAAACGGCGTCAATAATTAGCATGGCCTGATGACCATGAAGGCAATACGATAAATAATTGGTAAATTCACCCAAATTAAAAATACACAAATTTTGCTTGGTTTGTGCGTCTAAACTGTCGACTAATACATGGGCAATATTGTCGTCGCCGCGTAAACTTGTGCCTAGCGTTATAACTGTAAACCCAGGCTGGATAACGCCTAGATTGTGTTTGCACAGATAAATTTCGTTATAGTGAAAGTCGCGCATCGCCAAATTGAACTTTATATCTGACTAAAAAAGCTATAATAAATAATTTTAAATGATTTTATTAGTTAATAAATCATGCTTAGGGCTGAAAGAAAGTTATTTTTTGATGAATCAAAGTTACTTAATTCAAAATTGAATGATACAACGTATCTGTTCCAGCAAGTACACCTAGAAAATAAGAATATAATTTGTTAAATTTTTGACTTAAATCATAACAAGAGGTCAAAAATATGCAATTAAAAGATTCCAAGCTACAATTGTGGTCTAAGCTAAACAAAAAATGGGAAAGAAGTGGCTTGGCGCAAGCAGAATTCTGCAGGCAAGAAAATATTAGTTTTCGAACATTTGGTAAATGGCGAAAAATTATAAACTCAAATTTGGCGCAAAAAACAATATCCAAAAACAATCAAAAAGATATACAGAGAGACCAGGTAAAATTTTTGCCTGTGAAAATCAATACGGCCAGCGAAAATGTTAATTTGAATTTGTTTCAAGTCGTCGCAAAGGTAAAAATCAATCAATTAGAGTTGCAAGTTTTTACAGGGGCAGATTATGAAACATTAAAAAATTTATTTTTAGCTTTGGAAGTTTAGACGAGGTAGGGACAATGATTAATGGCATTTATAATACCAGACTCTTTCTGTGTACACAGCCTACAGATATGCGAAAAGGTTTTAACGCACTTACTGGTACGGTTAGAGACACATTAAAACTAGATCCCTTGACTGGCTCATTATTTATTTTCAAAAACAAATCAGGTGATAAAATAAAAATTTTATACTTTGACACAGATGGTTTTGCAATATGGTATAAACAGCTAGCAAAGGGGAGTTTCAAATTTCCAGAAACAAATAATAATAATTTTACTGGTTTAGAAATTGATATTAGTACTTTAAGGAATATTCTTGATGGTATTGATTTAACATCGGTTCGTAAAAGGAAAAGATTTAGCTGTAAAAAAATTAATGATACTGTATATGATACTGTGATATAATAATTCCTATTAGAAGCAAATATTTATAGTAAAGGGATATTATGGTTAAAGGTAAATATACACAGGGCTTACCAAACGATATTAAATCTTGTCATAAATTAATAATACAGCTTAAAGAACAAATTGTAAGCTTACAGGAACAAGTTCAGCAGCTAAACAGAGTCATTTATGGCAGGAAATCAGAAAAACGAAAAATAGAGCAGAAAAATGATATAACATCAAATTCCGAGCAGCCTAAATCAAACATAGAAGCAGAAAACACCGGTATTCCAATTAAGAAAGATAAAATAAAAAGACATGGTGGCGGCGGTAGGCGTATTACAGCTCCAAATAATAAAATTGAAGAAGAAACTAAATTATACGAATTAAATGAAGAGGAAAGATATTGCCCTGAATGCAACACTTTACGTGATGTAATAAGTACAGATACAAGCTATGAATGCAGATTCCGGTTGATTCCGGCCGGGCATTCCGGTCAATTCGGCCACTTGGCATTAAAGTGAATTAATAATATAAATAATAGTTAAAAACACATATCAAAAACATATAAACGGATCAAAAAAAAGGCTAGAACCGCATAGCATCCCAATATAAAACGAATTATGGAGGGTTGCAGTTTTGAAGAGGCGTTTAACTATGAGACAAATAAAAGAGATATTACGCTTAGTGATAGAAAATAATATTAGTATAAATCAGGCTGCAGCTTCTGCAAGGGTTTCCAGATCGACAGCTCAAGAATATGTAAGAAGAGCTATAGCAGCTAATATCACAACAGATGACTTAAAGAAATTAAGTGATACAGAGTTAGAAGAAGTTGTCTATAAAAAGCCAGAAAATACTAAAAACCGGATAGAACCTGATTGGCAATACATACATAAAGAATTAAAAAAGAAAAACACAAATCTGCAATTATTGTGGTTTGAATATAAAGAACTAGAAAAAGATGGAATAGGCTATAGTTTCTTTTGTGAACAATATAATAAATTCAAAAAGAATTTAAAAATTTCAATGAGGCAAAAGCATATAGCTGGCGAAAAATTATTCGTTGATTATGCTGGAAGCACGATTGAAATAGCTAATCCAGAGACACAAGAAAAAACGAAAGCATATTTATTTGTAGCCACACTAGGTGCTAGTAATTATATGTATGCAGAGGCAACAAGCTCACTAAACAGTGAAAATTGGATAAATGCACATGTTAATGCCCTGAATTTTTTTGGAGGTGTCCCTAAAATTTTAGTACCAGACAATACCAAAACAGCCGTTAAAGATCCTAATTTTTATGATCCCGAAATAAATGTAACTTATAATCAAATGGCTAAATATTATGACTTAGTCGTTTTACCAGCCAGACCACGAAAACCCAAAGATAAAGCCAAGGTAGAAAAATCTGTACAAGTATGCCAAATATGGTTATTAGGGGCTTTGAGGAATCGAGTATTTTTTAGTCTTGCTGAATTAAATCAGGCTATAAAAGAGTTGTTAGTAAAAGCCAACAATAAACCTTTTAAAAAAATGGATGGTAGCAGAGCCAGTTGGTTCGAAACAATGGATAAACCAGAGTTAAGAGAACTACCATCAATCCCATATGAATATGCTCAATGGCAAAAAGCTATAGTTCAACCAGACTATCATGTAGCTATTGAAAGCAATTATTATAGCGTTCCATATAAGTTAATTGGCAAGGTAATTGAGGTAAGGATTACCCAAAATATAATTGAGTGCTTTTATCGAAACGAACGCATTGCAAGCCATATAAGAAACTTAAATAAGTATCAACTTATAACTATCAATGAACATAGACCGAAAGCCCATAGCGTTTATTGTAATACCAGTAAAGAAGAAATTATCTCAAAAGCAGAAATGCTAGGATCAAGTTGTGTTAAGCTGTTTGAACAAATATTTACAGCTAAGGATCATCACCTTTTTGCTTTTAGAACAACGTTAGGTATTTTAAATCAGTTGACAAGTATGGCAAAGAAAGACTTGAAGCAGCTTGTCACCGTGCCTTATGTATAAACAGCTTTACCTACAAAAGTGTAAAATCAATTTTAAAAACAGGTTTAGATCAGCAACAGATAAAACCACAAGCAGAGCCAGCTAATATTATGCATAATAATATTCGTGGAGCTGATTATTTCAAAATAAAAGGAGAGTAAAATATGTTACAACACCCTACAATAAGTAAATTGCAAGCATTAAGGCTAAATGGAATGGTTAAAGCCCTCGAACAACAAGCTAAAACAACGGATGTAAATAAATTGAGCTTTGAAGAAAGACTTGGTATGTTAGTGGATAATGAAATTATTGATAGAGAAAATCGCAAACTGACTATGTTGATAAAAGCGGCAAATTTAAAGCAAGCAGCATGTTTAGAAGATTTGGACTTTGATTTAAAACGTGGTATTGATAAAGCCGTTATAACTAATTTGAGCTTATGCCAATGGATTAAAGAACACCATAATGTTTTTATAACCGGCTCTACAGGTTGTGGTAAAACTTACTTAGCCTGTGCAATAGCTAATAAAGTTTGTCAAAATGGATTCTCTGCATTATATCTAAAAGTGTCCAAACTGTTTTCAAATTTAACGATAGCTCGCCAAGATGGTTCATACAAACAAATATTAGCCAAATTAGCTAAAATAAAAGTTCTTATACTAGATGACTTTGGATTAGTAAAACCAAATTATGATAAT
>JAJYFO010000133.1 GCA_021785395.1 bacterium | reverse complement strand
GTGTTTGTCAAGTCGAAAATTGTCGGCAGAAGCTTTGGGTAGGTCATTATCTGTTTTCAAGCACTGGCAGAAGCAGTAGTCTTGTTTGTCGGTGTTTATATGTTGAGTTTGCGTTTTGCCAGCCATTATTAATCTCCTTGAAAGTGCCGTTATGTAAAAGAATGGTATTAATTAGAGTGTCGCTTAAAAACAGTCAATTTTTTAGGTCATATTCTAGCACCCATTCTAGGTTAAGACGAAAACTGTCACTATATTTTAATTATATGAAGTGGTTGATTTTAAAATCGGCGGGTTTTGAATTATCGATTTTTTGCTACGGCATTTTTGCTGCAATACTTGACTTTGTTGCGACTTGGCTACTTGATTGAAGTCGATTGGAAGGGCTGTTAGGAGTAAGGAGTTGAAATTGTTCTGGTTAAATTTTATGGCTAGATAAGCTACCGAAGTAAATTGTTGCCCCTAACGACTTAAGGAACTTTTCGATTTTTCTTGGCATATAGAAATAGCCTCAAAATCTTACCTGATTGATTTAGAACTATGCCGTTGGCCTAACCAACTACTAGACTTAAGATAGTTTAAATGGGTTGGATTCAACTGCCAAATCTTGACAGAAAAATACCGCTCAAATATTACTGCATTGTTATTGGATAAATTCTTGCGTAGTTATAATAAACTTTGGGTTAATTGCTATTATGTTTTGTCAAGGATAACGTCGATTTAGTGCTTAAACTTAGTGGTTGTAAAGCGGTTTTAACTATTTGCTTTATCAAAGACTTCCTGTTTAACAAAATTTAACAGATTTTGTTAAATTCTGACGCAAACACGACCTGTCCTTAATTGACTTTGCAAGTAGACCCTTTAGTTATCAAGGCTGTTGTGATTACCTGATAAGAAGGTCTTAATGTTTGCGAACTTAATATAAATATTCACTTAACTAATGATTTAAATTAGTGCAAATAGTTGTTAAATGCCTTAAAATCATTAGAATTGAAATCTATCCTGGTCAATTCCCGTTTTTACTAAAGTGGATCTAATAAAGCTTAAACCTCGTAACCAATGACTAGTTTAAAAGCCAAATCGGTGAATTTCTTTTTTCTACCAGTTAACCAGCTCGAACGTAAGCTGGTTAGTATTCTTGGCAGTATTGGCCAGGTAACCATAATCTATTTCTATACTTTAAAGTTTATTTTTCAGGGTAGAATTGACCTTCAGGAAATTTTTAAGCAATCTTATTCAATAGGCGTCAAATCATTCTTTGTTGTAAGTATTACGGCATTATTTACTGGTTTTGCCATGTCTTTGCAAATATCCAGGGAACTAGTCCTATTTGGCGCTGATACATCTATAGGTGGTGTAGTATCGCTGGCTCTCATCCGTGAAATAGGTCCTATTACAGCAGGCGTTATGGTCGCTGGAAGGGTTGGCTCGTCGATAGCTGCTGAACTGACAACTATGATGATAACCGAACAGATTGACGCTTTAAAAATTATGAAAATTGACCCAGTTGAGTATCTGGTAGTTCCAAGGTATATGGCTGGTATCCTAATGATGCCAATTTTGTCTATATACGCTATGGCCGTTGGTTTAATCGCTGGTATCATTGTTGCCCAAGTCGCAGCTAACGTTGCCCCGGCTACCTTTTTGGATTCGGTGCAACAAACAATTTTGGATAGAGATTTTGAAGTTCATTTTTTGAAATCTTTTATCAACGCCACTATTATAATAATTTTTTCCTGTAATATTGGCTTGCACACTCGCGGTGGCGCTGAAGACGTGGGTATTGCTACAACCAGAGCTGTGGTATGGTCGATGACGGGAATTTTTATAGCTAATTACATTGTCACTGCTCTAACTTACGTACCTAGATAAATTATTTTATGGTTGAAAATAATAATAATCGACAAATGCTCAAAGTGACAAGGCTTCAAAAAAGTTTTGGCGATAGGGAAATCTTAAAAGACGTCAGTTTTTCGGTAAAAGCTGGCGAGACGCTTGGTATCATTGGTCCATCAGGATGTGGCAAGTCAACAATCCTAAAGCTTTTGTGCAACTTAATAGACCCCGATGGTGGTGAAATATATAAATATTCTGACGATATTAGCCTTGTTTTTCAAGGTTCGGCTTTGCTAAATTCGCTTACTGTGAAAGAAAATCTGGCTTTGGCTCTTCGTAATAAAAATTACACTAAAAAAGAACAAGACGAGATAATTCAAGATAAACTCAACCTGGTAGGCCTTGGTAAATTTGCCAATTCTTATCCGGCGCAATTGTCTGGTGGTCAGCAAAAACGCACGAGTTTTGCTAGAGCCATCGTAATCGACCCTAAAATTATTTTCTACGACGAACCTACAACAGGACTTGACCCTATTTTATCGACAGTGATTGAAGACTATATTCTAACACTTTCTGACAAGCTTCACGCAGCTTCAATAGTTGTGACCCATCAGCAATCAACGTGGAGTCGAACAACCGATAGGCTGATTCTTTTGCACGCCGGGACCATAAAATGGGAAGGCAGTCCAGCTGAAGCCCTTAAATCTGAAGACCCTTACATGAAGCAGTTCGCTATGTGTTCGCGTGATGGTCCTATGCAGGTTGGTTGATATAGTATTTTTTTGTGTTGACGGTATTTAGAGCGGTTGTGTATATGTGCGAGTTTGTAAAAGGTAGTGGTTTATGAAATCTTATATCGAAGTCAGAGTAGGGCTATTTGCTTTTATCGCCATTGTACTTCTAGTATGGGGTTGGTTTTGGCTCAAAAGTTTCTCTTTGCTGCATACGCCACAACGCTTTATTGCTGAATTCCACGACGTCGAAGGTTTGCATAATGCCGCTCCGGTTAATATAAATGGCGTTCGGGTAGGCGATGTAGAAAAAATAGAACTAAAAGGTCGGGGCAAGGTTTTGGTATCATTAAGAATCACTAATGAAGGTATTGTTATACCTAAAGGTTCAGCTATCACGATACAGACGCTGGGCCTGGTTGGAGCTAAGTACGTTGAAATTACTCTACCTGAAAATGTTGACGGTAATCAGGCTGCTGCTATCGAGCCTAATACGATTGTGCACGGTCAAGACCCTGTTAGGGCTGAACTTATATTTAATCAAATAGCTACAGAATTAGGCAGTTTTACGAATATATTTGCGTCGCAGGAAAATAAGAACCATCTGGTTAATACGCTTCGAAATTCCAGCGAAGCTATCAAAAATATCAATGATCTAACCAAAAAACTCAATAACGATTTTAAATATTTTGACAATACAATTTCTTCAATTAACACAGCTGTTCAAAAATATAATAACCTGGCGACCGATTTACGCACCACTTCTAATAAAGCCGGTGATTTTTTTGAACATGGTACTAAAACGCTTGATAGTGTGCATAAATTATCTGATAATCTTGAAGTAACTTCGGGTAAAGTTAATAAACTGCTCGATAATACAAATTTTGCCAGTGACGTAAAAGACTCTTTGCACCTTGCTAATCAAACCATGCAAAAAATTGATTCGATTGTTAATACCTTAAACAAGACGCTAAGCGATAAAGACCTGCGCAAAGATTTAATCAATATATTGATTAAATTGAATACATCTACTAAGCAAATAAATCAGTCCATGGCTTTATTTACTAATTTGGCCAAAGATAAAAGTGTTAGAGGTGACGCTCAGAATTTGGTTCGAGAAGCTAACAGAGCTATAACTAACGCTAATAAACTGCTTGATAATGTCAATTTAAATGGCGACCTTAAAACTACTATATTAGACGTTCAAAAAGCTGCCAACGACATTGATTTAACAGCTAAGCGACTTAATTCAGTATTGTCTAAACGCAGCCCATTTTTGCACTTAATGTTCGGCCGCAACGAATTACCCAAAGCAAATAAGTCAAGTACAACTTCTAAAAATACAGGTGGTAGTAATGAATAACAAATACGAAGCGGTTATTGGCCTTGAAGTCCATGCCCAACTAAAAACCCAAACCAAAATTTTCTGTAATTGTTCAATCGCCTTTGGCAGCGAGCCTAACACGCAGGTTTGTGCAGTGTGCTTGGGTTTGCCAGGAGCCTTGCCAGTGTTAAATAAAATGGCTCTAAATTTGGCTATAAAAGCTGGCTTGGCCTTAAATTGTTCTATCGCCAATACTACCAAGTTCGACCGTAAAAACTATTTTTACCCTGATTTACCCAAGGGGTACCAAATTTCTCAATTTGACAAGCCTATCTGCTATAACGGACATTTAGTCATCGACGATAAAAAAATCCGTATTAAAAGGGCTCACTTAGAAGAGGACGCTGGTAAACTCGTTCACGCTGGAGCAGCCAGATTACACGGGTCGCAGTACTCCCTGGTTGATTTTAACCGCTCGGGCGTACCGCTTTTAGAAATCGTCAGCGAACCCGATATAAATAGCGCCGAAGAGGCGCGAAAGTATTTAACAGAATTGAGAAATATATTACGCTATATCGACGTATGTGACGGGAATTTAGAAGAGGGTAGTTTCCGTTGCGACGCTAATGTATCTATTAGATTAAAAGGCAGCCAAGACTTAAATACCAGGGTTGAAATTAAAAATATGAATAGTTTTAAATCGGTTAAAAATGCCATCGAAAGCGAAATTGAAAGGCAGATCGAAGTAAATCAATCCGCCGGTAAAATTAATCAAGAAACCAGGCTTTACGATGAAGCAACCGGTAAAACCCATGTAATGCGTTCTAAAGAAGAGGCTAACGATTATCGTTATTTCCCCGAACCTGATTTGGTCCCCAATGAAATAAGCCACGCTTTTATAAATGAAATTAAGGCAAGTCTGCCGGTTTTACCCGTTCAATTGCGCCAAAAATACGTCAACGAGTTTAACTTGGCCTATGATGATGCCTATGTAATTACCGAGGACAAGCAATTAATTGAATTTTTTGAAAATATTTTAGACCAAAAAATAAACCCTAAGATGGCCAGTAATTTGTTACTAGGTCCAACAATCGCCTATTTAAAAGAAAATAAGTTAGAATTAAATCAGACTAAACTAAAAATTGACCATTTCAAAGACTTAGTAGATTCATTGGAATCGGCAAAAATCAGTTTTACCGCCGCTAAACAGGTCTTAAACAAGGCTATCGAAACCGGCGATAGTGTAAACAACATTGTCGATTCGCTAGGCCTTAGCCAGATTAGCGATATTGATACCTTAAAAAAATATGTCTTAGAACTAATGGAAAAATACCCAAGCCAGCTACAAGAGTATCGTTCTGGTAAAACCAAACTGCGTGGTTTTTTCCAGGGTGAACTGATGAAGGCTACTAAAGGCAAGGCTAATCCTCAGGTTTTGAATAAACTATTGGACGAAAATTTAAATTAATGAATTGTTATGAAAACTGTGATAATCTTTATTTATAGTGGGGGGTTATTTTTAATATATAAAAATAAATTTTAGGCAATTAAATGAAATTATCTTATCAATACTCGTTTCATCTAAATTTCGTCCTGCTTTTTTGGGTATTGGCTCAAGTAAGTTACGCTTATAATTTTGCCGGTTATTTTTGCCCCCAGGTTTTTGTTTCACCCCTAGAAGACGATAAAATCTATACGCCTGTAGGTAAAGGTATAGTTACTTCTAAAGCCGGTTTTCGTATTCATCCGGTAACTGGTAAAGGCGATTTTCACAGTGGTGTTGATTTGGCGGCTACTTTGAACGATAGAGTCTATTGCCTTTTAGACGGTGTTGTAACTAAAGTTGGTCCGCGTGGGGCTCTGGGGGTAGCGGTGGAAATTTATCATCAGTACCCTAACGTTAAAACTATTTATGGACATTTAAACGCCTATAGTGTCAGGGTGGGCGAATTAGTCCAAAGGGGGCGGGTAATTGGTTACGCTGGTTCGACCGGGCGGTCAACCGGTGTCCACGTTCATTTTACGGTTATTAAAGTGGATACTAACGAGCATATTGAACCATTGCAGTTTTTATACGAAATACCTAAATACATTAGCGTCATGAAAGACTACAATACTAAGGCTTATCAAAGTTTTGCAGCTAAGCCTACACCGTATCAATCTAAAAATCTTAGTCAGTAGGTCAAAGCTTTAGAATTGTTGGAAATGTGAATTTTTTTAGGTTGAATTGGTATTTTTTTGACTCAATCGGTCTTGTAATGACGCAATAGGAAATTAAACTGTTTGAAGTTAGCCTCAATACCGTTCGGTTTACCTATAATTATCGCCAGTAGAGTCTTTATAGTTTAATCGGCCTGAAGAAAAATATTATAAGTGTTATTTTTTGTAATGGCTTGTGTTCAATGTACAAAAGGTAACCTATCAGCGTTTTCATTTGAGCTTAATGCTTCCTCATGTATAAGACTTCAAAATTATTTTTTAATATATATGTATTATACAATATAGTATAATTTTAAACAAAAAAAAATATTACGGCAAATTGGAAAGCTTAGTATGTAAGTACACATCAACAATTAAATTTTACTGACAGGACTTAATATTTAAAATTTATTTGTTGGTTTTCAACCGGGCAGTTAATCATATTCCTTGTCAGTTTCTACAAAAAAATATTTAAGCCACTCATACAGCTATCATATGAGTGGCTTAAATTATGATTCAGAGGCTAAAAGTTAGAAGTTAACGAAGTGCAATCTTTTCTTTATCTTGAAAATCTTTGAAATTATAACCTTTTGTTATCGTATTGCAAGCGTCAGTTATAACCTCAATTAAACCAACTTCTTTTGAAGCGGCAAGGCCAATTGCTGTAAAAAATACACAAACATCGCTGTTGACCCCGCAAATGCGGATATGGGATGGGTCGAAATTATTCCTTTGACAGGCATCTAATACAAACCATGACCCATCAGAATACATTTTCTCAACGACTTTGGCTTTGTTGTAATTAATTACAGGCTGGGTTAACTCTCTTAAAGTGTGGCCTAAACCGGTTTCATCTAAAGGACTAAAATAAGGTACTTCTAAAAAAATAATTGGGTTATTGTTTTGAAAAGCACTGTTAATTTCTCGTTTAACACAAGCTAATGTAGTTGGTTCATGCGCAGCTTCAAAGCCTGTCTGCATATCAACTACAACTAAGGTATAGGGCTGCATTGGTCGATACCTCCAAAATTTGAAATTATGATCAACCGAACAAAAGTGTCGTTAACCCGAAGTTACTTTTATTTGTGAGTCTAGTATGTTATGACAATTACACACTGAGAGATAGAGAGATAGCGCGCAAACAAGAATTATTGGTTTTCAATTTTTGCCTATTTTTGAAGTAGAAATAGTGATAAGCGCGTGCTGTTTTATGAATAACCCGCGCTTATCTTAACAATTTAAGCAAGCAATAAAAAAATACTACTTGCTTAAATTGTTAGTGTTTATGAGTAAATGCAGGCGAAACAAACAATTGACCCAAAGTTGAAAGCCAAGAGTAGCCAAACGTTAATACAACAACGCTAAATAGTAAT
>JAJYFO010000015.1:5867-26037 GCA_021785395.1 bacterium | reverse complement strand
ATTGTAGCACCAACCACCGTTATAGACGCTTACAACTCAACCGTCGAGGCTTTCCACATGGCTGATAAATACCAGTTACCAGCCTTAATAATAAGCGATTTATTATTGTCCGAACACCCTGAAACGATTGAAGCCAGTCAATTTAATACTGATATTAAAATTGACCGTGGGCAAATCGTCGATAGCTGGAACGAATCGATGGGCAAATACAAGCGTTACAAATTTACCCAAAGTGGCGTATCGCCCCGGGCTTTACCTGGCACAGCCAATACTCTATACGTATCGCCTTCTGACGACCATGACGAAGAGTCAATATTAATATCCGATATGTATACAACCGCCGCCACGCGCAAAAAAATAATGGAAAAACGTATGCGCAAAATGGACAATTTACTGCACGACCTCAAACCACCGACTCTCGAGGGGCCAGCTAATAGCGATATTACGCTCATGTGTTGGGGGTCGACTTATGGCGTAGTAAAAGAAGCCATGGAAATGCTAAACAAGGAAAATATTAAGACCAACATGTTGTGCTTAAAATACATAGTTCCATTCCACGCCAAAGAAGTTGGCGAGATTTTAAGTAAGGCCAAGAAAAAAATAAGCGTTGAGGTGAATTTCACGTCCCAAATGGCTCGCTATGTACGCCAAGAAACCGGTATAGCCATGGATAGCCATATAAACCAATACGACGGTGAGCCACTTGAACCAATGTATATTGTTAACAAAGTCAAGGCTATTTTGGCTAACAAACCGGTTAGCACTCACCTGACGCAAGATGAGGCCTGTGATATGGCTTACCATTATTTACGCACGCACCATCTCGAAACCATGCGACCGAGCAAGTTCAGCCATGAATCAGCTAACGGTCACAACGAACCTACTTGGCTTGTTGAATTTACCGATAGAAAGACAGGCGAAACGACTGCTAAACTTAAACTTGGCGCGTTTACCGGGTCTAATTATGAATTTGTAAAATTAAAATAATTTTTTATGAGGAAAATAAATCATGTCAACTGTAATAGAACTTCCTGTCGAAACTTATAAAGGCCCGGTAGACCCAGATTGGTGTCCTGGCTGTGGCGATTTTGGGGTGCTTAAAGCTCTGCAAATGGCCAGTGGCAAATTGGGTATTAACCCTAAAGATATACTGGTCGTATCTGGAATCGGCTGTTCATCAAACCTGCCTGGCTTTATGGGCAGTTATGGCGTTCACTCGCTACACGGCCGCGCCGTACCAGTAGCTACCGGAGCCCATCTAGCCAATACCGACCTTAACGTTGTTATTACCGGTGGCGACGGTGATGGCTATGGAATAGGTCTAGGCCATTTACTTCACGCTATGCGGCGCAACTTAAATATGACTTACCTGGTTATGGACAACCAGATCTATGGCTTAACCACTGGTCAAACGTCGCCAACGACGACGCTCGGCCATAAGACCAAATCGACGCCTATCGGCAATTTTGAAAACCCGCTTAACCCAGTAGCGTTAGCTATTACTTCTGGTGCCACTTTTGTAGCCCGTGGTTTCAGTGGTGAACAAAAGCAGCTAGGTGACATTATAGCTAGCGCCATAAGCCATAAAGGCTTTTCACTGGTGGATATTTTCAGCCCCTGCGTTACCTACAATAAAATGAATACGTATCCGTGGTTTAAAGAAAGGGTCTATAAGCTTGAAGACACCGATTTTGAAACCAATGACTTCCATAAATCGCTTACCAAAGCCTTTGAATGGGGAGATAAAATTCCTTTGGGCGTACTTTATCAAGTTGACCATCCTATTTATGAAGATAGCGACCCTGTCTTAAAGCAAGGTCCGCTTGTCAAGCAAAAACTTGGTTTGTCCAAAGAAGTTTTTAAGGAATTGTTACAAGAACTAGCATAAAAATTTAAATATAGGTTAATTATTGCTAATAAATATACGCTAATAATAGTTAATACTAATTTGACATATGCAATTATTTGCCACTAAAATAATTAATGCACTCGATAGTGTGCCGGTGTAGCTCAGCGGTAGAGCAACGGTTTTGTAAACCGTAGGTCGTGGGTTCGAATCCAATCACTGTCTAATAACTAAGGGCAGATGTCCGAGTGGCTAAAGGAGGCAGCCTGTAAAGTTGCTGGCGCAAGCCTACGCTGGTTCGAATCCAGCTCTGCCCATTTCTTTAATATATCTTAATACAATTATTAAAGAAATGCATAAGATATGCCTAAATATGCAAATTTTAGTGCATAATCTTTAGTTATGCTGCCCATGTAGCACAGCGGTAGTGCACCCCCTTGGTAAGGGGGAGGTCACGAGTTCGATTCTCGTCATGGGCTCCATTGAAAAATCAACAACAATAATAAGTTAAAGGAGAAAGTGTAAGAAATGGCTCGCCAAAAGTTTGAAAGAAACAAACCAACGGTAAACGTTGGCACCATCGGTCACGTAGACCATGGTAAAACAACCCTAACAGCTGCTATTACCTATATCTTATCTAAAGAAGGTAAAGCTAAATTTAAAAAATACGATGAAATCGATGCCGCCCCAGAAGAAAAGGCTCGCGGTATCACCATTAATACAGCCCACGTCGAATATGAAACCGAAACCAGGCATTATTCGCACGTAGACTGCCCAGGCCACGCTGACTACATTAAAAATATGATTACCGGAGCCGCCCAAATGGACGGTGCCATATTGGTTATATCTGCGCCAGACGGCCCGATGCCACAGACACGTGAGCATATTCTATTAGCCCGTCAAGTAGGCGTTCCCCATATTGTAGTATTTTTAAACAAATGCGATATGGTCGACGACCCAGAATTACTTGATTTGGTCGAATTAGAAGCCAGAGAATTATTATCTAAATACCAATTCCCAGGCGACGACATTCCCTTTATCAGAGGCAGTGCTCTAAAAGCCCTCGAAGGCGACCCGAAATACGAAGCTGCTGTAGTCGAATTAATGAAAAAGGTCGACAGCTACGTTCCAACCCCGGTTCGTGACCTAGACAAACCATTCTTGTTAGCCGTAGAAGACGTATTTAGCGTTACCGGACGCGGGACCGTTGCTACAGGCCGTATTGAACGTGGTATCGTTAAAGTTGGCGACGAAGTAGAAATCGTCGGTATTCAAGAAACCCGCAAAACAACGGTTACTGGCGTTGAAATGTATCAGAAGACACTCGACCAAGGTCAAGCTGGTGACAACGTCGGCGTTCTACTGCGCGGTATCGACAAAACCCAAATCGAACGTGGCCAAGTTATTGCTAAACCAGGTTCGATTAAGCCGCATACCAAGTTTAAGTCCGAAGTATACGTATTGAGTAAAGAAGAAGGTGGGCGTCATACCCCATTTTTCCCAGGCTATCGCCCTCAATTCTACATTCGTACAACCGACGTAACTGGCTCCATCAAACTGCCAGATGGCGTTGAAATGGTCATGCCGGGCGACAACGTACACTTAGACGTTGAACTCATTCAACCGGTCGCTGTCGAACAAGGTATGCGTTTTGCCATTCGCGAAGGCGGTCGTACCGTCGGAGCTGGTGTCGTTTCAGACATCATCGAGTAAGAAAAATTTTATTTAAGTTGTTGATTTAAGTGTCAAGTAAGGGTTTCACTCTTACTTGACACAAACATCAAGAGATAAGGTAAATTAAATCGGTTTAATATATAAACTTTATATTTATAAAACTTATAGATATATAAATTTTTCTGACTTATCTTAAAATATTAGGTAAAATTGTGAGTCTTAACTGGCAAAACACAAACCAGCTAAGTGATTATAATATAAGAGATTTTTAATGTTGATTCTTTAAAAGAAGGAGCGCTATCGATGGCCAAGGCCAAAACTACTAAAGGGGAAAATCAAGCAGCCAGCAACAAGGTTGTAGACCGTATCAGAATTCGGTTGAAATCTTATGACCACCGCCTGCTCGATAAATCATCCGAACAAATCGTTGATACAGCCAAAAGAACCGGCGCAACCGTATGTGGACCAGTGCCTTTGCCAACACGTAAACACGTTTATTGTGTGCTAAGGTCACCCCACGTTGACAAAAAGTCAAGAGAACATTTTGAAATAAGGGTTCACAAAAGACTTATTGACATAAAAGACCCGACGCCAACCACAGCTGATGCGCTTATGCGTTTAGACTTGCCAGCTGGCGTTGATATTTTTGTCAAGCTTTAATCGTTAGGAGAAATTACAAAATGACATTAGGTTTACACTGCAAAAAAGTTGGCATGACGACTATATTCGACGAAGAAGGTCTGGCTATCCCCGTAACTGTAGTAGCTCTGGGCGAAAACGTCGTAACGGCCAAACGCAGTAAAGACAAGCACGGTTACGAAGCCGTTCAAACCGGTGGCTTTACCGTAAAAGAAAAAAAACTCAATAAATGTGACCTGGGTCATTTAAAAGTGGCTAATGTTGCTCCGGTTAAACCATTAAAAGAATTCAGAGTGACTGATTCTAGCAAGTTCGAATTAGGCGCAAAAATAGACGTTAACGAATTACTTAAAGACGCCAAACTGGTCGATGTATACGGACATAGCATCGGCAAGGGGTTCCAGGGCACGATTAAACGCTATAACGCCGGACGCGGACCCATGTCGCACGGTTCAAAATTCCACCGCTCGATGGGTTCAATAGGGGCTGGTACCACGCCAGGTCGTGTATTTCGCGGACTGCACATGCCCGGCCAAATGGGTAGCGTTAATGTCTGTGCCAGAAAACTAAAACTGGTAAAAATAGACTTAGAAAAAAATGTATTATTGATTAAAGGAGCCGTACCAGGATGGGACGGTGGTCATCTTGTCGTTAAACCCAGTCAGAAATTTAATAGTAATAGATAAATTGCAGATTCGATAAAAATATTTTAAGGTGAAAAAATGGTCGCAGTAAACGTTCTTGATAATAAAGGTAAAGTTGTTTCTAACTTAGAGTTAAAAACAGTTGAAGGTGATATGGGTATTTTGCACGAAGCCCTTAAACGCCAGCTCAATAATGCTCGCTCCGGGTCAGCCAATACCAAAACCAGAGCGCAGGTTCGTGGTGGCGGTCGCAAGCCCTGGCGCCAAAAAGGTACTGGTAGAGCCAGAGCCGGGTCAATTAGATCTCCGTTATGGAACGGCGGTGGTGTCATATTCGGACCCAAGCCTCGCGATTATAGTGTCAAAATGAACCGCAAAGCCAGACACCTAGCTGTGTCTTTAGCTTTAAGCAAGGCCTGCGATAAATTCTTGTTACTAGACAACATGGATTCATTTAAAGATTTTTCGACCAAAGCCATGGCCGATTTATTTAAAACCTTAGGTTTGACCGATAAAACAGTTTTACTCGTTTTAGACTACGAAAACGATAACGCTGAATTTATCTTACGCTCAGCCCGCAATATTGAAGGGTGCAAAGTTCTTAACGTGAACTATCTGAACGTTAAAGACCTTATACATTTCAAAGCCATTGTAACTACTAAAGCTACGATGGAAATGATAGTTGAAAGATATTTAAGTCAAAATTAAATTAATTAAAGGATAATAAAATGGATAAAAGTTTCGACCAGATTATATTAAGGCCAGTAATTAACGAGAAAACAACGCAACTGGCTCAACTCAATAAATATACTTTTGACGTGCATAATCATGCCAACAAAATTGAAATCGCTAACGCTTTTAAAGCTTTGGTGGCAAGACTTTATCCAAAATTAAAATTAAAAGTTAAATCGGTTAATACATTGTACTCACGCGGCAGGTTCAGGGTTCGTAAACGTCATGGCGCCAGCCACGGCGACCACAAACGAGCCATAATAACTGTTGAAGGTGATGGTTTAGATTTTTACAGCGCATAAAGGAAGAAAAATATGGTTATCAGAGTAGTTAATCCAACATCGCCAGGCCGTCGCGGCATGTCACTGAGTGATTTTTCCGAAATCACCCACGACAAGCCAGAAAAATCATTATTAGCTCCGCTTAATAAAAAAGGTGGCCGTAATAATTTAGGCCGCATTACTGTGCGTCATAAAGGCGGCGGTCATAGCAAAAATTACCGCATAATTGATTTCAAACGAAATAAATTAGACATAAAAGGTATCGTCAAAACAATAGAATACGACCCTAACCGCAACGCGCGTATTGCTCTAATCCAATACATTGACGGCGAAAAACGCTATATTTTAGCCCCGCTTGGCATAAAGCCAGGCGAAGTTATTATGGCTGGCGCCAACGTTGAAATTAAAAACGGTAATGCGCTACCTTTAAAATCGATACCACTAGGTACGATGGTTCACAACGTTGAGCTTCAACCTGGTCGTGGCGGTCAGTTGGGTAGGACAGCCGGAGCCCAAATACAGGTTTTGGCCAAAGAAGGCAATACATGTACTTTGCGCTTGCCTTCTGGCGAAGCTCGCATGGTCAGCGTCAACTGTATGGCGACTATAGGCCAGCTTGGCAACTTAGACGCTAAAAACGTATCCATTGGTAAAGCCGGACGCAAACGTTGGATGGGAATCAAGCCAACCGTGCGCGGTGTAGCCATGAACCCGATCGACCATCCACACGGTGGTGGTGAAGGTAAATCGCCGATTGGTGGTCAGCCACAAACCCCATGGGGTAAACCAGCTATGGGCTATAAGACCCGTCGCGGTAATAAAACGACCGATAAGTACATTGTCAAAAAACGTAACAAGTAGGAGGTTATAGTGTCTCGTTCTTTAAAAAAAGGACCTTTTGTTCATCCTTCACTAATAAAAAAATTAGAAGATATGAATAAGAAAAATGAAAAAAAGGTAATTAAAACCTGGTCAAGAGCTTCGATGATTGTACCAGAAATGATTGGTCACACGATTGCTGTTCACAACGGCCGCAAACACGTTCCTACATATATCACCGAACAAATGATCGGCCATCGTTTAGGTGAATTTGCGCCAACGCGCTTGTTTAAAGGCTATTCAGGTCAAGATAAAGGTAAAAAATAACTAATCTGTTGAGGTTGTAAATTAAAATGTTAAGTAAAGCCCATCTTAAATTTGTCCGCACCGGTCCGAGAAAATTTCGCCGCGTACTCGATAGTATTCGTGGTAAAAGTGCCAGACAGGCTTTTGAAATTCTCCAGTTTGCGCCGTATTTAGCCGCTCGCGACGTGCAAAAACTTCTTAAATCAGCTGTATACAACGCCGTTAATGGTGGCGCCAAAAATATCAGCGAAAAAGAAGCGCTTGACCTAAAAATCATCGACGCCTTTGCCGATCAAGGTCCAACGTTAAAACGTAGCCAACCTAGGTCCCGTGGTAGAGCCTTTCCTATTATGAAAAGGACAAGTCACGTAAC
The DNA here is from genome assembly GCA_021785395.1 of bacterium. Lineage (GTDB taxonomy): Bacteria > Cyanobacteriota > Vampirovibrionia > Obscuribacterales > JAKAZS01 > JAKAZS01. Next base: position 18,723 of record JAJYFO010000015.1, on the reverse strand, counting down.
TTTAGTACTATCAGACATGAATTAGTTTCACCAAATAAGCCATAATGAGGAGATAAAACATTGGGACAAAAGGTACATCCAAACGGATTTAGAGTAGGTATTCACCGCGGCTGGTCATCCAACTGGTTTGTGAGCAAAAACGAGTTTCCTTACCTTATTGAGGAAGATAATCGTATTCGTCTATATTTAAAGAAAGAACTCAGCAATTCTGGTGTCTCTAAAATAGACATTTCGCGCAAAGCTGACCAGATTCTAATCGATATTTATACAGCCAGACCCGGCGTAGTTGTCGGTAAAGGTGGCCAAGGTATCGAAGGACTCCATGAAAAAGTTAAAAACATGCTCAACCGTGTTGGCGTTGATGTAAGAATAAATATCCTTGAAGTTGGCAAAGTCGACCTAGAAGCCAAACTGGTCGCTGAGTCTATTGCCCAACAGCTAGAAAAACGCGTTGCCTTTAGGCGCGCGATGAAACAAGCTATGCAACGGTCGATGCGGTCTGGTGCCTTAGGCATTAAAATTATGGTCGCTGGTCGTCTTGGCGGCGTTGAAATAGCTCGAACCGAATGGGCTAAAGAAGGCCGTATTCCCCTGCAAACCCTAAGAGCCGACATTGACTACGGAGTTATGGAAGCGCATACACTAATGGGAATAATTGGTATTAAAGTATGGATATACCGTGGTGAACTCGATAATAACCAGTGGTCGCCGCCTAACATCAAGCTTTCTACCGATAGAGATAACGAGTCATTCAGAAAGGATAGACCCGTTGGCAGTAATAACCGCCAGGGACGTCGCCCCAAAAAACCAGTTCAGTAGTTAAGAATAATATTAAGTAAAACCCACCCACACAGCAGTTAAAAAAACAAAAAAATTATTAAATAAAATCCAGTCGTATAGTTAAAAGAGGCCAAAAATGTTATTACCTAAAAGATCAAAATTTCGCAAACATCATCGCGGTCGTATGACTGGCTGCGAAACACGTGGTGTCAATGTTCATTTTGGTGAATATGGACTAGCCACAACCGAACCAGCCTGGATTACTTCGCGCCAGATTGAAGCTGCCCGTAAAGCCATGACCAGGTCGGTCAAAAGAAGCGGTCAAATCTGGATAAGAATTTTCCCAGACAAAGTTGCCACCAAAAAAGCGGCTGAAACCCGTATGGGTAGCGGTAAAGGTAATCCAGAATTCTGGGTAGCCACAGTTAAGCCAGGACGAATTATGTTTGAAATGGCTGGTATTGGCAAAACCGAAGCTTACGAGGCCTTGCGCCTGGCTAGTCAAAAATTGCCAGTTAAATGTAAAGTTGTCGAACGTCATCAAGGAGTAGCCTCATGAAAGTAGCTGAATTAAGAGAAATGTCGCTTGAAGAACTTATGCAATTAAAAACTGACGCGAGCTTCGAAATGGCCAAGCATAAATTTGACATGGCCACCCGTAAACTCGACAGTGTAGCCAAAATCAAGGCAACACGCAAAAAAATTGCCCGAATCTTAACACTAATTACGCAGAAAAAAAATCAACAGGTGAAGTAAAATGCCCAGAAAAGAACTAGTTGGAAAAGTTGTTTCAAATAAAATGCAAAAAACCGTAGTTGTGGCGGTCGAAAGAAGTATGGCGCACAGCAAGTACGAAAAACAAAGGATGGTTACCGGTAAATTTAAAGCTCATGACGAAGACAATAAATGTCAGATTGGTGACATCGTAAAAATTGTCGAAACCAGACCAATTTCTAAAGAAAAAACTTGGCTGGTAATTGAGAATTTTGGTAGCGAACAATAATTTATAAAAGGAAATAACAAGAGGCAAAAAAATGATACAAGTTCAAACCCGATTAAACGTTGCTGATAACACAGGTGCCAAGGAATTAATGTGCATTCGTGTCTTAGGTGGGTCTAACCGCCGTTACGCAAGTCTTGGCGACGTTATTGTAGGTGTCGTTAAAGACGCCCTGCCCAATATGCCAGTAAAAAAATCTGACGTCGTTCAAGCCGTAATTGTCCGCATCAGAAAGCATACTAGCCGTCCTGACGGGTCGACGATTAGTTTCGACGACAACGCTGCCGTTATCATACAGAAAGACGGAAACCCAAAAGGTACCCGTGTTTTTGGGCCCATAGCCCGTGAATTGCGCGATAAAAACTTTACCAAAATTATATCTTTAGCTCCGGAGGTTTTATAAATGAAACCACAACAATCAAAAGCCCTATCTTACGCCAAGGCGCCCATTTCTAAAAAAATTAAGCCTGGTGGCAAAACGGTGGTTTCGCAAGCCCTCGTCAAACATGGTGTCAGTAATTTAATACCAAAAATTCACGTCAAACGTGGCGATATAGTCATGCTAATGTCGGGTTCAAAAAAAATGGGCATTAAAACTACCGGCAAAGTTACCAGATGTATGCCTAAATTTGGCAAAGTCATAGTCGAAGGCTTAAATTTACAAACCCATTATGTAAAGCCAAGAGGTATGCAACAAAATGAAAGCGGCGAAATCAAAAAAATCGAAGGGCCGATTTTTGCCAGCAAACTTATGCTTTACTGTACAGCCTGCAAAAAGCCTACTAGAGCCAAACAGGTTGTTAACGCCAAGGGCAAGAAAATTAGACACTGCAGACATTGCAATGAAGCTATAGACGGTTAACAATTTAATATAGGTAAAAAAAATGATCAATCTCAAAGAACATTATGATAAGCATGTAATCACCCAGCTCAAAAAAGAATTTAATTATACCAACGATTTGGCCGTACCCAAATTAGTCAAGGTTGTAATTAACATGGGTTTAGGCGAAGCCGCAGCTAACGCCAAAGCCATTGAAGGCGGTCTTAAAGACCTGACCCAAATAGCTGGTCAAAAACCTCTAATTAACCGGGCTCAAAAATCTATCGCCACTTTTAAAGTAAGAAAAGGCATGCCCGTTGGCGCCAGCGTCACTTTAAGGGGCAAACGCATGTACAATTTCTTGGCCAAACTAATACATTTAGCTCTGCCTAGAATAAGGGATTTTCGCGGCGTATCGTTAAAGTCTTTTGACGGTAGAGGTAATTATAGCCTTGGTATCAGAGAGCAATTGATTTTCCCCGAAATCAATTACGAACAGGTTGACCAAGTTCGTGGTATGGACATAGCAATCGTTACCACGGCTAGAACCGATGATGAAAGTAGAGCTTTATTAAAGCATTTAGGCATGCCATTCAGGAGGTAGATGTGGCCAAAACTTCAATGATTGAAAAAGAAAATACCAGACGCCTTTTGGCAGCAAAAGGTAAGTACAAGGTAGTTCGCCTGCATAATCGCTGTCGCATTTGCGGCCGCCCCCGCGGCTATTACCGTGACTTTGGTCTGTGTCGGTTATGTTTAAGAAAAATGGCTCATGAAGGGCTTATTCCAGGTGTTACTAAATCTAGTTGGTAGGAGAAAAATTGATGCCAGTTTGCGATCCAATAGCGGATATGTTTACAAGAATACGAAATGCAACGAAAGTGCAGTCACCAGTAGTTGAAATGCCTGCGTCCAAAACTAAGGTTGAAATTGCTAAGCTATTACAAAGCGAAGGTTTTATTTCATCTTTAGAAACCAAGGACCTTGGCAAGCCCGAGCAGAAAATGCGCCTTGTCCTTAAATATGGAATTAAAGGTGAGCAGGTTATTCAGGGTATAAAAAGAGTTAGCCGTCCAGGCTTACGTGTTTATCGCAGTTCTAAAAAAGTTCCAAAAGTATACGGTGGTTTGGGTGTAGCTATCCTTAGTACCAGTACCGGACTTATGACCGATAAACAGGCCCGCAAGCAAAAAATCGGCGGCGAAGTTCTTGGGTTTATTTGGTAAAAATTAAGAGGAAAAAATTATGTCAAGAATTGGAAAAGCACCAATACCATTACCAAGTGGCGTCAGTGTTAGCATTAAGGGAAATAACGAAATATTGGTCAAAGGTCCTAAAGGCCAGTTAACAAGGCAGTTTCGTCCTGAAATCAAGATTGTTTTAAACGATAACGTTGTCGAGGTTAAACGGGTAGACGATTCAAGAATGGCTAAAAGCCTTCATGGATTAAGTCGTACACTTTTAGCCAACATGGTAACCGGCGTCAGTACCGGATTCGAGCGTAATTTAGAAATTGTAGGCGTTGGCTATAAAGCAGCCGTCGAAGGTAAAAAATTAATTATGCAATTGGGTTACTCTCACCCGGTGGAAATTGATCCAGGCAAAGATTTAGCTGTCGCGGTTAACGCCAATACCAAAATTACCGTAACTGGTATTGACAAACAAGCTGTCGGTGAGCTTTCAGCTTTAATCCGCAGTAAGCGTCCACCTGAAGTTTATAAAGGCAAGGGTGTTAAATACGCTGGTGAATACATAAGACGTAAAGTTGGTAAAGCTGCAGGCAAGAAAAAATAGTTAGATTGTTCGTTCAAATAAAGTGTTAAAAATTAAAGGGTTAAACTCATGATTAAGAAAGCAGATAAAAAAACAGCCAGAATAAATCGCCATCGTCGTATTCGCAATAGGCTAACTGGAACACAAGAGCGGCCAAGGCTTTGCGTATTTAGGTCTAATAAGCATATCTATGCTCAGATTATCGACGACGTTAACGCCAAGACTATTACTCAAGCCAGCACCCTGGATGAAGATTTTAAAGAAGACAAATCTTGGGACGTCAATTCAGCTCTTGCAGTTGGCAAAGCTATTGCCGCAAAAGCAATCAAACTTGGTATTAAATCGGTAGTTTTTGACCGCGGTGGCTATCTATACCACGGACGCATCGCTCAATTGGCTGCTGGTGCCAGAGAAGCTGGATTAGAATTTTAGACTTTTCATAAAAATTATTTTAGGAGTTTTTTTTAAATGAGTAACGAAGAAAATATCAATTTAACTGACGCGGCTAACGATAGCCCTCAAGCCGCTGACACGACAAGCCAACCTAGTCGCAAAGGTCGTCGTGGTAGCAACCGCGGCCGCAGAGAAGGCGGTGGCAATAAAGAACAACAATCTAGTAGCCGGGTTGAAACCGACTGGGCTGAAAAAGTTATCCAAGTAAGCAGGGTCACCAAAGTAGTCAAAGGTGGCAAAAAGCTATCCTTTAGGGCTGTAGTAGCGGTTGGCAACGGTCGCGGCCAAGTTGGCGTTGGTGTAGGCAAAGCAGCAGAAGTTATAGGTGCAATACAAAAAGCCATAACTGACGGTCGCAAATCCTTGATCGAAGTACCTTTAATCGGCACTACGATTCCCCATCCTATTACTGGCAAATTAGGTAGTTCAAGAGTTCTAATGAAACCAGCGTCCAACGGAACCGGTATCATAGCTGGTGGAGCGGCCAGAGCCATAATCGAGCTATCTGGTATATCTGACGTGTTGACCAAATCGCTAGGGTCCAGATGCCCACTCAACGTAGCCAGAGCAACCATAGACGGACTCAAACGCCTAAGAACGTTTGAACATGCGGCCAGACTACGCAATATATCAATTAAACAAATGCTGGCGTAGATACATTTTGTTAGGAGAACATAAATTACCATGATTAAAATTACCCTAGTTAAAGGCTTGGTTGGTAAAAAAGCCACTCAAATAGCCGTAATAAGAGCCCTGGGCTTGCGCAAGTATGGCTCAAGCGTAGTCCATGCTAAAAGTCCAACCATATTAGGCATGGTCAACAAAGTGCAGCACTTAGTCAGTGTTTGCGACGTAAGCAATAGTTAATAATTATAAGGAGTAGGCTTGTGGAATTATCAGATTTAAGGCCAAGCGATGGCAGTACAAGAAAAACCAAACGAGTAGGTCGTGGTCGCAGTTCTGGCCACGGTAAAACCAGTACCCGAGGACATAATGGTCAAGGACAAAGGTCGGGTGAAGCTAGACGTTTTGGCTTTGAAGGCGGCCAAACCCCAATATTTAGACGTCTGCCTAAAATCCATAATTTTGACCAAGTAAAAAGACGAGATTGGGTTTACGTTAATGTCGAAAAATTGAACGACTTACCCGACAATTTCGAAGTGACCCCATGGACGCTTGTTGAACAAGGTATATTACGCAATGAAAGTGACAGTTTAAGAATTCTAGGCAAAGGTACGCTTACCAAAAAACTAAACGTTAAATGCCACCACATAAGCGAAAATGCCAAAGCCGCCATCGAAAAACTCGGCGGTAAAGTAGAGATAATAACCAATAGCTAGATTTATAACTTTTTCTCCATATCTTTAAGGTAAATAATGCAAACAGCCAATAAAAAGTCCAAACAAGACAAAATTCCCCCAGTCGAAGAGTTTTTAAAATTATTTGCCAGCGCTGGCCTTAAAGAGAGAATATTTTTTACCCTAGTCATTATAGTTATTTATCGCATAGGCGTGCATATTCCCATCCCCGGCGTTGACCCAGGTGCTTTTACTAAACACCCAGAGCTAGCGCAAAGCCTTTTAGGAATGTATGATTTATTTACCGGTGGTGCTTTAAATAGACTATCCATTTTTTCAATGGGTATTGGTCCTTATATAACTTCGTCGATTATTATGCAGATGCTTTGCTATATCGTACCTAAACTCGAAGAATTACAAAAAAATTCGGGCGAACAAGGCCGCAAGCAAATTCAACAGTACACTAGAATGGGGACTATATTTTTTGCTAGCATCCAGTCTTTTACACTCGTAAATTTACTCGGCAAAATTCATAATCCTGACTTGGTTTTAACCCCTGGCATACCTTTTTTAATCGTCAGTACAATATTAATGACCGCGTCGGCGGTCTTAATTATGTGGTTTGGCGAACAGATAACCGAAAAAGGAGTTGGTAACGGAGCCAGTCTGTTAATTTTCCTAGGCATTTCAGCGCGTATTCCGGTTATGGTAAAAAACACTTATGACGCGGTACAAACCGGTCAGTCACCGTCTTGGGGTGTCGTGCTTTTAGTTGGGACGTTTTTAATTTTAGCTGGATTAGTGGTCTGCTTGCAATTGGGTCAGCGTAAAATCGCCATTGTAGGCTCAAAAAGAGTCGTTGGCAACCAGATGTACGTTGGCGACAATTACCTACCCTTACCGGTTAATCCATCTGGCGTTATGGCTATAATCTTTGCCTCGTCTACTTTTATGTTCCCTACCACGGTAATGTCGTTTATGGGCAAAAACAACGCTGACCCATGGGCGGCTGTATACAACTTATTATGCCAGGTTCCGGGTTTAGGCGCAGTCTACAAAGGCTTTTGTGCGATTCCAATCGTTCAAGCGGTTTGGGGTTTCATCTGCCAAGAGACTATAAATACCTTTACTTATTCTAAACCCGAACACTCCGTAGCTTATTTTCTGTTAATCTTGTTCTTTGCCTTTTTCTACGCATCTATGATACTACCGGTGCGCGATATGGCCGAAAACCTTAGACGTAGCGGCAGCGCTATTCAAGGGGTAAGACCGGGTAAGCCAACTTCTGATTTTCTGGAGACGACGCTTAATAAATTAATTTTTATCGGGGCTACGGCTGTAGCTATAATAGCTATTTTACCTATTCATGTTGAGCAATTTACCTATATTCAGACTTTACGTGGCCTTGGCAGTACGTCTTTAATCATTTTAGTTGGTGTCGCCATAGATACCCAAAAACAAATACTAACCCACGCCTTATCGGCCAAATATCAGGCCCGCGGACTTTTCAAGGCAACCGCTTCTAAAGAAGCTTAAAACTTTCAAGGTGGAGGTAAAGCATGCATTTATTATTTTTAGGACCACCTGGAGCCGGTAAAGGAACTCAGTGTCAGCTATTGAGCGGTGAATTAAACATTACCCACTTATCGTCAGGTGATTTACTAAGAGCCAGCGTTGCCCAAAATACCAAGTCGGGTCAAATGGCTAAAACCTATATGGACAAAGGTTTATTAGTACCAGACGAGGTTTTAATTGCCATGTTTAAAGAAAAATTAAGTGATACCAGTCTCAAAACCGGTTATATCCTCGACGGTTTTCCGCGTAACCTGGCTCAAGCACAGAGTTTTGATATCATGCTTACCGACTTAAACCAAAAACTCGACTGTGTAATTAACCTCGACATGGATAGCGAACCATTAATGCTACGCATAACCGGTCGAAGAGTCTGTTCTAACAAAGCCTGTAATAAAGTTTATCACATAAAATTCAGTCCGCCTAAATTAGACAATATTTGCGATAGTTGTGGCCATGAACTTATTATTCGCGCTGACGATAAAGAAGATTTAGTTAAAGTACGGCTTAAGACTTATTTTGAACAAACCCAGCCATTGATTGATTATTACCAAAAGCAAAAAATTCTAGTCAATATTGATGCCAGTTTAGCAACTAAAGATGTTTTTAACCGTATTCTAAACGCCCTTAAGGAAGTTGCCAAAGCGCATTAATACAATGATTCAAACAACCGCTGAAATTGACTTATACAAGAAGGCTGGCTACATAGCAGGCTTTGTTTTAGAACAGGTAATGAATAAAGTAGCACCCGGAGTTTCGACCAAAGACCTGGATAATTTGGCTTGCGACCTAATCTTAGAGCACGGTGGAATTCCTACTTTTAAAGGTTACCGGCAATTTCCAGCGACTTTGTGTATTTCCATAAACGAAGAAGTCGTTCACGGGATCCCAAGCCCTAAAAGAATTTTAAAAGACGGCGACATTGTAAGCCTAGACATTGGTGTGACGATTAAAGCCGAGGTCGACGGTAAAATGCACAATTTTATCGGCGACACAGCTGTAACTGTACCTTGTGGCCAAGTAACAGCTAAGTTGCTTAAACTTATAAAAGATACCCAGTCAAGCCTTTACGCTGGGATCAAACAGGCCAAAGCTGGCGCCAACTTAGATGAGATCGGTGGCGCTATCGAAGACGTGGCCAAATCAAATTCATACGGTTTAGTCCGCGAATATGGCGGTCATGGTATCGGAAAAAATTTACATGAAGAACCTTTCATATTTAATTACCGAACTAATAGTAAAATAAAATTAAAGGAAGGAATGGTAATTGCTATTGAACCAATGTTTAATCAAGGTGGCGATAAGGTTAGAACAAAAAACGATGGCTGGACCGTGGTAACGCAAGATTATAAATACTCTGCGCATTTTGAGCATTCCTTACTTATTACCCAGGGTTCACCTATAATACTAACTAAACGCCCAAACGAGGATATTAATGAATAAACAAGGTGTAATTGAATTCGAAGGAACTATTAAAGAATCTTTACCTAATGCTATGTTCCGCGTCGAGCTTGACAACGGACATAAAGTTTTAGCTCACGTTTCTGGCAAGATTCGTAAAAACTTTATTCGCATTTTACCCGGTGATAGGGTAAAAATCGAGTTGACACCCTATGATTTGACAAGGGGAAGGATAACTTATAGAATAAAAGATTAGTTTTGTAAAATTTTTCATTAAAGGTTTAATAATATATTTACAAGACCCATATTTGGGTTGACTTGATATATAATGTTCAAATAGTAACTTGAACGTACTTTAAGTATAACGTATTGGTAGTAGTCGTTTGACAAGGTGTTGGAATGAAAGTTAGAGCATCAGTAAAAAAAATGTGTGAAAAGTGTAAAGTAATTAGGCGCAAAGGGCGTATTGCCGTAATTTGTGAGAATCGCAAACACAAACAACGTCAAGGTTAAGGAGGTTAGCAATTAATGGCACGAATAGCTGGATTAGATTTGCCAAGACAAAAACCCATTCATATAGCACTGACCTATATTTATGGTATTGGTCGTACCTTATCGTCCAAAATACTCAATAAACTAAATATCTTATCCACTAAACGGGTAATTGACCTCAACGAAGAGGAAATAAGTAAACTGCGTGAAGAAGTTGAAAAATCAGGTCTTCAGGTTGAAGGTGACTTAAGGCGGGTAGAAGGACTCAACGTTAAGAGATTAATAGAAATTAACTGCTATCGTGGTCAAAGACACCGCAAGGGTTTACCCACTCGTGGACAACGAACCAAAACCAACGCCCGCACCCGCCGTGGCCGTAAACGTGTGACTGTAGCTGGCAAAAAACAAGCTCCAGGTAAATAAACATTAAGGGATAAAAATTATTTAATTTAAGGAAAACTATAATGGCTAAAGGAAGTAAAGTAAGAGTCAAGAAAAAAGACCGTAAAATCGTACCAATCGGTGTAGTGCACATCCAAAGTACGTTTAATAATACCATAGTGTGTTCGACGGACCCCACTGGTCAGGTTGTGGCCTGGTCGTCGTCCGGTGCGGTAGGCTTTAAAGGAGCCAAAAAAGGTACTCCATTTGCTGCTCAGCAAGCCGCTGAAATGGTCGCCAAACGTTCCATGGATTCAGGTATGCGCCAGGTTGAAGTTATGGTCAAAGGACCTGGAGCCGGTCGGGAAACTGCCATAAGAGCTCTACAGGTCGCTGGTCTAGAAATCACCCTAATCAAAGACGTTACGCCAATACCACATAATGGCTGCCGTCCACCCAAAAAACGTCGCGTTTAATTTTTGAGAAACAAGGAGATAAGCAATTGGCTAGGTATACAGAATCGGTTTGCAAGTTGTGCCGTAACGAAGGGGTTAAATTATTTTTAAAAGCAGGTCGCTGCTATACCACTAAATGTGCTATAGAAAGACGTCACTACGCATCTGGTCAACATGGTCAGGAACGCAAAAAACCAACTGAATATGCGATTCAGTTAAGAGAAAAACAAAAATTGCGCAACATGTACGGAATTCTAGAAACTAAGTTTTCTAGCTATTTTGAAAAGGCTTCACGCCAGAAAAAAGTGCCAACTGGTTTAAGATTATTGCAATTGCTCGAGTCGAGATTCGACAATATTGTCCATAAAAGCGGCCTGATTCCTTCCAGAGCAATGGCCAGGCAGTTAATTTTACACGGTCATTTTTTGGTTGACGGCAAAAAAGTAAATATTCCTTCCTACCCAATAAGACCAGAGCAGGTAATTAGTGTAACCGATAAGGCTCGCAAATTAATAAAAACCCTGCTAGAAAATTCACCCGAATTGACACCACCTGTTTGGATGAATTACGACAAGGAAAATATGACAATAAGCATAACTCGCATGCCAGAGCGTGATGAATTAGACCCAACAATAAAAGAAGCGTTTATTGTTGAATACTATTCAAGGTAATTTTATTTATTTTAATTTAGGTGTTATTAAGTATTAGGTTAGGTATTAAAAATGGAAAATTTAAAAATTAAATGTATCGAAAACAAAACAGCCGCTGACGGAACTATGTACGGCAAATTTGTCATTGAACCATTACAAAAAGGGTACGGCACTACATTAGGTAACTCATTGCGCCGAGTGCTTTTGTCCTCGCTCGAAGGATCTAGCTGTACAGCGATTCGCATCGACGGTGTGACCCATGAATTTACAACAGTGCCTGGTGTTCTTGAAGACGTAATCGACATCATGCTTAATTTAAAGGGTTTAGTCGTTAAGTCGTTTTCCAATGAACCACAGTATTTGCAAATTGACGTTCAAAGACCAGGTCCAGTCACCGGTCATGATATATATTGTCCTGGTGATACCATTGTTATCAATCCAGACTGGGTTATATGCAATCTAGCTGAAGACGGTCGATTCCGCGCCGAAATAACGGTTGAACGTGGTACCGGCTACGTACCAGCCGAAGCCCATTCGCACCAAAAACAGGCCATCGACTTATTGCCTATGGACGCTGTCTTTATGCCTATTCGCCGTGTAGCCTACAATACTGAACCAACCAGAGTTGGCCAATCGACCGATTTTGACAAATTAACGATTGAATTATGGTCCAATGGTTCTATAGACCCAACCGAAGCTATATCTCAAGCTGCCAGTTTATTGATTGAGCACTTATTGCCGATAGCCGAATTAACCGGACGTCCTTTAATGACGAGCCCAACGCCACAACCGACGACCGAAGGCAAGCATAGTACGATTTCTATCGAAGAACTGGAATTATCGGTAAGAGCCTATAACTGCCTTAAACGAGCCAATATCAATTCATTAGGCGAATTGTTAAAATTATCTTATGACGACCTTATGAATATCAAAAACTTTGGCAAAAAATCAGCCGACGAAGTTTTAGAACGCCTAAGGTCATTTGGTTTAAATTTAGTTGAAAGTAATTCAATTTATTAATTAGGAGATCAATTTATCATGCGTCATAATAGACCCCGCCATCGCTTATCCAGACCAGCTGACCAGCGTAACGCCCTTTTAAGAGCCTTATCCACTGAGTTAATCAGGCATGATGAAATATTTACTTCATTGGCCAGAGCCAAAGCCTGCGCGCCACACGTCGAAAAATTAATTACACTTGGCAAACACGGCTATTTAGACAACCGTAAAAATTTACAAGAAGCCGCCAAAAAAGGTGATAAACAGGCTTTGCAAACTTTGGCCGACAGCGCCCACAAAATTCGTCAAGCCAGAGCCAGCCTCTACGACAAAGAAGTGACTTTCAAACTTTTTAACGAAGTTGCCAAAAAATACCAAGAGCGCAATGGTGGCTACACCAGAATTATCAAAGCTGGCTATCGACGTGGTGATAACTGCCCGATGGCTATACTACAGCTTGTCTAATTAACTTAGCAGCCAATGCCAAGACTAGCCCTACTTATTGAATATGTAGGCCATAATTTTGCCGGCAGCCAGGCTCAAAAAGACCTGCGCACGGTTCAAGGCGAACTGGAAATGGCGATTTTTGTATATTTAAAACAAAAAGTCAACGTAATTTTAAGTGGCCGGACAGATAGTGGCGTCCACGCCAGCGGCCAAGTAGCCCACATTGATATCGACGCCGACGTCGATTTAAAAAAATTTATCTGGGCCATTAATGGTATTATCAAAAATGATATTGCAGTTAGAAAAATTACCCCTATAGATAGGTCTTTTCACGC
>JAJYFO010000015.1:0-5857 GCA_021785395.1 bacterium | reverse complement strand
AACCTACACGTACCGAATCTTAAACGCCGAGCAAAGGTCACCGTTAAAAGCCAAAACGCATTTCTTTGTTCGAGATAAACTAAATTTAACCAATATGCGTTTAGCCTGCCAAATGCTTTTGGGTTGTCATGATTTTACAGCTTTCAAATCAGCCAATTCTGACAACTCTACAACAATATGTACGATAAATAGTATAGAATTAATTAATGTAAATGAAGAATGCCTAGAACTTATAGTCAAAGCTGACCATTTCGTATATAATATGATGCGTATAATTGCTGGCACTTTAGTCCAGATTGGTTTAAACAAACTTGAACCTGGCATAATTGAGAAAGCGATTATGACAAAACAAAGGGACCTTTTAGGACCGACAGCGCCAGCCTGGGGATTAGAGCTAAAGGCTGTAAAATACCCGCCCCAATATAATTTATTTTGCTAATTTAAAAGGAGTTATCTCGTGAAAACCTACCACCCAACCGCCGAAACCGTAACAAGAGACTGGTATATCGTCGACGCCAGTGACGTAATATTAGGCAAGTTGGCTGTCAAAGTAGCTGACGTACTAAGGGGCAAAAATCTGCCAAATTTTAGTCCCAGTGTTGACTGTGGCGGTTTTGTCGTAGTTATTAATGCCGAAAAAATCAAAGTTTCCGGCAATAAAGAAACCGACAAAATATATTACCATCACTCTGGCTTCCCACACGGATTCAAACAAGAAACTTTAAAGAGCTTAAGAGCTCGCAGGCCCGAAGCCATAATTGAAAGAGCCGTGCGTGGTATGCTCCCCCACAACCGTTTAGGCGACCAACAGTTTACCAAACTAAAAGTCTACGCTGGCTCGAACCATCCCCATGCAGCCCAAATGCCAAAAGAACTAAAAGTTACAGTTTAATACCAATTATTCATTAATTATATATCAAGGAAAATCAATAAAATGACATCAAACGCAATTCAATATTATGGAACAGGTCGTCGCAAAGAAGCCATAGCCAGGGTTCGTCTGGTACCAGGCACGGGCAATATAACCGTCAACAATCGCGATCTTGAAGATTACTTTGGCGGTCGCGTGGGTTTAAAAGAATACTTAGCTCGCCCTCTTAATGTTACCGAATCGGTAAATCGTTTTGACGCCATAATACTGGTTCATGGTGGTGGTATCACCGGTCAATGCCATGCCATCCGTCACGGCATAGCCAGAGCCTTGGCTGAAGCAGCTCCGCAAAACCGGGCTATGCTTCGCAACGAAGGCATGCTGACCCGCGACTCACGCATTAAAGAACGTAAAAAATACGGCCGCAAAAAAGCCCGCAAACGCTTCCAATTCTCGAAACGTTAAAAATTCTTTGGTATTAATAATCAATTCTCTTTTTGGTATCCCTATAATACCAAACGTGTTTGGCTGAAGTTAAATATGTGGTAAATTATAAATTCGTTTGCATTATTATATTTACCTAGTTAATAGCGATACGCCACAAAGACAAAAAAAATTGACCCCAAATAAACCTAACGACTCAAAAAATATTGACCAGACCAAACTTTACAATATTACAACGCAAGGTCTATTAATAAATATCCAAGTACAAACTGGCGCAAGCGCAAACGCCGTTGAAGGAATTATAAACAATAGGCTCAAGGTTAAAGTCAACGCTTTGCCAAACGACAACGAAGCCAATAAGGCCATAATAACGCTACTAGCCAAATATTTTAAACTGGCTAAAGCAGACATAATAATAAAATACGGTCACAAAAACAAACTTAAAACGATTTTATTGACCAAGTTTAGCCAATCAGTAACAGACAACCTTGACCTACTACAGTCAAATGGCTAATTTAAATATTCTTATCAAAACGTCAATAAAATTATAAAATTATCTGCTTTAAAAAACTTATGAATTTTCCCACTGGTCACGCCATTTTGTGACACCTCGGTCGATTAGCAACCGCTTTCTAGTTGTGCAGTTTTCGCGAACCGGTATAAGTTTTTCATTATCGAGAATAACGTATTTATAGGCAATCAGCTGACCAGCGCTTTCATTAAATACAAGTTCGGTAAACCACGTATTTTCATTAATATATTCAAGTGGCTGCGATAGTCCAATGCACCAATTGCCAAGCTCTACGCAATCACCGATTATAGCTACAGTTTGGCCTGGCTGGGTCTCAATACCATTTAGTTGCACTCTGACAACAACTTTTCCGGTAGCCGACTTACCTGACTGGCTTAAAACAATAGTTTCTTTTGGTCCAAGATTAAGACTAGCGATTTTTCCATCGTTAATTTTAATCTGTTTATTGGTGAGCAAACAACTATAATCACCGTCAGATAACTCAGTTTCCAGATCATTTAGATCAACACCAGAACCTCGATTTAGAGCTACAAAACACCTAGAATCACAGTATCGCCTGGTAAAGCAAAATGTATCAGCTGTTAAATATTTAACCCACTGACCACCCCATTTGATGCTGGGGTTTTTCTGACGTAGTTCACTTAAGATTTTTATATTTTTATAAAATGGACCACTTTGGTCAAAATTTTCCAGCATTGGTCGATTATAAGGATCTATTCCACCATCGGTATCATTATGCAAATACTGCTCGCTACCATAATACAAGCAAGGTATTCCTCGTGATGTCAAAAGTAGATAAGTTGCCATTTCCATCGCCGAATTATCACATCCCAAAGAAAGAAACCTTGGCATATCGTGGTTTTCAATAAAAGTTACAAGTTCAGTTACGTTATTATACTTAAAATCTTGAGCAAAAATTTCATTAATCAAATTAAAGCCAGCTTCATTATTTTCACCAAGAGCCTGACGAACAGCCGTACAAAAGCCAAAATCGAGCATAGACATACCAGATTTATTAGCAAATTCAACCGACTTTTCATCAGCTGGATGACTGAAAATCCATTCACCAAACATAAACGTAGTTGGCTTGTGCTTTAATATATCACTGGTAAATTCTTGCCAAAACCATATAGGCATATGCTTGACCGTATCTATTCTTAGCGCGTCGACACCTCGATCAAGCCAAAGCTTAATGGCTGATTTAATATAGTTTCGATAGTCATCATTGTTTTCGTTAAAAGTTGCCAAACCAGCTAATTCACAGTTCTGAACCTGCCATTCATCGCTCCAGTCTGTGACTTCACCATAATGATGGTACCAATTATTCACATCATTATTAAAATCGGCTATTAAAACACCATCATCATAGAGTTTTCCCTTAACACCCTGAGCGTCAGGTGAACTATGGTTACAGACAATATCAAGGATTAGACGCATACCTCTTGCGTGCATTTGTTTAATCAATTCATCAAAGGTAGTATGGTCATGATTAAACAAACTAGTATGTTCTTTA
This sequence comes from bacterium, assembly GCA_021785395.1. Lineage (GTDB taxonomy): Bacteria > Cyanobacteriota > Vampirovibrionia > Obscuribacterales > JAKAZS01 > JAKAZS01. Next base: position 2,497 of record JAJYFO010000015.1, on the reverse strand, counting down.
TTACCGACAAAGCGTGGGTTAATACGCTTAAAGTCTTGTGTCCAATATCCATGGATGGGTGCAGTACTAAAGCTTGTTTTCTCAATCTGCTCAAATAGTGGCGTAACCCATATAGCTGTAACGCCCAAGTCTTTTAAATAGTCTAATTTATCAATAATACCCTGCAAATCGCCACCCCAGTATTTATGGAAATCTTTTTGGGTTGGGTCGAACAAAAAATCATCCGTGCCTGAATCATTGTCTTTATTTCCATTAAAAAATCTATCTACGACAATAAAATAGATTACCTGCGATCTAAATTCTAGGTCGCGCTCCATTAAAAGCGCAGCTTCTTCTTTTAGTGAATTTTCTTTGTTTATAGTTTCATTCAACATACAAAGCACTCCTAATTTATATATACAACACTAATTATTTACATATATTACACTGGTTAGCTTGAAGATATCACGCTAAAATAATATATTAATTTTAAATTTATTATTAGATCCTCTAAAGCATTTATTTATTTTCGATTTTAAAAGATTTAAGCATATTACCAATAACCGAAATCTGTTGGATAAACCTGGGGCGCAGATTTTCATCCAAAAACGGATAAATATAAAGGGCATAAATCTGTTCAGACAAATCGAACTTAATACTACCAGATTCATCAGTTATGCCATAGTTTTGTGATAACAAAGCCCCACTTATCAATTCTTCAAGCTGATTCTTATTCTCTTTATTATATAAAAAATAAAATACAGCTGTTTTTTTTACTGGTGAATTATTTTCATCAACCAATTTAATTTTTAAACTGGCGTTTTGGTTCAATTCATTATACTTTATGGGTTTAAGCGTTGAGCAATCAATAACATGCAATATCTTAGGGTCAATTTCATAAAGATTTAAATGATAAATATAATAGAAACTGGCAAAGTTTATCTTCAAAAAATAATTTTTTTTGCTTTCAAGTTTTAAATTAAAGTTATCTTCAACACTAATTTTAGTATTTATATTTAAAACCTGTTTAGTTAAAAACTCGACCATATTCTGCGGTATGACGTCAACTGAATACAGGGTATTCTTTTCAAAATCAGCAAAATTACTAAGCTTAAATTTGTATTCAATAGTTTCAAAAGCAGTATTAAAGTATTCTGAATCCTTATCGATGTTTAGCCTAGTACTTAATACGCAGGCATAATTATTTTCCTTTAAAACCACAAAATAACTACCTGAAGAAACTACCGTACTAAAATTAAAATCATCACCTAAAGCTATTTCTTGAACTAGTAAGTTAGTATTTTGGCTATAGATTTGCAAAAACTGTTTAGAATTAGCGTTATATATTTTACCGGTCAGATAAAAACCAGAATTTAAAGTGATTTCAGTATAATAATCTTGGTTTAAGTCAAATACATCTAATAAAACAGGTACCAACCTAGTCTCTGACTTTGGAACAATACTTAATTTATAACTTCCTGGTACAAGGCTAAATACAAATTCACCTTTAGAATTAGTAGATGTCAGCTTTTCAAAGTTTAACACATTATTTTTTGGGCTATAGATTAAAACGTCGAGCTTAGCGACACCAATACCTTGATATCTAACTATTCCATGCACGGCTAATTCCATAAAAATTCCTTAAAATATTAATAATATATTATAACTGATTAGTAGTATTTATATATTTTTCAATTTCATCGATTAAACAATCGGTTGTATAAGTTTCTGGCTGTATGACACAAAAACCAGGAAAGTTATCTAATACAGTTTGACGCGTCTGTGGACCAATACAAGCAAAAATTAAGTTGCTCAGCGATAAATTAGCCATAGTATATATATAATGAAAATTTATAACCGTTTGAGAACTTAACAAAGTTATTATTTTTATTTTTTCATCTAGTAAAAATTTTTGCAAAAGACAAATTTTTTGTTCAATATTTCCCGGTAAATTCGATTCGTATATATGTATTTCATTAACCTTGGCACCGGCTAAGGTTAGTTTTTTGGTAATATAATCACGACCCAGGCTAGCTCGTGGAAATAAAATATTTAAATTATTTAGATTAGGATAGTCAGGAAATCCACTGACAAAATTTTCAGCTACAAAATTTTGTGGCACAAAAGTAACTTTAATATTTTTTTCTAGCAAAAAATCTCTGGTTTTTGCACCTATAGTAGCTATTTTAATATTATTTAAAATTGTTAGGCTTCCTGTTAAACTTATGCACTGTGCGCAAATTATAGAGGCGGCATTGACAGAGGCTAAAATAAGCCAGTCATAATCAATTAAATTAGCCAAAGCCTCGTTTAAATTATCCAGATTAGCAGATTCCTTAACTTCAATAACCGGAAATTCATAGACCAGAAAACCTTTATTTTCAAGTTTAAATTTAAAATCGATATTTTGCTTTGCGTCTCTGGTAATTAAAATCTTATTCTGCATTTTAATTAGAGATAGATTTTACGTCTTGACTAAGAAGTTTTAACGCACCGTTATTAATTAAATGTAAAGCTA
>JAJYFO010000132.1 GCA_021785395.1 bacterium | reverse complement strand
TTAATTCTCAGTAAATTTATAAGTTTATTAAGATTGATTAAAGATATCACTAACACCTATATTTCACAACCAAGGCTGTATTTATGCCAATCTTAGATTTATTACATATACAGCCTTAAACGACTTATTCCAGATTTAATAAACTTGCTTTCATCTATACATACAGTTTGACTGCCTATTTTCTGTAAAGCATCAACTATACCGTTATTAACACTTTTAGTAATAATAGTATCAATAAACACAATTGAGTTTTAACAAAAGTGTAAACTTAACCGGCGTCAACGAAATCCATAAATCATAATATAGATAATAGTTACGCTTAAGTCTTGTCTTAGAAAAATAGTAACTAGATTTAAATAACTAGACGACGATATTAAATATATCGAAACTTATTAGTTATTGCACAACTATATGTTTTTAAATATCAATAAGTATAAAAGGGCTGAAATAATGGCTGATATCGGAATAGTAAGGCACCAAGCGACAAACATGTCTTTGGCGACGTACCAATGGACACCTTTATACCTATCAGCCGTACCTACACCCATTACACTTGAGGCAATTATTTGCGAAGTTGAAACCGGTCCACCTAAAACAGACCCTGTCACGATAATAGAGCTTGATGTAATTTGACAAGCCAGAGCGTGGACGGGTTTTAGTTTATAAATACCGCTGCCCACTCGGCGCACTATTCCTTGAGCTAGCAGAAAAATACCGATAGCCATGGCCACGCCTTCTAAAATTCTGACCCACAAAGGAATACTATTAATTACTTGATGCCCAAAACATTCTAAAGCCAAAATCATAACTCCCATCGCTTTTTGGGTATCATTGGCACCATGGCCAAAAGACAGTATAGCCGTAACCGGCAACTGCAATTTTTTAAGCCAAACGTTGACCCTTGTTGACGATTTAATTAATATCATGAGCAATAATTTGTATACGATCGAACCAAAGACCAAACCAAGAATTGGCGATAAAAACAGACTTATGACAATTTTATAAATTCCAGTTGAATTAAAGACATAATTCAAATTACCCCAAACTACGTATACAAAAGAAAAATTAACCGCCCATAAACTGCCAAGTATTCCACCGACTAAAGCGTGCGTAGAGCTAGAGGGAAATTTAATGATTCTGGTAATGTAATTCCATAAAATAGCTCCCAATAAGGCGCTGGCCAAAATAGTCAGTAAGTTTTGTTGAAAAATTGGGTACGAACTCAAATCATGAATAGTATTAGCAACTCTAGAACCACCAAATATCGCCCCTAAAAATTCAAAAGAAGAAACGAGAATTATAGTTTGATACTTGGTCATGGCTCTGGACATTATAGGTGTCGCAGCGACACTCGACCCATCCTGAAAACCGTTGGTTACAGTATAAATCAAACACAAAACTATCACAAAGTACAGCAAATTAGTCAACCATTTTTATAATACAAAAAAATTTATTACAAACAATAAAAGGCATGAATTTATGAATATATCTAGTAAATTTTAATTATCGTATGGAGCAATTTTTCACCCACTAAATCTATTTTTTCACCTATAATCAGAAGACCTCGGTATATTTCCATTAAGATTATAATTTTTTTTAGATCATCGCTGCCCAGCAAACTATGAATTGCCTGCTGGTATAGTTTACTTATCTTATTCTGCGACTTACGAGCCAGGTTAGCGTGATTTGAAGCCTCTTTTAAATTGGTCTTTAGATTTTCAAAAGCATCGTGCAAATGTTTTGTACCAATGATTAACTCGTTATTAATATCACGAATAAAGTCATTTAACTCAGGTTTACCCAAGGCTTCGATTTCACGAACTAAAGATTTAGCACTATTTATGACTTCGTCGAGAAGTTGCGATAAGTCGTAAATATCTTCACGGTCAAGAGGAGTTACAAATGTTTCGACTAATTTATGACCAATTTCAAGCTTCAACAAATCGGCGTCATGCTCTAAGTCTCGAACGACCTGACATCTTGACGAAGTTTCATCGTTAATCCACTCACTAAAAGCCTCGATACCCGATAACGTTTTATTGGCCTGCATAGTCAAAAGCCAGTGAAAATCGGCTGATTTTTTAAATTTTTCTTTGAGCCAGGCCTTAAACATATTCTTTACGATACAAAAAAATTACAAGTCAAATACTAACACATTTTATTAATCTTTAAGTACAAATATATCTTCGGTTTTGCCCAAAACAAAAACCTATCGTTATATAATGACAATCAAAAATTAAATTTTCCTAAAATAATACGCCTATAAAAAGGTATAATTAAAATATAAATTATTTTTTTAAAGCCAATTAAAAATCTTGAATAATTCTACACTTACTAAAAATCCTGGACCAAGTGGTTTTATACAAATAGGTGAAACCGAGTTTATTATCGTCGACTATGGTCAAGTGATAAAAGACGGTCTCGTTATAGGCAAAATTTATGACGACGGCTTTATGCAGGTCAAAGGCAATACTATAGGCAACCATCGCAATAATTTTTTTATAGATTTAATAAGTAATTTAAGTTTCCGCGGCCAGGATTCGTTTGGCTTGAGCCTTGAATTGCCTGAAAAAATCAAAGCTCCTAGCGGAGACCTTTACTATGACGGTAAACTGTTTAAGGTCGTAAATGGCCGGATATGCAGTAGTGAGCATAATTATTTAGGCATTTTTGATGATTTAGGCGATATTTATCTGCGTTGTCCCAAAAGTAGACGCAATAGCGTCAAGCTAGATGAGAATAGCCTATTAAACTTTAAGTTTACAGGCCAGCACCACGACGGTGAAAAATTTAATTATGACTATACCAAAACCCTTAATCGACCCAATAGAAGTTATATCGAAAACGAAATAATTCGCTACTTTGAAGATTACGACAGTTTAACGAGTATCCAGAAAAAATACGTCAACGAAAACTTGACGTTATGGGCGGCTTGTGGAATTTTACAGACTGTCCGCAAAAGCGAGGGCAATTGTGCCTTTGGCGATATAAGGCACGGAGCCAGTGGAGTAACTGGAGTAAGAACCGGCAATGTTACCCTTGATAAAGGGGAGTTTGAAACTGAAATAAAACTCTTTTTTCACGAAGGACCATTATGCAATTTAATGGTATTAAGCAACCCCAACCACATTGAAACCAGAGTAAATATGGTAGTAAGCCATGAATTTGGACATCAACTAGAATTTGTTTTAAATCAAAAAGCTCAAAACAGAATAGCTGAATTATATAAAACCAGGTTTGAAAAATCGCAGAAACTTTTCCCGTACCCTAGTGGGTATGACGGTCGCAGCGAAATTATCACACGAAATCAATTTCAGGATAGAATTTTTTATTCTGGTTATAGTAAACAAAGCAGCGAAGAATTTTTTGCCGAATCGATAGCCGCCTTTTCGGTTGAAAAAACCCGCCTCGATTTAAAGACCTTTGACTTCGAACTCTATAGTTTAATCGAGCAAATCGTGACCGATTCGAGTCAAATGCTAAGGTCAGTTTTAAGTGATTCGATCAATGACTTACAGTTAAGTCTTAGCATAGCTGATATCTATAAGGAAAATTTGATTTAAATGAAAACAACCAAGATTTTTTGCCTCACAACTTTAAACCTTTTATTAACTTTACTTTTTTCACCCGTTCAAAGTAAGCCCAATAACAGCGTTTTTCAACCTATTAATACCAATCAAGCCAAATACGATTCTATCTCGCCCAATAACACCCAACCCAATAATCCCAGCAATAATAATCAACCAGCCCCTAATTACCCAAGCCCTAACCCAGTCGGTGAAGGTTATCAGCGAAATAACAACGGCCAACCTAATAATTATGCCCAACCTAATAATTATGCCCAGCCTAACAATTATGCCCAGCCCGATAGTTATAACCAGGCCAACCCAAGTGTCAACCCTCAAGACATCGACGCCAAGCTGAATCAATTGATGAATAACCCTGATTCAATCAATCAAGAAAATACGGTAAGTCCACAAGACAAAGAACTATTGCCCAAAATTAAGGCTCTAGAAATGTATTTATTCAAATCCAGTTACGATGAACACTCAATCGACGAGCGCTTAAACCATCTAGACCGCGAAGTTTTTGGCAGCATAAAAACCGGCAGCGCACAAAATCGCCTAAAAGCCTTAGAAAACAAAGTAAAACTGCCCAAAACGTCCAATATCGAATGCATTGTCGCAAGCATTCCATACACAGCCAAAGACGGCGATTTTTTCAGCAATATAACTCGTTTTGAGAATAATAACGTAATTAGATTTGACCAATTTCCTGTAACGATAAGCCTACCAGAAGGGATTAATAGTGACTATGAAAAAGAATTAGACTATGGCATAAAAACCTGGGGTAAATACATCCCCTTAAAAATCGTCGCCGAAAACGATAATCCCGACATTAAAATTATTTTTGTCAATACTTTACCGAAAAATCGCATCGGCATAACCAGAATAATCGCCCAACCCAATAATATTAAAAGTGAAATATACCTTTTAAAACCAACCAATTATCCGTCCAATATCCCTCAAAGGGTTTTAAAAACGGCTTTCGCCCACGATTTAGGACACGCTCTGGGAATTTTTGGGCATAGCGATTTTAAAGGCGACCTAATGTCAGGTGACCCTTTCATGGTCCAGAGGAAAAATTACCGCCGCAACGGAATGGCTTATATTCCTGGCCTGAATATGCTAAGTAGCTATAACTACGCCAAATCGATGAATAACCCTAAAATAAGTTTTAGTGAACCAGGCGTTAGTAAAATGGACATTAATACACTAAAAAAAATATACGAAACACCAGCCGTATCCAGCCAATTTGCTCTGCCAACACCCAAAGAATTCGATTAATATTGGTGTAAGGTAAAAAAAGATTGCTATATTAGCTAATTAGCCTTTAAAAATTTCATCTAGTATAAGATAATGTACTTTTTTATATTAGTTGAGGTTAACCAATGAATTCAATCAAGGAAATAACCATCGCACATAGCCCAGACAGTGACGATGCTTTTATGTTTTACGCCCTGGCCAAAGAAAAACTCGACGCTTGTGGTTTAAAAATCAACCAGGTACTAAAAGATATTCAAAGTCTCAACGAAGACGCCAAATTAGGTCGCTACGAAGTTAGCGCCATATCAATGGCGGCTTATCCGTTTGTTAAGGACAAATACTATTTAATGCCTTGTGGAGCCAGTATGGGTAATAAATACGGTCCGATTCTAGTAGCTAAACCAGGTGTCAAGTTAAGCGATATTGACAAGCTTAAAATTGGTATACCGGGTAAATTAACGACGGCTTATCTAACCCTTTCAATTTATCAAAAAAACTTAAATACCGTCGAAATGCCTTTTGACAAAATAATGGCATCTGTAGTCGACGGCGACATAGACGCTGGTTTAATCATCCATGAAGGCCAGTTAACGTATGGCGAATTTGGTTTGATTAACTTATTAGACCTAGGCCAATGGTGGTATGAATTAACCCAACTACCACTGCCATTAGGCGGAAATGTAATTCGCAAAGACTTGCCCAAAGAACTCATCAACAAATTAACCCTACTTTTGACTAACGCTATAAAGTATTCGTTGGCCAATCGCAGCCAAGCTCTTGACTATGCTCTGACCTTTGCCCGTGACATGGATCCAAAATTAGCCGATAAATTTGTCGGTATGTACGTCAATGAATTCACCGTAGATTATGGGACGCAAGGGCGAATGGGTATCCAAAAATTATTCGAATACGCCAACAAGGCTCAAATATTCCAAGAAGTAATTAAACCAGAATTTGTCGAATTAGACAATTTGGCCATAAAATAAGTGGCGGAGCAGGAGGGACTCGAACCCCCAACCCTTTCGGGCAGCCGCTTTCAAGGCGGTGTCTTCATCCAGCCAGGTCTGCTCCATGACTTTCAAAAAAGCGTTAATTCTCTAATAACTATAATTCTACTTGAAAAATATAATTTGCTTAAAAAAAATAGGCTTTTATCAATTAATGTTAAAAAAACAACGTTTAGATATTCTGATAGTTGAAAAGGGGTTGTTAAAATCGCGTGAAATTGCCCAAAGTGCCATTATTCAAGGAGCCGTTTTAGTTAATGACCAAAAAATTACTAAGCCTGGCATAAAAGTCGATACCGACTCAGCTATTAAATTTTGCAACTGGTTTATCCAGCCTAAATACGTAAGTCGCGCTGGCTATAAACTTGAAAAAGCCTTGCAGTATTTTAAGATATCTCCAGAAAACGAAATCTGTTTAGATATAGGTGCTTCAACCGGCGGATTCACCGATTGCTTACTCCAGCACAAAGCCCAAAAAGTATACGCGATCGACGTAGGCTATGGCCAAATTGACTGGAAACTTAGGCAGGATAAACGGGTTAGCGTAATTGAAAGAACTAACATAAGGTATTTAAAACGCGAGAATTTGTACGCTAACGAAGATATTGCAAGTTTAGCCGCAATCGATTTATCTTTTATTTCGCTGACCAAAATTATTGAAGCAGTTTTAGACTTATTGAATAAAAATGCCAAAATTATATGTTTAATTAAGCCACAATTTGAATGCAGTAAAGAATTAATTGAAAAAGGCGGAATTATCAAAAACCCACAAACTCATTTAATGACAGTTGAGTCTGTAGTAAAAAAATTTTCCTGTTTAAATTTAGACCTATTAGATTTAACATACTCGCCGATAAAAGGCGGTAGCGGAAATATCGAATTCCTGGCGTATTTTAATTTAAATGAAAATCTAAAAGTCAGTTCGGACGTTAATTCTATAGATATTAAGTCAATCGTTAAAAGAGCCCACGAAGAACTTTAACGTTTTTCATGGGCCCTTAAAGTTTGTTTATTTAAATAATTAATTATTTAAATTATGTTCATGTTCTGAATGGGATTCGTGTGATTCATGAGATCCGTTTTCGTGATGCATCATGGATGATTCAGAACCATTGTTCTTTTTCTTGGCAACGATACTTCTGCGCTTAGTTACTGACTTTTTAGCTCCGGCTTTTTTAGCGATTGCTTTTTTGGCTGGAGCCTTTCTAGCAGTGGCCTTTTTGGCTACTGTTTTTTTAGCGGCTGCTTTTTTAGCTACTGTTTTTTTAGCTGTGGCTTTTTTAGCTACCGTTTTTTTAGCCGTGGCTTTTTTAGCTACCGTTTTTTTAGCTGTGGCTTTTTTAGCTACCGTTTTTTTAGCTGTGGCTTTTTTGGCTACCGTCTTTTTAGCTGTGGCTTTTTTGGCTACCGTCTTTTTAGCTGTGGCTTTTTTGACTGGGGCCTTTTTAGCTGTGGCTTTTTTAGCTACTGTTTTTTTAGCTGTAGCCTTTTTAGCTGTGGCTTTTTTAGCTACTGTTTTTTTAGCTGTGGCTTTTTTAGCGGTTGCTTTTTTAGCAGTTGCTTTTTTAGCAGTTGCTTTTTTAGCAGTTGCTTTTTTAGCAGTTGCTTTTTTAGCGGTTGCTTTTTTGGCGGTTGCTTTTTTGGCAGTTGTTTTTTT
>JAJYFO010000131.1 GCA_021785395.1 bacterium | reverse complement strand
GGAATTATAACTATATACAATTAATTAATTTTAATTTCCCTCAGAATTATTTAGAACTAAACAACAATGTATAAAAAACACGTTAAGCTAGAAGCATTAAAGAAGTACCCGACTATTGACCACTTACACATAAGTTTAGAGACGGCGCAAAAAACCCGTGGCTGTACGGTTGAACTGCCCTGGAAACTAGAAGGGGCTGATGTTGGTTATAGTCTTACGGTCAGGGTTGAACTGGGCGGTCAAGTGCCAGTTTGGGCGTTGTATGAACAGGGTAAGAACTCTAGAATACTGTGGTCTCAAAACTTTACCGATATGGAGTTATTAAACGATATTATTCATTTCACTGCTCCTCCCCCCAAGATCAACAAACCCTTAGCTAGTATTCTAAGCCAGGGCCTGCAAAATTCTGTTCTCGATGAAAAACCTAGTAAAACGGTGGCTAGCGACACTGATAAGTTGGTACCGCCAGGTCGACCAGACAACCAATCGCCATATCCCAATAACCCCAATATAAATCAGTATCCACCTAATACGCCATATCCCAATAACCCCAATATAAATCAATATCCACCTAATACGCCATATCCTAATAACCCCAATATAAATCAGTATCCACCTAATACGCCATATCCTAATAACCCCAATATAAATCAGTATCCGCCTAATACGCCGTACCCAAATAATCCTTATGTGAACCAATATCCGCCTAATACGCCATACCCCAATAACCCATATCCCAATAATCCCAATATAAATCAATATTCACCTAATAATCCGTATCCAAATAACCCTAATATTAATCAGTATCCACCTAATAATCCGTATCCAAATAATCCCAATATAAACCAGTATCCACCTAATAATCCGTATCCAAATAATCCCAATATAAACCAGTATCCACCTAATAATCCGTATCCCAATAGTTTCAATGCCAGCCAAAACCCAGAAAATCTTCCGTATCAAGAAAACGCCAACGTCGGTTTGAGTAATAATGTGGCCCAGGCAGCTCAGTCTTTAAGTTTAATTCAGACTGGTTTAAATAATCTTAATACCGGTTCTGGTGGTCAGGCCTTAGCTAATAAAGTTTCGCTGGACGATAATTTAATAAAAAAACGGCCTAATATTATGCTGGGAGCCTTCTTAATAGAGGCCAAACTCGTTCCAGAACCAACTATTGACGCAGCTTTACAGTTGCAGGATATGATTAAGGCTAAAACCTTGTCTAAGGCTCAAGCCGCTGTGGCCTTGCGACGAACCCACGAACGTGGTGGTAACGTTGATATACATATACCTGAAGAATTAGGCAGCAAAATTGCTGGATCCAATGATACTAAAATTCAAGGTCCGCCATTGGGTCAACTGCTTGTCGACGCTAGGATATTGCCAGCCAGTATTTTAAAGTCAGCTTTAGCCTTACAAGAGGTTGTGCGATCGGGTTCTATTAACCTTGATGACGCATTAAAAACGCTTATACTAGAAAATAAAAAAGTATTGCGCGACCTTGAAGTAGCTAAAAAACAAACCGAAAATGACCCGCAAATTGTTTATGACGCTATTCAGTTATTGATAAACGCTGGCCTTATGGATGCTAAAGATTTTGAATCGGCTAATAAAACCCAAATCAACAATGGCGGTAAATTAAGCTCTATTTTGGTACAAAATAAAAATGTCGATTCGCTTATTCTGCAAATTGCCGTTACCGCTTGTGAGTATTTACAGAAAAACATTATAAAAACCGAACAGGCTATTATTTTGTTGCACTACTGCCAGCGCTCCAGGGTTGGTATCAAAGACGCTATGACTGAATTGGGCTTTGACATAAATTAAATTTTAAACTTAATTTCTGCCCACATAGGTTAAATAGGTCTGGCCGTATTTTTTTGTTTTATGTAAGACATATTCTTGATTATTGACTATAATTTGGTTGATACAGTCTTCAAAATCGTCCAGTGAATTGTCGTGCTCGAGTATTATTAGGCCATTTTGGGCTAGAATATTTTGCCTTAAAACTAAATTTAAAACTTCTAATATTTTTCGTGTTTTATACGGTGGATCAACATATATAACGTCAAATTTAGAAATTAAAGTTTTTAAATAAAGCAAAACGTCTCTATTGATAACGCAAGTTTGGTGATTGACCTTAAACGTGTCAATATTAACTTTTAGATTCTGGCACAGTGTCTTGTCCCATTCTACAAAAGTCGTACTTTTAGCTCCCCGGCTTAGCGCTTCTAGCCCCATGATGCCGCTGCCGCAGAATAAATCTAAAAAAGCGCTGTCCTTAATTTTTGAACCTAAAGTGTTAAAAATAGCCTGACGCACTAAAGAGCTGGTTGGCCTAGTTTTATGGCTTATGCCGGTAAATTTGACTTGTCTACCTTTTAAGAAACCACCAGTAATACGTAAAATATTTAACCCCTTTAATTTATTCAGTAATGACAATAATTTATAAAATTAGATGTTTTTAACAATTGATAGAAATACTTTTTCTATATTCCTTTTTTTACCATAATTTAGATTAAACAGGATTGATTCAAATTTTTAAATAAAAAATAAATTCTTCTTAATAATTATTAAGCCTTGTCAAGAAAAGCTAAAACTATGTTATCATTAGTTTTAGCTAGCAATAGTTGATTTTAGAACTTTGACAATTCATTTATAAGGAAATACTATGATTTCGCGCCATCTGTCACGTAAGCTTGCTTTGATGCTTATACCAACTATAGACCGTAATATAAGTTCTTGTGAAACGTTTAATGTAAACGACATGGTCGCCGGTGCCTTAAAAATGTTGTTGATTAACGCCAAAAACTCTTTGAAAGACGTAGAAGCCTTTATAGAAAAATCGTCTACTTCGCTTAGAGAATATGAAATCGACCACGTCGATAATGAAAAGCATGTAATCGATATTTTACCTGTTATAGTCAGAACCGACGAACTTAAATACTATTTGGAACTTTTAGAGTCTAGCGTTGAACTTATATACGACGCCTTAGACATCCCTGAAATGTTATTGTTGTCTAACGAAAAAACAGTCGAATTTATGTGCAAAGGCTGTAAGAAAACTAACGAGGTTAATATCAATACCAAAACCGTCTTAGAGGCTAAGGACTATTTCCATAGGCTAATTAACGAATACTTACTTTATCATGGCGAAATTGATAAATTTATCGATACCTATTCTAAGCGTTGGAATATAAAGCGCATGATTAGTGTTGATAAAAATATTATACGCCTGGCATGTCTCGAGGCTTTTTATTTCCTTGATACGCCTATCAATGTCGCTATCAGTGAAGCTTGTTTATTAAGCAACGAATTTGGCGACGAAAGGTCGACTAAATTCATTAACGGTATTTTGGCAAATCTTGAACAGGATGCTTATAAACACCGCTATTCCAAATTGGAAAACAATACTAACGATATGGTATTACAAGAAATTAATTAAAGTGGAATTTTTTTAATATGGTGCAAACGAACAATTGGCTTAATTCAATAGCCAAAATTAAAGATAATACTATAAATAAACTAAAAAATGCTTTATCTAAAACCCGCCAGGTTGTTATAGATTCTGTCGCTCATGAAGATTTAGGTAAAGATGAGTCGGGTAATACGATAAAGCATAGCGTTAAAATTCCTGAATTGATTATGGTCGATAAAGAATATTTAGAAGACCTCGAGGAATCATTGATTAAGGCTGATATTGGCCTTGAAATTATAAATGAGATCATTGATGATTTAAGTAGTCTTAGCAAAACTAGTAATCCTATCGACGTACAAAGTTATCTTAGCCAAAAGTTTACCGAAATTTTAGAATTTAACAATAAAACTAAAATAAGTATTAGCGAAACTAAGTTAAACGTGTTTTTAATTATTGGCGTCAACGGAACCGGTAAAACTACAAGTATCGGTAAATTAGCTAATAAATTTAGACTTATGGGAAAAAAAGTTATTATAGCGGCTGGCGATACCTTTAGAGCGGCAGCTGAATCGCAGTTGGAAATTTGGGCTAAAGCAGCTTCAGTTGATATAGTAAGATTGCAAGATGGCGCTAATTCTTCAACTGTGGTATATCAAGCTTTAGAAAAAGCTTATAAGGAAAACTATGACGTTTTAATTATTGATACAGCCGGAAGATTACACAATAAAGTTAATCTTATGGATGAATTAAAAAAAATAAAATCAGTCATAGATAAACACGGTAAAGAGACTAATTTAAATATACTCCTTACCCTTGACGCTTCTTGTGGACAAAATGGCTTACAGCAGGCCAGTACATTTACCAATGCTTGCGGGGTTAATGGTGTTATATTGACCAAACTCGATGGCACAGCCAAAGGTGGCGTCGTTTTTAATATAGCTACAAAACTCGAAATCCCTGTAGCTTATATTGGCCTCGGGGAAAGTATAGAAGATTTAAAAGAATTCGACGCCAAAGATTATGTCGAAGCATTATTAAATAATTAATAATAATACGGCGTTTTTTTCGTCCATATATTATTTGGATAATTTCTGTGTAATAATTGAAACGCTTCTTTGGATAGTTGTGACCCGTCATGACACCTTTGACCTAGATGAGTGCAACGAACTGATAAATGTAGAGCTTGAGGAACAAGTGGATAATTTTTATGGGTTTTGGCAAAGTTTACTACAATTTCGGGTAAATATACTGACGCTGGTTTAGCCGAATTTAAAGCTTTTATTTCAAGGCTAGCTTGGGTTAAATCTTCTTGGCTCAAGCACAATGGTTTAATATAGGGTGGATAGTCGACCTTATTGGGATAGCAGTAATATCCGTCGTCGGTGTTGTAATCGGGCATATGTAAATTCTTTAAATCATAGGTTCCCCACCAGTAGGGATTATAATTAGTGCTACCAGTAGTTAAGTATGGCACAAAGCTACTGTCGTTCAGCATAATATAGGCCATTAAGAATTTTTTTGTTTCTGGCTCCTTACACTTAAGAAAATTTAAATATAAATTTTTATAACTATTATCTATCTTGGCTAATTCTGAGGCTGATTCAGTTACATACACCATTTTATTTAATAAAGCGCTTCTTAAGAAAATCATTCTGGCTAGGTTTTCGTGGCTGGGTAAATTATATTTTGTGTTTTCTAGTTTTTTTAGCATATCTAGTGAAAAATAACTATTTATAAAGCCTTGGGCCATCGGAATAAAATCAGGCTTAGGTTTTTTTGTTCTTAAAGAAAAGCTCAAATTTAAATAGTCGTCTGGAACTTCATCTGTAAAACCACCCCATGAGCCAACTTCGGTACTAATTCCATACTTAAGGAATTGGTCTAAAGTCTTGGCTAATTGAACTCTGAGCGCTAAATACATATTTGTTGAAGATAAATCAAGGTTTTTAATTTTTAATAAAGTTTCTAATAAATTAATAGCTTTATCGTATTGTTTGGCTTCAATAAAATATTGAGATACTTTATAGGCAAGCGTTAAATACGCCTTATTAGAGATGTCTAGCTTATTGAATCGGTCAATTATAATTGAAAATTCTTTGTCAGACGTTGCTAAATGCTGGCTTAAATTGACTAGCCATTCGATAGATTTGGTTTTATTATATTTTTGCTTGGTATAATTAGAAGTGTAGCTATTTTTAGACTGATAAACCTGTATCCATTCTGACATTGAACCTAAGTTGGGTATTATGGGTTGGGTATTGTTTTTATCTGAATTGCTTGGATCATAGTTTGTCACAATATCATAAACGCTTATGTATTCTTCGAGGCTGTCATAAGTAATATTTTTTATTAATTCTTGGTCAAGCTGTCTTAGCCTCGATTCTGGGTCGAGTCGGTCTAAGATAAAATTATTTAGATCATTTAAAGCCTTTTTATAATTGATATATTCAGGATTGTCTTTGATTTTTAGAATTTGAGCTTGGGCGTTTTCTAAAAAGTCGGTATTAAATTGGTCTTTAGTTTTTACGGTACCTTGTCTAATTAAGGTTCTGATTGCCAGGTATTTAGCTAGGGCTTTGTCACGATAATATTTGGTATCAGCCAATTTGTTAAAGTCGTTATAGGCTGTTTCATAATTTGTCGCGTAAAAGTTGGCGCAGGCGATTTGATAGTTGCGTTCATTAATTAAATAACTATCGTTAGATTTAGTTAGTGGTTTGGGAATTTTGGTATTTTGACTGGTACCGTCATTTTTAAAAACAATATCCTGATTTTTCACCCAGTCTATTACGCAAGGAGCTTTGGTACCGTATTTGCTTATTAAATTTTTAAGGGTATTAGTAGCTTTATTAAACGCGTCGGCCTGTATATTGCATATTGTAATATAGTTAAAGTCAGTTAAATAGGCGTATGCTTGTATGTTAGTATTTTTGTTAGGTTTTAAAACTAAAGCGCGTTCTTTAAGCCAGTCTTTATAATAATTCATTTTCGTGATGTCAAAACTGTAAAACGAAGTAGCACTTAGGCGGTCGTTTATAAGCTTAACGGACTGATTTATTTCGTTATTGTTTAGGGGATTTTGGGTTAAATAACGATAGGCTATAACCAGGTATATTCTGGCAAAACTGGGTTCTATAATACCTAGGTTTCCTTTGACAAAATCATTAACGGGCAGATTGGGATGTAATGACCATGAGAATTGGTCAACAGTTAATGTGGCGCAACTCAAAACGTAGTTATGGCAGCTCAATAATATTATTAATACCAGGGATAGTAATTTAGTAAACGATTTTTTCATTAAAATCTCCTGCGTAATTATTTTAAGTATATTATACAAAATAATCGTCTCTTTTTGGCTAATAAATTTTTATGGGCGTCAAGAGAAAGTTAAATTGATTATTGTTGGTAGTTTTAAATTTTTGTTTAAATAATTCTAATGATAAAAACGATGCGTTTTTTAGCTTGTTAATAACTAAGATATTCTAAGGTCTTTGTAAGGCTATTTTTATCCCACGCTTTAGGGCTGTAAATAAAGACAACTGGTTTAGGTCTTGATTTTGCTTTATAGACGTCTTTTAAAATTAGCTTGGCTAGTTTTTCTTCATTTACTGATATGCCAATATTATTTAAACACTTGGCGTAATTAATGTCTTTGCTTTCTTTAAAGTATTCAATAATATTATTGGTATCATTACCTAAGGTAAAAAACATTGGTACGATTTGATCGATTGGTAAAACTTTGATCCAAGTGTCGTATAAGCACCATGATGCCAGAGCTGTAATCGATAATTGAACTTGGTTATTGATTTTAGTTTTAAGGTCTTTTATCAAAGATATGTAAAAGTCTCTTTCGTTTAACCTGGTATCATAGTCGATTTGTACCGCTTCAACATTGTTTAAATCAGCGTATTTTAAAATTAAACTATTTATTTTATTGATACTTTCTTTCTGTTTTAAGTTTTTAATATCAATTTTATTGGCCAATTCTATTCGTATTACACTTATTTTGGGAATATTATTTGGTATCACCAGTCGGCAGTGTCTGGAATCAGCTATAATGGCTTGATTACTTACATGAATCGTAGCGGCTAAATAAGCTACACCGGTACTTCTAGGTAGCTTTATGGTTGTAAAATCTTGGTTATAGTCCCAAACCCAATAGTAAAGTTTGGCTTTTAGACAAGTTAAATTTCCGTAC
>JAJYFO010000130.1 GCA_021785395.1 bacterium | reverse complement strand
TTTTTCAGCAATTTTTAAAATAGCACTAAATTCCAAGTTCTTAGGCATTAAGTCGGGATTTTTAAGAACTTTTTCATAATAGTCCTTGCCGTTTGCTACAGCACAGCATCTAACCTTTAAAAAATAGGACGCTAAAAACGGCTCATTATCGACCAAAGCCATATCGCCAATAGCTTTAGCGAATTCATACCCGTCTAACTTATACAATTTTTGCGCTAGCATATTGGCAAAACCATAAATTTTTTCAACTTTCTGACTGCTTAAATAATTAACGGCTGGATTAATGACCTTGTCATCGTCGCCTAACTGAAAGAAGTCTAAAAGGTCTATAACAGCCCAAAATTCAACGTCGGTATATCTCACAACCCTTTTAGACACAGGCTGGTTATTTAAACTTGTCGTCAATTCAAGAGGGCTGCTAAGCGATTTGGCTAGCTCTTCTAATTCGCTATTGGTCAATAGAGCCTCTTGGCTAACTTGAGCTATAGACGACTGCTTAAATTTAACTTTACAATTTGGCAAATTAGTTTTCAAAAGACTAATTTCATAGGGACTGAAATCACAATTGTATAAATACAATCTTTTAAGACTTGTAAATTTGCTTAAATTTTCTATAGATTGAAAACTAACTTTTGTACCGCTTAAACCAAGCAGCATAATTTCATTAAGGTTGGCTAAATGCTGAATACCCTTATCAGTTATATTAGTTCCGTTTAACCAGAGTATTTTTAATTTAATTAGATTGCCTACGATTTTCATGGACTCGTCGTCGATCTTGGTATAGCTCAAACCCAATGACAGTAAGTTCTTTAAATTCGCTAAAAAAACGATGCCAGTGTTGTCAATATCGGTAGAAGTCAATTCTAGTACTTTTAACTGATTTAAGTTTTGTAAATGTAATAAACTCAAGTTGTGAATTTTTGATTGGCTTAAATCTATCGTATGAAAAGCATCATCGGGCAATTTTTCAAGGTCTTTGAGGCTAACTGGAATCTGTTTAAAAATTTCTAGCTTAATTTTGGCCTCAAATGGGATATTAACCAGCCCCCTGGCTTCTTCTAACCAAGTCCATTGGATTGGCTGATTTTCTGAAGCCACTACCAAACCTCTGGTTATATCGAATAATTCCCATTCTTCCAATTGGTCAACGCTTGCGGTATAAATTGCCCCAATTGATTTACGATGACTGAACATATATGATTTATAATTTTCTATAGACATGTTTAATATTATGCATGGCAATGTTTATTTTTTAAAGTAGAAGGAAGATTAAAAATGGATGAAATTGACGCTCAAGGTCGACAACTGTTAATAGACCGGCCCAAACTTACCAAAGGCCGCCTATCGGTTTATCGAGAGCCAGAAGGAAATGACTTATGGTTTCCAAGATTGAACGTGAGCATAAAAAAATCTGGCAGCGACGTCTATTTGTGGTCATGGTCGACTCATGACGACCCAATTTGCCAAGACGAACCGCCACCTTATGGCGAAGAGGTTGTCCTGGAAAAATACTTTGAACTAAACCCGAGCGTCAACTCGCCAAGAGGAATCGAAGTTATCTTCAACCTAGACAAAGGTCTTTACAACAGCTCTAAAATCGGCCAGTTTTCCGCATCATTATATCTTTTTGCCAATTCCTTCAACGACCGTGGTGTCCAGATTGGGGTGGTCGATTTTACCAAAGGACTAAGTGCCAGTATGATGCCTGTCTTTTTCAGAGTGGACTTTCCCTGGTAATACTATTAAACAACTTGCTATAATCGCCATTAATTGGTGAAGATAGACGATCTTTTTCAAGGTGGACTTACCCTGGCTATATTAATCTGACAAAAATAAGAAGCTTAATAAATTTGCGCCCGGTGCGACTCGAACGCACGACCAATCGGTTAAAAGCCGAGTGCTCTACCGGCTGAGCTACGGGCGCACGTAATTAAGCCAAAGAACACCTTAAGACTACCAAGAGCTGTGATCTGTGTCAAGGTAGTCTTATTAAAATTTAAAAGTTTTCGTTATGTAAGTTTATTTGGATCAAAGGAAAATAGTCTAAGTCTATATTGTAATACCCTTAAGCTCTATTTACTTTTGTTTGAGACTTAAATTTGTATACCTTAGACTGGCTATTTTCTGATTTCAACTTGTTCTGAGTCTGACAGGCCATATGGCTTACGTAGGGATTATCATCTAGGGCTAAATAAGCCAATATAGGTTTAGGACAAGCGATATCGTAAGATAAAGACAGCCTAAGGTCAAGGTTCGCATTTTTAATAATTTTTAGAATCTTATCCGAACACTCATTCAGGTTTAAAATAGCGCCATGACTAACATCGCAATCTTTATCCTTAGCCAACCTATACAATAGTGCCTGACTAGCATGAGGATTTTCAGCCACAGCCAAACGAATTTTAGCGATTTTTGACCTAGCCAATTCTTCTAGTTCTGCCAAGCTTGTTTCTGGGTTTCTGGCTCTAATGTATTGATTAAAATAATCAGCGTCAAAACGTCCTTGTGACATAATTAAAACCTCCTTTAGTTAAGAAATATAATTTACGCCTAAAGATTTTTTTGACTTTCTAAGATTCAAAAATCCCACTATTATTTTTGCATAAAAAATTTTTAACCCAATCAAAATTTTAAAAAATTTTAATCTTTTACGTTTAACCCGTTGTACAAATTCATAGCTTTAGGCAAATCGTTGTTTAACCACAACTTTATACCTTCCATGCTGGTTTCAATAACATTTAAAATGTTTATTTTTTCACTATCCGGTGGAACACCAAGAACATAATGAGCCCTGTTATGACCGCCCGGGTCTGGACCAACACCTATTCTTAACCTAGTAAAATTTTTTCCCAAAGCGGCAATTATCGATTCAACGCCATGCTGACCACCAGCACCACTATTTTTCGTAAACCGCATTTTTCCAACCGGCAAAGCTGTTTCATCGTGCACGACTAGAATATCGTCAGTTTTAATATGATACCAGTTCACAACAGCCAAAACGGATTTACCAGAGTCATTCATAAAGGTTTGGGGCTTGACCACAAGAAAATCAGGGTTATTATTTACTTTAGCCACATGGCTTAATAATTTGCTATAAGCTGTAAAATTAGCATTATTAGCCCCAGCCAGCCTGTCAGCCAACCAAAAACCTACATTATGCCTGGTCGCTTCGTAAGTTTGTCCAGGATTGCCAAGGCCAAAAATCACTTTCATATTTAAAATATTTTAACCATAATCTTGTCTTTACTGTTTCATCTATAAATTATATAAATTAAATGTCTACAGAATTAGCAATTTGTGGGCTAACGTTTTAGAATATTATAGTCGACCCACTTACCTGTTTATAAATAATTTATTAAAATGTCTCAAACAAATATTTATCCTTACTTACCTAATACTGACGAAGACCGTCAAGAAATGCTAACTAAAGTTGGCGTTAGCACTTTTGAAGAGCTCTTGAACCACATCAACCCTAACTTGAGGGCCAAATCACTCGATTTACCAGACGGCTTATCAGAAATGGAACTTAAAGCTAAAATAGAAAGCCTGGCTCAAAAAAATCAACCCGTTTCGACCCAGGCCTCATTTCTGGGCGGAGGGGTATATTACCGATATATTCCAGCCATAGTTAGCAATCTTATTTCCCGGTCAGAATTTTTGACAGCCTATACGCCTTACCAGCCAGAAGTCAGCCAAGGCAGTTTACAGGCTATCTATGAATACCAAACGGCTATATGCAGACTAACAGGGATGGAAGTAGCTAACGCGTCTATGTACGATGGCCCTACAGCTTGCGCTGAAGCCTGCATGATGGCCTATAGAATTAAGCAAAAACCCAAAATTGTCTTTAGCCAAGCCCTAAACCCTGAATACAAAAACGTCATTAAAACTTACGTGCAAGCCTGTAACCTAGACTATTGCGAATTACCCAATTCTATACCGGTTTTAGAGAACTCAAGCGAAGTTTTGTTAAAAGACGCCAGCTGTTTAGTACTACAAAACCCCAATTATTTTGGCTGCATAGAAGATTTAACGAAAATAAAAGAAATACAAGAAAAATTTGACTGCCTGATCATTGTAGTTACTGACCCAATTAGTCTAGCCACACTTGAACCACCTGGCCGCTTTGGCTGCGATATAGTCGTCGGTGACGCCCAAAGCTGCGGCAATGGTCTTAGTTTTGGCGGCCCATCGGCTGGCTATATGGCCACTTGCCAAAACTTTGTAAGACAGCTTCCCGGCCGCATAGTTGGTCAAACAGTCGACAAAAATGGTCAGCGCTGTTTTACTTTGACGCTGCAAACTCGCGAACAACACATCCGCAGAGCCTCAGCCAATTCTAATATATGTACCAACCAAGCCCTAAACGCTTTGACCATGCTAATTTATATTACCGCTATGGGTCCAACTGGCCTTAAGCAATTAAACGAAATTAGCGTACAAAGAGCGTATTACCTAGCCAACGTTCTAAAAGAAATTAATGGTGTCAAATTATATTTTTCGGCGCCATTTTTTAATGAATTCGTTATTCAAACAAACAAACCAGCCAATTACGTTTTGGAGAAATTACGCGAAGATAAAATCTTAGGCGGGATCGAATTGGCGGTAAATTATCCACAACTTGAAAACTGTATTTTAGTAGCCGTTACCGAAATGAATACTAGAACAATGATCGACAAATATATCAATTCGCTCAATAAAATAATGTCTGACCATAAAGCCAAAAACCTAGCCGTTACACCTAATTAAAAATTACCGATAAATAAGGGACAATCAATGAATAATAAGACCGACGAAAGTTTTTCGCAAACAGAGAACTCCAGTAACGCTGATACCAACAAAACCGAACCAAAACCCAAAACCCCTCACGAATGGGTGCTATACATCAAGCAGTCGATAGACAATAATTTTAAGGGTTTTGTCAAAGAAACCGTTGAACTAATCGTCGTAACCATGCTCTTATTAATCGTTATCCGCTGGGGCTTGGCTGAAGCACGCTATATTCCTTCAGGGTCCATGGAACCTACTTTACAAATCGGCGACCGCCTACTCATCGAAAAACTGACGATGCGGTTTGGTCGTCAACCAAAACGAGGCGACATTATGGTATTTTATCCTCCGCCAGCTGTTTTGGGCGGCAAAGACTTAAGCTACGACCCCATCAGCGTCCTTGGTCGACTCACCGGACTGCCTATATTTCCTAGCGAAAATGCATTTATCAAAAGAGTAATTGGTTTACCAGGCGACCATATCCGCGTTAAGGCTGGTATTGGTGTTTTTGTCAACGGCGAATTATTAGACGAATCGAATTATATTAAAGCAAAACCTGATTATGACTTAAACGTTTTAGGTGATATTGGTGGCATAGTAGGCGAAGATTCACCTCAGTACTACCGACCATACGGCGACCCCGAGCACGCCAACGAACCAATTATAGTACCACCAGGGCATTTATTCATGATGGGCGATAATCGTAACAACTCACTAGACGGCCATATTTGGGGATTCTTAGACCAGAACCGACTAATTGGCAGAACCTGCCTATTATTCTGGCGAATTTTTGACACCCCAACCTATAAAAATAAAAATGTCAGCCTCTAAAATATTCCTATTTCTTATGATTTAACGGCTGACTTTCTGCGTCTTGTGTTTGCTTGAGAGCGCTTTCAGCTTGAGTTGCGGCTTCTTGGCTCAATGCCTTAGCCTTACTGCTTAAACTCTTGGCGTCCCTACCCAATTTAGAACCATCACTAGCTTGTTGACCGGCTTGCTTGCCCAGTAATTTGGCGTCTTGAGACTGACTCACATCGGTTTTTTCTAAATTCTGACTATCTTGAATTTTCTTTTTAGCGTCGAGTAATTGACTATTAGGTTTAAACTTCTTACTAGCGTCAACGTTTAAATGCACGGCGTCAGCCTTATCGTGCTTACTATCGTTATTGTTGTGATTAGCGTCGGTTTGTTTATGCTTTAAATCACTCGAATTATGCTCACTGTCAATTTTGTTATGCTTAGAATCGCTATCTTTATGTTGCGCATCAGCCTGTTTATGTTTCACATCGGCCTCTAAATGCTTCGCGTCGATAGCGTCGTGCTTAGCGTCAGCTTTTTGATGCTGGGGGCTTAAAACGTGGTTGGCGTCAGCAGCTTTATGCTTGGCGTCGGCAGCCTCATGCTTTGAATCGTTACGCTCGTGTTCAAAGTCTTGCTGCTTATGCTCGTTATCAGAGTCGACATGTTTTTTATCACAGGTTTTATGCTCAGCGTCTTGCGACAAATGTTTAGCATCGTCTACTTTGTGCTTGGCGCTAGCTTTTTTATGCTGCCCATCAAATTGATTATGACTAGCGTCAGCCTGCATATGCTCGTCTTCTACTGTTAAAGGTGGCGAGTTTTGCGCCAAACTAGGCAAAGTAGAATTTACAAAACTATAAACCAGTAAAGCCGAAAAAAATGTATATTTCATAAACACTCCAAAATTGATTAATTCGGTAATTATAACACTTTTATATATTTAACCAAGGTATTTGTATACATTGCTCGTGAAGACCGTCATGCAAATTTCGTTATAATGTTTACTCGACAAAATTGATATTTTATTTAATTTTTGGGTACAAGCATTTTATAAACTGTTCTAAAAATTATTTTATGAATTATTTATACTTAACGTTAATTACAAGTTATCCTTTTAAATTTTATGAAATCATTAGATAAAATTACTAATCATCATGAAACTACTGACCAGGTTGAAAAGCCAGCGCCAAAAAAAATCAACGGGTTTTCTTTATTGGCTGCAGCCGGTCAGTCACAGAATACGGATACCGTTAATATTAAAGATAGCTCGGTTGAGCCCAATAAAACTTTTTATCTAAATGTTAGTGGCGGCGATAATTCGGCCTCTAACAGTGTTATCCAAAAAGAAAATACACCATTTAATCAAAAAAATACTCCAGTCCTGGATTCGTCTTTAATTAAAGAAAACCCTAATATTAAAGGAGCGTTAATACCTAAACCAGATACCTACGCTGAATTGATTAAAACTTCAGACGAATTAAAAACTGTAATTAACAAATCTAATCTTGATAAAGAAACCAAAGAATTATTTAAATCTGATATCGATGATATAAATAAAATAGCTAAAAAAGATGGCGTATATTCAAAATACGCCGATGTTTATGAAAATATTGCTAAATTAATAACTATAAAGCCAAACCAGCCATTAAACATAGCCGACGGAGAAACGCTAGCCAAATGCCTATTAAACGATATTAAAAACAGCCACGATATCAATCAAGGTGACTTCAAGACCTGTACTGTAACAGCTTTGCGTGAAAACATGTTAATTAATAAACCGGATATATTAGCCAAAACTGTAACAGACGCATTTTTGAGCGACGGTAATATCGATGTGGCCAGTAACCGCATAAAAATTAATTTAGAATCGCTAAGACCAGACAAAAACGCTAACGATTCTAGCGACGACTGGAACCTCTATTCTAAAATTATGGGTGAAAGGGATTATTTAGGCCAGGTTAGTGACAATGTATTAATGAACGTTATAATGCAAAACCGAGACCATCAATTAAGGTACGTTGAAAATAAAGATTTTACTAAAGACACACCATTTGAAAATTATATTCAAGG
>JAJYFO010000129.1 GCA_021785395.1 bacterium | reverse complement strand
AACTGGTCCATGATATAGGTACAATAAGCGTCGATAAGTTAACCAAAGGGTATTCTCTATAAATTAAAATTTTATGTTTATGGTATCAAAATACTTAAAGAAAAAACCGAAACTGTTAGTTTTATATTTCGCTATAGTCTGTTTTTTGACATTCACTTTACCCGTTTGGGCCGATGAAAAAATAGACCAAACCCCGGTTTTAAACGAAGCTAAAGATACTACAAGTAAAAATTTACAGATCGTAAGCGACGAGTTATTGAATTTTGAAAAAAAGGCCTTTCAGGAAAGCGATAAAACTTATAGTATCAAGCCATTGGTATTAAACTCAGCCATAGAAGTTAACGCTTTAAAGCCAATTCACCTTGATTCGCAATACGATGAAGTTATAACCCTCGAAAGAGCTTTGAAATACGCTTTAAGAAATAGTTTGAATATAAGAATTTCTAAGGAAAACTGGAATTTTCAGCACTATACGCTGCTATCAACTATTGCTAGCGCTTTGCCCAATAATTATTTATCGTATAATTTAACCAATTCGAACCTTTTAAATATAGGTTCGACAGCTTTTTCTAGGGTGTTTCAATCGCGTCAGAGTTTCCCAGTTTTTCAAGGAGGTGCGGTTGTTTACGGTATTTTAGGGCAATTATACCGCAATAACGGCTGGAAAGAAATGTATTTCGCCAATGTAAACGACTCTTTGCTCGACGTGTATATTAAATACACCAATCTGGTATTAAATCACGCCCTGTTGCAGGTTAGAGCCCAGGCTGTAGCGGTATCTATGGACCAGCTTAATTTAAACAAAGCTTTGTTTAAACAGGGTACTGGTACTAATTTTGCCGTCATGCAAGCGCAGACGCAACTAGCTAACGATAGACAAGCTTACTTGCAGCAGCAGCTGTTAAATCGCCAAGCTTCTTTGGCTTTGGCGTTTGCTTTGAATTATCCTTTGTCGGTTAATTTAATCCCGGCCGAAAATGTAATTAGCGACGCTAATTTAATTAAAAGCGATATAGCCATTAATAAACTGACCAATCTAGCGCATACTTATCGACACGAACTCAAAGAATTCGAACAATTTCGCTTAAGCGCTAACCGTAACATTCAATCAGCTATGGCACCACTTTATCCGACGATATCATTTTTTACGCTTTACTCTTACGTTAACACCACGTCGACGGTGGCTTCGTCTAGTGGCACTTCTGGCGCTGGTGTTTTTGGCGGTTTATATAAAGAGTTCCAGATGGGGCTAAGTTTAACCTGGACTCCGCCAGCTTTTGGCCTGCAAAATGTAGCCAATACACTTGGCGCCAAGGCTCTAGCTCGCCAGGCTCAATTCCAGGCCAATCAAGAGTTGCAGTTGGTTCGCCAGCAAATACGTACCGATTATGTTAACTTGCAACAGGCCAGAAACCAGATCGAGACAGCTCAATATAACCTTAATACCGCTAGCGAAGAGCTGCGCCTGGCGCGTTTGCGGTTTAAAATTGGCTCGGGTTCTAATGTCGAATTAAACCAGGCGCGCAGCGACTATAATAACGCCCAAATTTCTAAACTACAAACCATTATAGCTGTTAATCAGGCTCAGGTTCAGCTTTTGCACGATGTGGGCGTTATATCACTGGAAAGTTTATTACACGGATATAAATATAATTAAATGTTTTCAAAATATATCTCAAAATTTTATTATAATAGTACTAAAACATCGCTAAAAGGAAACAATATGAATAGCAACAACATGATTAACAACAAAATAATTAACAATAACAAATTACCAAAGTTCTGCCTTAAATCGATTCTGTTTTTGAGTCTGGCTGTAGCTTATACTCAGTGTTTGGCCAAAGTAATAGCCCAGGTTACCCAAAACACTAAAGAAACTTCGACTTCGCACGCTTACCACAAGCGTTTCACCAATGCGCACGAATGGTCGCAAGTTTTCGACGACCCTAAGCGCGATGAATGGCAAAAACCGTCGCAGGTAATTAAGGCTTTAGATATTAAACCCGGTCAAAAAATATGCGATATAGGCGCTGGAACAGGCTATTTCTCGATGCGTATAGCCAAAGAATATAAAGATAGCCAGGTTTACGCGGTAGATTTTGAACCTGATATGATTAAATTTTTAAACGAATTGGCTCAAAAAGACAAACTCGATAACGTCACAGCCGTTTTAACGACAAGGTCGAGTTTACAGTTACCAAAAAGCGTTGATAGGGTTTTAATCGTCGACACTTACCACCATATCGACGACCGTGTTAAGTATTTACAGAATCTTAAAAAATATCTCAATAGTGACGCTACCGTTATTGATATTGATTTTAACGAAAAGTCACCCATGGGGCCACCTCTTGAACACAGAATAAGTCAAGCTAATGTTATTGAAGAATTTAAATCGGCTGGCTATAAGTTGGTAAAGACCGAAGATTTCTTGCCAAATCAGTATTTTTTAACTTTTTCCCCTAATTAACTGAGTAGGTTAATATGAAAAAACATTTATTCGCATTATTTTTGATTGTTTCAACTGGTATTATTAATACATCGATAGTTTTTGCTGATAATCCGATTAGTTTTAAAACCGATTTATATGGTAATAAGCCGATTACCCAGTTGATTAATGATACCACTTCTGGTAATAGTTTTATCGGACAGATAGTCGATAAATACAAAAAGTTAAATGCCTATACTTTTGAGTATTCTATGACGGCTTATCTGAAAAATAAAAAAGAAAGTGAAACGGGTAAATTTTATTTTAAAGCGCCTAAATTTTTAAAAATCGAACAAACTTCTGGAAAGCGCAATGGCAGCGTAGCTGTACTCAATAACGGCGATAAAGTCATGGCTCATCCAGGCGGTCTGGTCAAATTTGTCAGAGTCAACCTAGATAAGTACGACGATGACCTTAAGTGCTTAAATGGTTACGATATGGTTGAATCTGACTTTTTATCCTTGGCTTTAGCGTTAAAGTCGTATATCGACAAGGGGATGAAGGCTATCGTTACCAAGCAAGCATGTTTAGTCAACGATTTAAACGGCAAATTTTTTATACTTGACGTTTATAACGGTAAGTTTTTGTATAAACGCGTATTACTCGACCCTGTCAATAATTTTCCTGTTTATTGGCTAGACTATAACGACAATAAACTGTATAGTTATTCTAAGTTTTACAATATTAATACGTCTCCAACTTTTGACAGTTTGACATTTCAGTTAAAATAAAATGACAGCTATAAATTACACTTGTTTATTACTTTTAATACTATGTATTTCTACTATTATTGCTTTGCCTGTATTTATTAGAGGGTTAGCCAGGCACGGTACCGGCAAAATATACGAGCCTAATTTTGTTATACAAAGGTTACCGCAATTAGTAGCTGTAATCACTATTTTGGTTCTTTTCGTTGCCTATCTTAAATACGATGAATTGCTCTTCTTTCCAAAGTCAATAGCCTGGCTTTTAAGCTTAAACGACATTATAAAACCGCAGTACGCTAATATAGTGTCTTTTCTTGGTTTGATAATTTTAATTCATGGCCTTACCTTCATGATTGGCGGTTGGTATTCTCTGGGTAATAATTTTTCAACCGACTCAGAAATTCTGCCCGACCAAAAAATATCTACCGCTGGTGTGCTTGGAATTGTTATGCATCCGGTCTATTCTGGTATCATTCAGTCTTTGCTTGGCGCCTCTTTAATAGCGCTATCGCCGATTGGTGTTATCTTAACGCTTTATCCAGGCACCAGTTTATGGATTAATCGGGCTAAATACGAAGAAAATTTGTTGGTGAAAGAATTTGGTGACGACTATTTGAATTATGCCAAGTCATTAAACTGGCACAGAATAATTCCCAATTACCGGCGTTTAAAGTCATGAAAAAATATTATATTTTAATTTTTTTATGGCTTGCGGGTTTTAATTATTCATATACACAGGCTAGTAATTTAACTGATAATAAACCGCTTAGTTCTGACGTGGTAGTTAATAATAGCAATAGTAATTCTATTGTTAAATTGAATTTTCTCGACCACGTGGAAAATGCTACTGGTGTTACTTTTGGCAGCCAGATAATAACTGCGTTAATCGCTGACCACATTTTGTCTAAAAAAATTAAAGGGCACGTTAAACTTCGTTTAAAGTTTTATTCACTGAGCCAATTTTTTAAATACAAAATTAAGGCGGTTAATTTAACTCTTACCAATGCTAGTATAAAAGGGGTTAAGTTTAAATCAGTTAAATTTATTTCAACTAAGCCTTTGCTTGGAAAACTCGTGGACAAACAAAATTTGGTTTTTGACGAGCCCTTACAAGGTTATTTTACAGTTAAAATAAACCAGGCTGATTTGGCTCAAACGCTTAATAACGCCAAAGTTTTAGATAGGCTCAAAGCCTTTAGTTTAAAACTGCCAGATTTTGGTAGCGTAAAATTGTCTTTAATTAACCCAAAGGTTAAATTTAGCAACGATAAAATTATTATTGCCGCTAAACTGGTTGGTAGTGATGGAAATGTTGACAATGGCGCGGACATTAATATAAGTGGTAAATTAGCTTTAGATAGCCCCAGCTTTATTGTTTTGAAAGAATTACAGGTTACTTCGCCTGATATTACAGATAGTACCGATTTTTCTTCTACCATAAGTGATTTAATTAACCCTGTGGTCAATTTGTATCGTTTAAGAAAAAATGGTTACGCTATTGAACTGAGAGATATTATTACTGAGAATAACGAAATTTTAGTTAAGGGCAAGGCCGGTATCAAACTTAAAGCGATTAAATTACCAAAGCATATTTGATTCTATGTTTAATTGAACTTTTGGTCTAACCCCATTATCATGATCTCTTAAACACATCGTCGATTGTATTGGCGGTTAAAACATTAACAATATAACGGTCAAGGTCTTCTATTGTTGAGTCGGTAATTTTCTTTAAGACTGATGAATCGATTGAGCCAAATTTAGCCTTTAATAAAATACTAAGGCTTTCGGCTCTGCCTTCTGATTTACCTTCAGCTCTGCCTTCGGCTTTACCTTCAGCTCTGCCTTCGGCTTTACCTTCAGCTCTGCCTTCGGCTTTACCTTCGGCTTTGCCTTTTTCCTTTAGATCCTCAAAGAAATTCTTAAAAATACCTTCTTGTTGAGGCTTATCTTTGTTGGTTATCATGATCTCTTCCTCTTGAATTAAAAATTCATTCTCGATAATTGTGCCTTTTCTCCTAATAATTATTCTAAACCATTCCCTAAATAATGACAAGCGTTTTTTGTCATCTTTTAAGATATCTACTACTTTAAAGTAATGATCAATGGTTTTGTTTAAATCTGATTCAAGCTCGATTAGCCCCATTAAAGCTAGTAAACTACCCTCCTTTTTAATTAATTCAGCTTTAGCGCATAAGGCTAAATCGATTAATTTATACTCTAATTTAGGTATGTATCTTTCCAGAGCGCTAAATTTACCTTTTGGCTTAATAAATAATTCACTTAGATTGCAACTGGCTTTCCATACCGCAGAACTGTCAAAAAACACAAATGGGATAATTATTTTAATTTTTTTCCCAGGTTTTATTGTTTTAGAATTAATTAAATAGTCGATAAATAATGCTACATAAGTATTAATTCGAGCAGCCATGAAATATTCATTTTTGGCTTGAATCTCAAATATTATAATTATAAAATAAAGTTCATTTTTTGATTTAACTTCATAAGCCAAATCAACTATGCGTTTGGTTAAAGGGTTGGTGTGGGCGATTAATTCGGTTTTTAACGCATGCAAGCTATTAAAATCGAGCTCATGAACCCATTCTTCATCGACAATATTTACCAACAAATCTTCAATAATAGACTGGTCTTCGAATATTTTTTTAAATAATTGGTCGGCTGAGATTTTATGGTTTAATACCATATTATGATTATCTATAATATTTTCATTAAAAGAACCTGTTGAAGGTTCATTTTCACTTATTATATTTTTCTTCGTTGGTGGTTTTTCTGTCATAATTTTATATTTTCAATTTTAAAATCGAAAATTCCTGTAAATTTATTTTTAGTATTTAACGTTAATCCATCGTGTTTAAGCTCAAAAGTAACCAATAAAAGACACGCCAAGCAATAAGCTAAGCAGGAAATTTATTTGTAGATTCCTAGTAATAGAATTTTAGATTTAGATTTTTATTTGTCAAATTAAATTTTGGTCAAAGCGCTTGGCAAGCTGGATTCTTAGCTAGAAAAATTTATGGGTCTAAGACCAGCGTGCTGAAAGGTTTTATTCCTGGTAGTTTAATCACTTAATCGATTCTAGGTATTTATTGTAATCATTTTCTGAGCCTTCTTTATTCCCCATTTTTTTACGTACCTTGCTACGACAATAATATGCCTTTGCATTTTTAGGATCAAGTTTTATAGCCCGATCAAAATCTTTTATCGCGCCTTCATTATTACCTATATTAAAAAGTAAATTACCTCGATTAATATAAGCATCAAGATATTGAGGCACAAGTTTTATAGCCTGGTTATAATCTTTTAGCGCACCGTCTTTGTCACCCAAATCAGAACGTTCATTGCCCCGATTGTAATAAGCATCAGCATTTTTAGGATTAAGTTTTATAGACTGGTTAAAATCATTTATTGCACCTATTTTGTCGCCTAAATTAAAAAGTAAAATGCCTCGATTATAATAAGCATCAGCATTTTTAGGGTTCAGTTTTATAGACTGGTTATAATCTTTTAGCGCACCATCTTTTTCATGCAACTTAAAATGTGCATTGCCTCTATTATCGTAATAAGCCCAAGAATTTTTAGGATCAAGTTCTAGTGATTGGTTAAAGTCTTTTATCGAATCTTTGTAGTCACCCAACTTAGAACGAGCAACGCCTCGACAATTATAAGCCCAAGCATATTTGGGGTCAAGTTTTATGGCTTGGTTAAAATCTTTTATCGCACCTTTGTAGTCACCTAAATCAGTCCGTACACTGCCTCGATCAGCATAAGTCCTTGCGCATTTGGGATCAAGTTTTAAGGCTTGATTGTAATCTTTTATCGCGCTTTTGTTATCACCTAAATCAGATCGGGCAATGCCCCTAATAATGTAAGCATCAATATATTTCGGTTTAAGTTTTATGGCCTGATTATAATCTTGTATCGCGCCTTTGATATCACCTAAATTAAATCGTGAAATGCCTCGATTAATATAGATTGTAGCATTTTTAGGATTAAGTTTTATAGCCTGGTTATAATCTTTTATCGCGTCTTTGTAATCGCCTAAATCAAATAGTGCGTTGCCTCGATTAATATAGATTGTAGCATTTTTAGGATTAAGTTTTATAGCCTGGTTATAATTTTTTACTAACTTTTCTTTGTCGTCTAACTTAGAAAATGCAAGACCGCAATCGTAATAGTATTTTGAGATATTTGGCAAAACTGCTGTGAAAATTAGAATCGATAGCGTTGTTAATAAAAACATTGCTATGCAGTTACTATAACTTGGTTTTGGGTTTTGTTTTGGCTGCAACTTTAGGCTTAACCTTGCTGTAAATATCTTCTTTGCATTTATTTTAACCAATTTCATAGAAATCTGTCGTTTCAGGTTTTATATAGATACTCATGGAATTTTAATATTAATAAACTAGATTTGTAATTTAAACGAAAATTTCGTCGATGCTGTCTGCTTTGATTACCCTTTTGAGGTATTTATTTAACTCTTTTCTT
>JAJYFO010000128.1 GCA_021785395.1 bacterium | reverse complement strand
GCCATCATTTACGACCGGACCGCCAGGCGTTGAGGCTAAACCATTAACGGCTATATTAGGATTAAGAACAAAGGTCCTCAAGAAAGCCGTTAAAAACTGAGCTGCTTGAGCTACCCAGCCGTCGATTAGTTCTGATAGCCATTTGCCGAATAACTGACCAATATTGGTAAACAAATTACCTACTATGTCGTTGCCAAAAAATGTATGTAAGCCAAGGTACGTTTCATTATACTGGTCGAGGTTGGTATTGCCTACCAAAAGGCTGTTTACATTCTGAGACATGGTACCATAGGCTTGTTGTTCAGCGGCTTGCTGGATCAAAGTAGTCTGTGGCGTATAATAAGGGACATTAGGGTCAGTTGGCTGTGTTTGAGCAGCAGTTCCAGTTGGTGTGACTTGGCCGCCATTCATCCCAGGACCAACTGGAACGCTTGAAGTCTGAGCCAGCACAGCCATATTTAAATAAATTGGCGCAAGAGCTAGTATGACTAGGTTCAATATGATTATTTTATTGAGGATTGCGTTTGTTTTCATGGCTGGCTAAACAAATAATTTTAGGGCTGTCTAATATATAATTTATTTTAGACAAGAAAATCGGACTTGTCATTGGGGAAATTCCCACTAAAACATAAAATATAGTCGATAACCTTAAAAATTTAGTTATCGACTATATTTTCTTAGACAGATTCTGGATACGGATTTTGGCGGTAAGCCTATTTCTATAGTTTTACGTATTAATCAATACAACTTGACCAATTACGCATGACTTATCATAAGTCTGTCACTTTCTTTGACGTTTATCTGTATAAAACTGGCTATAGCTAGCCTTAAGCTTAGAGACCACCGCCAAGGCCACCGAAGTTGTTGATAGCGAAAGTACCTATAAGGTGAACGGCTGTAGGTCCGCCAAACCCAATCCCTAGCCCTTTAGCTACGTTCATGGCTGATTCACCACCATCGCGTTGACCAAAGGCAATTTTCATCCCGGCCATAGACGAAGGTATGGTAGACAAGGCTGTGACAACGCGTGAAATATCACGAGCGGTATCGTAGCCAAAGTCAGCTAACTGCCCAACTTCGTTTGATTGTCCATAACGTGGGTCAACCGGAGCACCAACTAAACCTTGGGCATGAACTGCTTGGTCGTAAACGCCAAGAGCTAATAGGGCTAATTGGGGCGCAAGGAGGAAACCCACCCGGCTGGCAACTTTGAACATGCGTGAAGCAAGAAGTTTCTTAGTTGTGTTTTTGATTGTGGTTACCATAATTATTACCTCCAGTAATGTGTGTTTTAAGTTAAGTTAGTTGTAGAATAGTTTGTATTTATATTAGTGTCGGACAAGTTGAGCATGTACTTGCGTACTGGTGCTTAAGCCATCACCGCTAGACAATCCTGCCCCTGGTATATATCCAAAGTTTTGGCCGTAGCTGTCGCCACTAGATTTAAGGCTTTTGGCGTGAGCAATCATAGGTCTTGCGTTATGATAACGTTTGACTGGGTTTGAGACCAGTTTAGCGTTAACAGATGGAATGGCTAAAGGTAAGCTGTGAGCTACAGCAATTTGTGGGGCTGGAGCCTTGACTGGCTCAGCACTGATTGGTTTACCAAAGACCGATTTAAAGTCACCAGTCACTGGTTTAGCTGACATGGCTGGCAGCATTTGGGCGTAGGTCGGAACAACGGCTACTTGCGTTGTAGCTATCGGAGCCAACTTGGGAGCCCTGGCTGCCAGTGCATCATTATCCAAACCCAGGAATGAATTGTCGTGCGGGACGGTCGGAGCCATATGGGCTACTGCCGTAGGATGCCAGGCTGGCTTACGTTTTACGATTGGCGGCTCTGGCGTTCCGGCTGATTTAACACCGCCACCCCATACATTGGGGGCAAAACTGAATCTGGCTGACATACCTTCACCAGCATATGCTGTCGCATTAAACGAAGCTACCGAGATAAGGGTTGATAAAATTGTTATTGATAAAGCGTACTTCATTTTTTTCACCTTTTAATTCAATGATTAATATCTAAAACCATTACGCGTTCCAAACCCAGTGTAACCTAAAGCCTGGAAGGCTAATCCTAGAGGATTGCCATAGTTGGGGCGAGCCATGGTACTGTAAACCATTGGACCGAATCCAAATCCAGCTATTGCACTCAAGTTATTAGAAAAACCAGCTCGTTTAACGTTGGTTTTGATTACCTGATTCGTGACGCCAGCACTTAAAACTTGTGTTTCAGGGGCACTTGAATTGGGTAATGCGGCAATTGACTGGTCAAAGTGAGGCTGCATAGCAGCGTTATACTGCTGCACGTTAGTTACACCTGGTAAGTTGTTGTTTAAAGAGTTAGTGACCTGATTTACAGGGGGGGTATTATTCATAAGATTAGAGGTTAAATTGGGTTGACTAGTTAAATAATTAAAAGTTTGTTGACGAAACGATTGAACTGACTGTAGATTATTGTTAGGGTTTATGGTATTGATACTATTCTGGCTGTATGTGTTGGGATTAATACCTGGGCTATTACTGGGAATTCCTTGCTGGGCTAGAGCGCTTGAATTAAAAGAAATAAAGGCAACAACAAGACTTAAGCCTATTAATTTAATAGTGTTATTGATATCTTTAACTTTAGTCATTGCTGTTTTCCTTACCTAACAAATTTTTCTTTCAAAAATCGTGCCTTAATATTAATTTGGTTCAACCTTTTGAACAAGCGGGAGAAATACCATTTGGATTCGTAATTCTCCCCATCTTGTTCTACAGTTTCCTAAAAGTTGGTTTCGATGGCTGTTGGCTGCAGTAACTGACCAGTAGCTTGGGGACCGACGTTAGCAGGGTTAAACTGCTGGAACGGGAAACCAAAATCAGTGGTTGTGTTGCTGGCGATACCATTATTACGGAAGCCCTGACCGAAGTCGTAGGACCTTTGAGCGCCAAGGCCGAGTATAGGATTGCCGCGCAAAGCGTTAGTTCCATAGTCAAGTACAGTGTTGCCAGTTGGAACCGTTACGCCACCAACTTTCATCTGCATACCACCACCAAGATCGATCGAACTATTTCTTAACCCGTCACCGGTTGGCACACCAAATGGCACGCCCCAGCCAGCGTATGGTCCTAGTTCTTCAACTTCTCCTTGGCTACCGTCGCCAGAACCAGGTATCATACCGGCGTTGCGGCCACGCAATTCGAATTGCTGGGTTGTCTGGCCGCCTCTGCGAACGGTATTTATGGTCGTATTATAGCCACCAGTTCCTGGCAATCCACCGCCTGGATTGACCAGTACACCTTGAGCGTCGTTAAAGTCACCCGGACCACCATTATCTAATAGTGGTGCCATGAGCGACCCTGGGTTAGGACCAGGAGTTGAAGCTGGACCAGGAATAAATGGCGTTAGCATTGGCCCTAATACACCAGGAGGCGTAGCTACGGGTGGTCCAACTGGCAGCGGTACGCCAGAATTTGTCGAATCGATTGAATTGGCTGGTATAGCTGGTACCCATGGCAATAAAGTCGACGGCCCTGTCATACCCGGAGTAACCGGCAGAGGAGTCGACCCGTCACCTGGCGCTGGTGGAGCCCCTTGAGGCGGTGGGATAAACGGACCAGAGCTTAAGGCCCCAGGGATAAGAGGGTCAGTAGGGTCGGTTATGCTTTGGGCCATAACCGACTGGCCAACTACCAGGCTTACGCTAAGGGTAATTATTGAAGCTATCATTAATTTTAGTTTTAACATTTTTAGGTCCTCGTGAAAGACTGATTAGTAGGGTGCATACGTTTGTAGGGGGGGGTTGGCGGACCCTTTGAATAGAATCTGGGATCCAAATAAGCTTATTGTTGGTTGGGCGTTGGGTAAATTAGGGGCGCGATTAATCTCATCCATTTGGCCCGGATATTGAGCCGCTCTTGGTCCATCCTGAGAGTATTGGGGCTGAATGGCAATATTAGGGTTGGCGTTCAAAGGCTGACCAAAGTCGGTGGTTAAAGAACCGATACCCGTTTTATTTAGGCCAAAATCTCTAGTCGCCTGACCACCGCGTCCGGTAATCGGTGCTGAGCCATTAGGTAAACCACCACCACTATTCACGTTTACAACGACGGCACTAGGATTATACCCGTAGTTTATTGGGTCAGAAGTCAAAGAACCCGGGTTAAATCCGGGAGTCGACACGGGACCAGGAATCTGTCCAGTTAGGCTCGGACCTAAAACACCAGGAGCTGATGTCGCAGCCGGGTTGAAAGAAGACAGCGTCATATTGGAATTGCCCACATCTATATTATTAGCTGGGGTATTCAAAACAGACGGTGGCAAAGTAGGCGACCCTGTCATGCCTGGAGTAACCGGCATTGGTGTAAAACCCGAACCCATTGGTGGGGCTGGACCAGCCATCGGTGCGATATAAGGACCAGAGCTTAGAGCGCCTGGAACTAAAGGCGTAAACGTATCAGTTACACTCTGAGCCAGAACTAAACTGGTATTAAATAAGTTTACAGCCAAGATTACGATTGATAATCTTATGGCTAATTTGCTTATCTGGTTAAGTATTACTGATTTCATTTTTTCGACACGGACGATAGTTAGACGGCTAGATTTTTTTACACTGTTTTAAGATAAAACAATTCTTCGCCAATGTCTCTAGGATAATTACGCAACCTAATGCGGTTTTTCCCACTTAAGAATAAATATAAATTGGCAACAAAAAAAACTTGCTAATATTAATAAAACAGTGGGATAATTAAAATTATTATCATTTTTGGCTTTAAAAATGTCTAAGTTAAATTTTAATATTATCTTCTTTAGCTTGATGGTCTTTCTAATGCTAGCTTATGAAGACTTTAGCCAAAAAATTCCGATTGAGAATTTAGACTATTGCCATACCTTTTATATAGCTGGCTACATAGTTCGGCATAATTTAACCGATAATCTCTATTTCGACGTAAATAAACCAGATTTTACCGACGCCTCTGGTTTTGATTTTTATGTCCATAAAGTTTTGCCGCAGCTAAACAAAAATATGAATACGTATTTCTTCTATTCACCAGCAACAGCAATGGTTTTTGCCGTTTTAGCGTGTTTGCCTTTAAATTTTAGTTTATTTTCCTGGCAAATACTAAGCGTTGCCGCCTTAAGCTTCAGTATTAAAAAAATTGCTGATACATTTAATACTGATTCTTGGAAACCTATTTATCGCAATATTTTATTCTTTCCAGTCGTGCTTACCGTTTTAACTGGGCAGGCAAATTTGGGTCTGGGTTTATTACCGTTAAGCTTAAGCTATTATTTTATCCATCGTAATAATTTCTTTAAAGCTGGACTCATGCTTGGCTTGGTTTTGCTGAAACCACAGTATTTACCTTTATCATTGCTGTTAATCGGGGCATATGGATTGAATAAAAACCTAAAGTTATTATGGGGATTTCTAGCTGGTATTGGGTCATTAATAGGTTTAACAAGCATTTTAATAAACAGTCATATATTTACAACGTGGGTTTTAAATTTTAAAATTTTTGACAGTTTATTTTCTTTGACGTCTTACCAATTCCCGATTAAACTGGTGTCAAGCTTAGTCGCCTGTTTATTGCTGGCTACTCCTGTTAATCTAACCAGCGTGTTTAAAATACCTATATATATGTTGGCTTTTTTACTATCTTTACAGTGTTTAATTATCTGCAAAAAACTTCTAAGTCGAAATAAAGAATATTTTCCATACGTCTTTATTTTGGGAATTTTTATAATACCAGTTATATCACCACATTTATTATATTATGATTTGTCATTATATTCATTGGCTGGTGTTATAATTTATGGCCTTAAAGATTATAATTTAAGTTTTAAAAATACTGTTCTACCTATATGGGTTATTTTAAATTTAAACGCTTTGTTTATAGCAATTGTCGAAAAGACCCAAATAATACCTTCTTTGCTAACTCAAATTTTATTAGCAGTAATTTATGGGGTCACAGTTTATAAGATAAACAAAAAATATAATACCATACAAATGACCGTTTAAATATACAGCCTATATAGTTTTATTTATAAAAATAATTTAAATTGGACAATTTAACAGTTTACTGGTATTATAGTATCAATTTTAAGGGGGATTTAAAAGAGTGAGTACAGAAAAACTAGCCAATTTAAATATGACCGATATGTTGGAAAATTCGCTAAAGACAAGTGAAGATTCAATGTCTTTAGATGGGCTTGAGCATATCTTTCAATGGGCAAAAGTCGTAGTATCATCTGATGACGAAAATAGAATTAATCATTCTCAAGAAAAGCGGATTAGACGTCAAGTCCTGGAACTGATTCAAAAATATAAAGATAACGAACAAACTGGTTTACTTAAAGATGAAGTTCAATACTTACAACGCAGAGCAATCGCTCTTCTAACAAAAATAAACGATTTGCAACAGGAAAATTTAAAGCTCAAAGTTGATAATTTAGAACAGTACTGGGCTTTACAGCAAATGGAAGCCCTTAAACAGGAAAATCATGAACTTAAATTAATTGAACTGGAATTAGCCCAAGTAAATGAAGAAAGGGCTATATTAATGACATCATTAATTAAGCATAAAAAACAGATAAACATTCTTGAAAACCTGGTCGAGGCGACCGAAGAAGATAATGCCAGATTAGCCACCATGTTAGCCTGTACCAGAAAAGAACTGGGTGATTTAAAAAATCGCAGTTTCATGCAGAAATTTAAAGATTTATTTGCTAAGGCGTAATTATTAAGGTGCTTTTGATTTTTTATATATCAACTACAGTTGATTCTTTTAGCTATTGATTTAGATTTATAAACCTAAATCAATAGACCGGCTATGGCTGCTGACAAATAACTGGCCATGGTACCGCATAAAAGAGCTTTAAGACCGAGCCTAGCTATATCCTGACGACGGCTGGGTGCTATTTCACCGATACCACCAACTTGAATAGCTACCGAAGAAAAATTGGCAAAACCACATAAGGCAAAACTAGCTATTAGTTCAGCTCGTTTGCTTAAAACTTCGGTGGTATTATGACTTATAATTTTTGACAAGTCAGAAAAAGCGACGAATTCGTTTATGGCTAATTTTTCTCCCATAAGTCTGCCAACAGTGTTTATATCCGGATGAGGTACGCCTAGAATAAAGGCAATCGGTGAAAAAATAAGGGCAAAAATGTCTTTTAATTTAATAATATCGCTGGCAAAGCCAATTTTATGCAAGTGAATTCCATGGAAAGCAAGTTCACCCGAAATGAAGCCTAAGCTTGCGTCAATTAACGATATTAGGGCGATAAATGCAATTAGCATAGCAACAACATTTAGACCTATTCTTAATCCATCGCTAGCTCCATGGCTGGCTGCGTCAATTAGATTTACGTTGGTTTTTAAAATTTCCAGTTTGACTTCACCTTTTGTCTTGGATATTTCTTTTTCAGGATAAATTATTTTAGCGATAACTAAAGCTCCAGGAGCTGCCATAATACTTGCAGTAAGTAAATACGACGCTTTAATCCCAAGGCCTATATAAACGGCTAATACGCCACCAGATACACAGGCCATCGATCCCGCCATAGAAGCTAAGAGTTCGGATTTGGTCATGGAAGCAACGTAGGGTTTAATCAATAACTGCGCTTCAACCTGACCCACAAAAACAGAAGCGGCGTTAGATAGGGCTTCGCTGCCGCTGGCTCCCATAAGAAAAGCGACAAACTTGGCGACAATTTTA
>JAJYFO010000127.1 GCA_021785395.1 bacterium | reverse complement strand
CGTTAAAGTTTTCATCAATTCTAAATAAACCGTATTATTGTATATGTATTTAGGGAGTAGGGCTATTTGATATTTATGAATTTCGGAAACTGGCAAAAGGAAGTATATACGCGGAATATCATGAAAATTACACACAAAAAAATTAAGAAAACTGCCGAAAATAATAAGGTAAACGCTTATTTTTGAATAATTATTTACCTTTTCGTCACTAAACCCAAGTTTCAAACCAAAGTTTTTTGTAGCGAGTTTATTTAAACTTATAAGACAACGATTAATGATTAAAAAAATTAAAATCAGGCTAGCTAAATTAAATAAATTTTCTAAAGTGGGTAAATAAGCAAGTATATTATATAAAATTTCAGCATGGACTATTTCAGCTGACATTATTTGAGCAAGAACTAGTGGAATTAAATAATAAAAAACACTTACAATGGCATAAATATAAATTAGTTTTCGCGGTAAAAACTCCCAAGAATCAAATAAATCTTCTTGAATTTTAGGGTTTGGTTGCTTGGCGTCAATATGAGATTCTGGTTGCGAACTGTTTTGCGTCAAATTGTTATTATTAGACACCATAGAGCTAGAAACCAAGATATTTTCTGGCGATTCAAAATTATTAGAATCAGAATTATCTGTCTTTACCTTTAATTCATTAACCTGAACGCAATTAAAGGGAATATTCTCATCATTATTATTCATTTAAAAATCTTAAATTACTGCTAAAGAGAGTGCTTATACAATAAGTTGGTTAAAAATTAGCCATCCAAAGAACTGCAGAATGATTATATCATAAAGACAAGGTAGTCAAGAGAAAAATAAACAATTTTATAATCATAACAAATTCTCAAAACATTTTCCACGTCATATTTCACAAAACAAAAAAGCAAAATTTACTACATCAACTACATTTAATTTTTGTCCACAAATCGTTATATTTATAAATAACTTCGCCAATATCAACTAATTCTTCGCAGTTTTCGAGCATTTTGTCGGTTGGGTAATAATTTTTATCACTAATTATATCTTCTGGCATAAGTTTAATAGCTGCGTCATTAGGGGTAGAATAGCCATTAAAAACAGCGTTCATAGCCGCTATTTTAGGGTCTAGCATATAATTAATCCATTTATAGGCTAAATCTATATTTATGGCTCCATGGGGAATGCACCAGTTATCGGTCCAAATAGAGGTTCCATTAACGGGAATATGATATTTAATATTTTTATTCTGTCGACTAGCCTGATATACGTCACCACTAAAAGCTAAAGATAAATAACTATCCATGCTGGCCAACTGAATAATTACCTGGTCGCTGGTATAGCACATAACCAAAGGCTTTTCTTGAACCAAATCAGTGGCAGCTTTATTTAATTCAGCTTCAACAATTGAATTATAAGAATAACCAAGTCGCTTCAAGGCAAAGCCTATTGTTTCACGAGGGTCATCGAGTAAGGTCAAATATCCTTTAAAACCTGGGTCAAAAAAGATGTCAAAATTATCAGGTCCAAATTTTTTAATTTGACTAGCTATCGGTAAAGTTTTTATAGCGTCTTGATTATAAGCTATTCCAGTCGTTCCCCAAGAAAACGGGACACTATATTTTAAATGATAATCGATTTTGCTTTCAAAAAAACGCGGGTTTAAATTTTTAATATTAGAAATTCTTTCTTTATCGATTGGGTTTAAAATTTTTAATTTAATTAACTGGCTCAACATATAACTTGTCGGCACAATAATATCATAGTGATTTTTACTGGCCTGCAATTTGGCTAGCAAGGCCTCGTTACTCGCAAAAGTATCATAATTGATCCTAACATTGTATTGCTTTTCAAAATTTTTAATTATTTTAGGGTGAATATAATCCGACCAATTACATAAATTTAAAACTTGCCCGCCTGAATTTGACGCCCTGTTGAAATCGCAGCCAGCCTGAGTAATGATACTGATACTAAGCCATTTTAGAAAATCTCGTCTATTTAACATCTAATTTCCAAAAGTAAAAATATCATCAGGGTTGACACTTAGCCAAACCTGTGTTTCAGGTTCATAAATACTACAAGTGTTGTCAATTGACTTTAGCATTAAGTTGTCGGCAACTTTCAGCAAATGTACAGTATAATTGCCCTGGTACTGACTTTGAACGACAACTGCCTTAATTAAATTGGGTAAATGATCACTGGCTTCTTTAGTTATTTTAATTTTTTCAAATCTTATACATACGGTAAGACTAGTATCATTGCATTCGTTGCGTTTAATATCAAAACAGATATCACTATTATAGCTAACCGTTAAGATTCCGTTATTAAAATTTTTTGTGGTAGCAGAAAACAGATTAGTATTACCTATAAATTTAGCTATAAATTTGGTTTTGGGTTCATTGTAAATTTCACGGGCATTGGCAAACTGCTCCAGGTTACCGTTATTAATTACAGCTATACGCTTGGACAAAGACAGGGCATCACTTTGATCGTGAGTTACCATAATAAAAGTCATATTTAACTGTTTTTGTAAATAAATTAATTCGTCTTTCATTTCATCGCGAATTTGCTGGTCTAGAGCCGATAATGGTTCGTCTAAAAGCAATACCAATGGCTCATTGACAATGGCTCTAGCTATAGCAACCCTTTGCTGTTGACCACCTGAGAGCTGGTTAGGGTAGCGGTTATCGAAATTAGACAACTTAACGAGATTAAGGGCATTATGAACCGTTTCTTTAATTTT
This sequence comes from bacterium, assembly GCA_021785395.1. Lineage (GTDB taxonomy): Bacteria > Cyanobacteriota > Vampirovibrionia > Obscuribacterales > JAKAZS01 > JAKAZS01. The sequence goes on along the minus strand of JAJYFO010000127.1, from coordinate 5,029 downwards.
CAATTTATTGTTTTTTTTAGCTATTTTTAAACCAAAGGCTATGTTTTCAAATACATTCATGTGCGGAAATAGCGCATAATTTTGAAATACCATATTAACAGGGCGTTTATAAGGTTCGAGTTTGGTTATATCTTTATTGTCTAAAAGTATTTGCCCTTGGCACGCATATTCCAGACCAGCTAATATACGCAACAAAGTAGTTTTACCAGACCCAGATGGGCCCAATATACTTATAAATTCGCCAGGTTTAATTTGCAAATTGATATTATTTAAAGTGAGCGAATTTTGATAATACTTGCATAAATTAACTGTTTCTATAACAAAGTTAGTCAAATTTCTATTCCTTTAAAATTGTGTTGCCCAACATTTCTTTGATTAAAAAAGCGATTTTTAAATCAAGCAAGACTTCCTGAGAATCAATATCTCGGTTTAAGATTTCAGCAATCTGCTCAAGTCTATAATTTAAAGTGTGTCTATGGATAAATAGGGCTCTGGCAGCCGAGTTTAAATTACTGCCGTGGTCAAGGTAAACTTTTAGGCTATGCACTAATTCGCTTTCGTATTCTTCATCGTATTCTTCTAAATCATTTAGATTTTCGCTATAATAATTTCTTAATTCAGGGTGGTCGATAATTAGATAAAGCAACCTTCTAACCCCTAAACTTGGATAATAGTATACAAATTCATTAAATTCAGTGCTTGCTCCATGGATCATAGACCCTATAATAAGTGCCTGCCTGGCTTCTTGATACGTTTTAGCCAGTTGCGAGACATTTTTGGCCAAACGGCCGATACCAACTTGCAGTACTTTTTGTTTTATAGCCGATTTAAGCATTTTAATATTACTGTTTATTATGTCGGCAGCTTTGTCAGATTTGGCCTTAGTATAAGCCGAAATCAAAAACACGTTGGTATTTTCAACCATAGTGTATATGATATTTTTACTTAAATTTTTAGGGTTAAGGTTTAAAGGTTCTTTGGTATTACAGGCCACTATCATTATATGTTCACACATATCAAGGCTAAAATGCCGCTCCAGTCCTTCTATTTCACTCGTTTTGAGAACTTGTCCAGACAAAAGGTCGTTTAAAAGTTTAAACTGTGTAGACGTAAAAATCGAAGTTTCCTGACTTTTAATTTTAAAGTATAGTTTTACGGCCAAACTTACGATTTTAATAAAATGCCTTAAATCAATACCTAAATTATTTTTTTCTGAATTAATTTCAACTGTTACATAAGCAACTATTGATTTATTCAAGAAAACTGGCATTGTGTAGTTATTGGTAAATTCAATAATCAAATCGTCAATTAAATTAACCGGACATTTTTTAATAGTTTCACTAATTTTTTGCCTATCTTCTTTGGTCCATTCGCCATAACTAGAATCGGTCAGTCTGGTAAAATTTTCACTGGTAACTAAACAGGCAAAACCCAAATTTTGTTCGATATAATTAACGAGGCTTGCCAAGCCGTTAGAAATGACAATGTCCATTAACTTAGACTGAAGTTTATGCTGGTTATTTAGCATCAAATCAATCAATACCGGCTTTAGGGTCTTATAGTAAGTATCATAAGAGTAGCTGTCTTTTAAAACAATTAACGGAATGTTTTTTTCATTGCTTATTTTAATAAGGTCAAGGATACCAGGCTTACTTTCACTGGCCAAATTTAATAAATTATTAGTTTGGCTATAAATAAAAACAGCGGCTAGATTATTTCCTATATAGCCAAAATTATCGATTATATTTTCGTATTCGGCCAAAAGCAGGTAATTATCCTTACCGTTATAGTTTTCATTTAAATTAACTATATCCTTGACATAGCGATTATCTAATAAATCGCTGCCGGCTAGGATTTCATAATTAAGACCCTTTACCGACTGTAATATGGTGGTTAGATTCGGCTGAAATATAAATTGGCGGGTTTGCATAAATAACCTGGTTTTTGATAGGTATATTATATTACAAAATCAGATTAAAATTTTTTAATTTTACTAGATTTAATCTAAAAAACCCTTGCTGAAATTGGTATTTTGAGATTAAATTAAAACACTCTCATTTTACCCGTTACTAGAAAGATACATTATGAACAAACATATTGAAGCATTTGACCAAAGATTAATATCCCTCTTTAATTCTAAAGCTAAAGAATTCGAAGATTTCAGCCAAACCAACCCTAAAACGGCACCGGTTATAAACCAAATTGCCCAATTGTACCTGGACTTAGTTAATCTTTTACAAAAATAAGACTTTAGTATTTTCATCCTAGACAAAATAATATATTTAAGCTAAATTGCCAAGTGTAAGCTCTATTCACTTGGCAATTGATTTATATGGAAATATTTACCCTATTATTTATTATTTTCTCTATCCCCATGATATTAGTACTGATTAGCGAACCTAATGCGCTAAAAAATGCGTTCAACAAAAATATAGAAGTGGTTGGTCCAAGCTATTGGGGTAACTACGCTGGGGTTGATTATCAGGAAGAAAAGGGTTTAAAATGTATCGAAGTAAAGCGTTCTAAAACAAGAGAAAAAGTAGTCGCTGGCAGCAAATCTTATATGGGGAAAGCCAATGGGGCAAAATAAGTATATAAAAAAAATTATTTTTAGCTTTATTACATTCAACCTACTAATTCTAAATTTTAGCTTGGCTCTGGCTCAGCCACCACAAGAATTTGAGCCTCTTAGTCAAAAACCGTCTGATATTGACTATGTCACTGGTTTAAAGTACGAAGAAAGCGCTCAATACGCAGCCGACTTAGATAAAGCCTGTAATTTGGCGGTCAAATTTTGCAACGAATACCGCCAAAGTCACCCTGAAGCCAGAAACCTAGCCATCGTTAGCGATTTAGACGAAACCTTGCTTGACAATAGGCCTTTCTACGATAACTGTCCTAAATTTAATCACAAAGCCTTTCACGAATGGATTACCGGTCATACAGCCAAAACGCTTGGCCCAACGGAAATTTTTTTAAAACAAGCCCGCCTAAACGGCTACGCGATATTTTTCATAACCGGACGACGTGAGCGTGACAGGGTTGCCACGACTTATAATTTGGTCAAGGATAACGTTGACTACGACGGGCTCTTTCTAAAACCCAATGATTTTAAAGGAAAAGCTTACGAATATAAAACGAATGTTCGCAAATCAATTGAAGATATGGGTTTTACAATCGTCGAAAATATTGGCGACCAGGTAAGCGACTTATGTGGCGGGTATAGTCTAGACTGTACTAAATTGCCCAATAAAATTTATTTTGTGCCTTAACTGAATTAAACAGATTACCAAAAGATATTCATTATCATTTCAAAATAGTTAAATTGAAAGAACCTAGGATGAATGTAAAAAAAGTTTTATAGTATAAATCATGTAAAAAATGTATAAGTCATATCTAACTTATCGATAAAAACTCAAGCGTAAAAGTGAATTTCTATCTAGAATCAATAGAATTGGGATGTTAAAATTATTCACATTTACATATCGATTAAAATTGAGCAATTTCTTTATTGATCATTTAAAATAAGGTTTTTGTTACCCTTGATACGTATGACGTTACTAATTTCGCCTTACTAAAAAATGATCGATCGATATTCACGTGAACAAATGGCCAAAGTCTGGTCACAAGAGCAAAAATATGCAAACTGGCTTAAAGTTGAATTGGCCGTGGCCCAAATTCAATGCCAAATGGGTAAAATTCCACCGGCTAGTTATCAGAACATAAAAGACAAAGCCAAGTTTAATATGGTAAGAATCGACGAAATTGAATTAGAAGTCAAACACGATGTAATCGCGTTTCTAACAAACGTAGGTGAATATGTGGGTGAAGATTCGCGTTATATACATATGGGTCTAACCAGTTCAGATATGATTGATACGGCTCTGGCTCTTACTTTAGTTGAATCTGTTAATATTTTAGAAACCGGGCTGGATAATTTTTATAACGTCACCGCCAAATTAGCCAAAGCCCATAAACATACGATACAAATTGGTCGGTCACACGGCATTCATGCCGAGCCACTAACCTTTGGCTATAAGTTATTATTATGGCTGGACGAATGTCAACGGCACAAAAAACGCCTTGCCCAACTCAAAGAAATTGTTTCTTACGGAAAAATCAGCGGTCCGGTCGGGACTTATGCTAGTACCGGTACCGAATTAGAAATCGAGGTCTTGAAACTTTTAAATTTAAAACCCATAGCTGTATCCAGCCAGATTATTTCGCGAGACGTTCACGCCCAATATATACAGACCCTAGCTATAATAGCTAGTTCACTTGAAAAATTTGCTATCGAGATAAGGCATTTACAGCGCAGCGACGTGCTTGAAGTTGAAGAGCCATTTAGCGCTGGCCAGAAGGGTTCTTCGGCTATGCCACATAAGCGTAACCCTATTACCAGCGAAAATATTTCTGGTTTAGCCCGAGTTATCAGGTCTAATTCCATAGCCAGCCTGGAAAATATCGCCTTATGGCACGAGCGTGATATATCGCATAGCTCAGTAGAAAGAATTATATTGCCAGATTCATCAATTTTGCTTGATTACATGTTACACCGCTTTGCCAATGTGATAGACAATTTACAAGTTTATCCAGAAAACATGCGTCGTAACATGGATATTTATGGTGGCGTAATTTTTTCTCAACCAATTTTACTTAAACTCATTGAAAAAGGCTTGAGCCGAGAAGCAGCCTATAAAATTGTCCAAAGCCACGCACACAATGCCTGGAATAAGGATAATGGTAATTTTAAAATGACTTTAGTAAACGATCCCGAAGTCTTAAATTATTTGAATAAAGAAGAAATAGAAAATTGCTTTAATCCCAACAACTTTTTAAAATATATCGACATTGTCTTTCGGAGGTTCGAATTATGACAGATAAAAAATACGCAGGAGTCCTGGTTCCGGTATTTGCCCTCAAATCGCAAAACGATTTTGGCATAGGTGATACGCAAAGTTTAATAGAATGCATTGATTTTTGTGCCCAAAACGATTTAAGTATCGTACAATTATTGCCAATCAATGAA
>JAJYFO010000126.1 GCA_021785395.1 bacterium | reverse complement strand
ATTTTAATCTCGTAAGCACCACTCAAATGACCAGAACTAACGTTGTCTATAACCGAATTTAAATTTAACGGTGAATTTATTACTTCGTGTAAAATACTAGCCAAATTATTGGTCGGGTTAACATACGTCAAACTTAAAGAATCTAAAGAGCTACGTTCGCTTGCTAAAATATTATTGAGCGTCTCTTGATGGTGACTGGCACCATTGTTATCACTGGAAGAATTTACGACTTGGGCTGATACCCTAAAAAAATTACTAGTCAAAAATATAGCCAAAAAAAACAAAGTTTTGACTAGCTTATTTTTGGAAAAATTGCTTTGAAAAAAATTACTCTTTGAGCAAAATAATTCGAACACGCTATTTCTAAAATCAATAAACATAAAATAACCTTTTAACTATAATTTCTTTTCATTGAATCCATCATAAATTTATAAGCTTCAGCCATATTAAATATTTCCGGGTTGTATTTATAGCCCAACCAGTCTATATATTCTTTGGCCTGAGGGCTATCAGGCTTGGTTTTTAACGTTTTGACCATTTGTCTAAAGCCTTCGATACCACCGACGTCTTCTGGTGGGCAGGCATTGTCGCCGTCAAGCAGCCAAGCCCAGCGTTTATTATTAATATTCATCGATTCGACCTTGGTCACGGTCAATTCATGCATCCACGAATCACCCATATCGTATTCGTACTTAAATTTGTCGTGTAGCATTAGTAATCGGCCAAGAACCGTTTTATTCTCGTCATGAAATTTGCGGTGCATTGGCACTACGTTATCTTCTTCGGCGTCTTCGTCAGGCGGGGAGTATAATTTACCGTCGATAATAAAAACGTGTAAATGCGCGTCGAACCAGCCCATAGCGCCTTGTATAGCTGTGTGCAAATGCCCCAGCGACAAATCGGCCCGCATAGCAAATTTACGCCAGATTACCGGCCTTATACCTAATAATTCTACCTTGAAATCAAAGACCTGAACTAAAGCCATAATTTTCTCCTATATGTAGACGACGACGAATAAATAAACGAATAAACAAATATATTATCAATATATTTGTTTTTAAATATTAAATTTCTCTAGTAATTTAATACGGCATTTTAATGCGTTTTATTTAAATAACTAGACAACCAAGCACTAGCAGCTTGAGGACTATCAAAAGCACCGTCTAGTTGGGCGTTATAGCTATCGCTTAAAATGACCTTGAAAGCCGGATTAGGCTTTAGACCCAATTCTATTAAAGTTTGCCCGGTTATAATAGGCTTGATTTCAAGGCTAGTTTTTGGTTCGGAACCACTGCCTTGTATATTACTTCTTAAGTCATTTAAAGCCTTTTGTAGAAAATCATAGTTAGACGTATACGGACCACCGCCGCGACCCAAGCTATCAGCGTGTTCTAGCGCGATTAAATTATCTATATCGGGTCGTAATAAAATTCTGGTAAGACTACTTGGCCGCATTTTAGTAACTTCATGCATTTTCATGTGTAAATTAACTAGATCTCTAATCTGATTCGTTTCTTCGTTACTTAATTTTAAGCGCCTGGCTATACTTTGAGCCATTTCAGAGCCCAATTCGGCGTGTCCATAATTTGTTATGCGACCATTTTCTTGTATTTCCTGGGTTTGTGGTTTAGCCACATCATGTAAGAGCCCTGCCATCATAAGAGAAAAATCACGGTTGTTAAATTTGGTTAATTCACCCTCGACCATTTTTGTATGCGTCCAAACATTACCTTCGGGGTGAAAAGTGGGGTCTTGAGTACCTTTTGGGCCTGACAAAGCGTCTAACTCGGGCAAAATATGCGTCATTAGACCCAAATCGGTTAAATAATCGAGCCCTTTTACGACATTTGGGCTCAGTAAAATCTGCCTTAATTCAGCCGTTATGCGCTGGGGGCTTACGGATTTAATGTCGCTAGCGTTATCTTTTATGGCCTTACTTAATGTATCATCAAGGCTAAACCCGTCGAGTTTCGTAGCGAACCTAACGGCTCTTAGCATACGTAATTTATCTTCGTTGATTCGGTCATAAGGGTTACCAACGGCTCTTATGACTTTATTTTTAAGGTCGTCTAAACCATTGCAGTAATCGTCAAAATGACCCGTATTAGGGTCTAGATAAATTGAATTTATAGTAAAGTCTCGCCTTAACGCGTCGGTTCTAAAGTCACGGACCAAATTTACGCTATCGGGTCGGCGACCATCGGCATAATTACCGTCTTGACGTAAGGTAGCCAGTTCAAATTGGTGGCCATCAATATTTACGATAGTGACACCAAAGCTCTTTCCAACCGGCAAAGTTTTAATACCACTTTGCGCAAATATTTTGTCCAACTCTGATGGAGTTGCACTTGTAGCTATATCAAAGTCTTTTGGTAGTTTATTTAAAACCAAATCCCGCACGCTGCCACCGACAATTTTGGCGTCGAAACCGCTATCTTTTATAGTTTTTATAAGCGAACTGGCAATTTGAAACTGCTGTCTAGCCTTATCTAAATCGCCTAATGACGCGTCATTATTTTTTTGGCTCAACTGCCTAAATAAGTTATTGTCAGCCAAATCACTCTTACCCAGACTATCTTTAGCTGTGTTGATAAATTTTTCGTCGCTTATCTTTAAATTACTAGAAGTATCTGTCAAAGCTGAAAAAACAGAATTTAAAGCTGCGCCACTTACACTAGCTTGAAGCAATTCTTGTGAGTTTGGCAATTTATGCTGACTTATAAGTGTGGCGCTAGTTTCACCAACAATACCGCCCAAAGCTCCAGTTAAAGCCCTTACACCGGTTTTAGAAATAATATCGCCAGTGACCCCGTTACTTAAACCAAAAACACCAAATCCAAGAGCGCTACTAACACTGTCGGAAAGCCTTGTCTGGTTGGCCGGTGGCGTCATAATTGCCCCATAGCCGATAGCTCCAACCATCTGGCTCATTATCGGCTTTTGGGCTAATAGGGCTAATTTTGAGTCTTCATTTAAGTTTACGGCCAATTTACCAAGACCCAATTCACTTATTTTGGTACTTAATCCAAACGGAATACTAAAACCGATTCCGGCTGATAAAGTCTGGGCGAACCAATCTAGCGATAAAAACTTGGCATTTTCTACTTTATATTTAGCTATGTCCTTAAAATAAGCCGTTTTATCGATAGCTTTAGTGGTTAAATTAGCCAAATCGACTATACTGTCAACTGGCTCGATCACGGCGGTATTTATAAAGGGCTTGGCTACATTATTGCCAAGCTCTTTATAGACCTTGCCGACAATATTAATGTAGCTCGGAGTTTCTGGCTTATGGTCGGCTAATAAGTTAATATTTTTATCCATAAGATTAAATATAAATTACCTTTTAACCGATTTAACCAGTAGAAATACGCAATAATGGTAAAATTACGCATTTTTGGTTGACAAAATCGCTAGCGCAAGGTACCATACATTTATATGGTACCCGTACAAGAAACACTTAAAACCCAATCTTATGGAATTTGACCTACCCCTATTTTCCAGTTCTGTTTCGGCTGGCTTTCCTAGCCCGGCTGACGATTATATCGAGCAACGCCTAGATTTAAACGAATTACTGGTGAAGCATAAAGAAGCCACGTTTTTTTTAAGGGTAGAAGGGGACTCGATGACTGGTGTAGGTATTCACCATGGTGACTTGTTAATAGTAGATAAATCGATAAAAGCAACGCATAAAAAAATTATTATCGCTGTTTTGGACGCCGAACTATTGGTCAAGCAATTATATTTAAAAAACGACCAGGTTTTTCTTTTGCCAGCCAACCCCAATTATAAAGCCATAACAGTGACAAGCGAACAGGATTTTCAAGTCTGGGGGGTGGTAACAGCCGTTATTCACAAAGTTTAGTAAGTCCAATTTTCACAAAAAAGGATTATCATTTATGCAAGCTAGTAAAACCTTATTAGCCCTGGTTGACTGCAATAATTTTTACGTTTCCTGCGAAAGGGTTTTTAACCCCAAACTAGAAAAACAGCCAATCGTCGTCTTATCGAACAACGACGGCTGCGTGGTGGCCAGGTCTAACGAAGTAAAGGCTTTGGGCGTTGAAATGGGTGTACCGTATTTCAAAATTTTAGACCTGGTCAAAAAATATAATATTCAAGCCTATTCTTCCAATTACGTTTTATACGGCGATATGTCCAACCGAGTTATGAATTTACTGAGTCAGTTTAGCCCGAACCAGGAAATATATTCAATCGACGAATGTTTTTTAGATATATCGGGCTTTAGCGATACGCATAATTATGGACAATTAATCAGAAACACCGTCAAGCAATGCCTTGGTCTACCGGTTTGTGTTGGCATTGGGCCAAGCAAAACGCTGGCTAAACTGAGTAATTACATTGCAAAAAAAAACCAGGCTCTCAATAGAGTATTTGACATAAGTAAATTATCAGCACAAGCGCAAAGCGAATTATTGAACACAATCGACGTAAGCAAAATTTGGGGCATTGGGCGTAAATACTCACAAAGACTAAAAAACATGGGAATTTACACCGTCAAAGACTTGCGTGATGTCGACCCTAATACCATTCAGCGACGCTTTAATATCAATTTAAAGCGAACCGTACTTGAATTAAACGGTGAGTCCTGCCTTGAACTTGATACCATGACACAACCCAATAAACAGATTATTTCGTCACGGTCATTCGGCCAGCCCGTCTATGAATTAAATGAACTAATTGAAGCTATTACCCTGTATTTGAGCAGAGCTTGTGAAAAGTTAAGACAGCAGAAACAAAACGCCAATATAATCCAGGTATTTATAAATACCAGCCGTTTTAATAAAAATGAGCCGCAGTATTTTAAATCGGCCAGTTATAAACTACCCCAGGCTAGCAGTGATACTATAACATTACTAAAAGCCGCCTTACAATGCCTTAATGAAATTTACCGACCCAACTACAAATATGCTAAAGCTGGCGTCATGCTGTTAGACCTTGTATCGGCGCAATACGAAGAATTTTCTTTATTTGCTGATAATGACCTTAAACTGAAGCGCAATAAAGTTATGCAGGTGATCGACAATATAAACACACATTATGGAAAGGGTTCGATTCATTTGGCCAGTTTGGGCAGAAAAAAAAACTGGTTAGCTAAACTTAGCCATAAGTCACAATCTTATACAACTAGATGGGATTCACTGCTTAAAGCTCACGCCATTTAAAGTCTAAAAATTTAATAAAAAAAGAACTAAATTTCGATAAATTTAGTTCTTTTTAAAACATAGCTAGAAAAAATAAATTATGTTTTAGGCGTAAGTGGACTTAAAGGGTCAAGCATATATAATTTTTCTAATTCTTCCCTATAAATTGGGTTTGTCATAGCCTCGACTGAATATAATTCATCGGCTATATAACTGTATTCTTTTTCTTTTAATTCCTCTAAGCGCTTAGCCAGTTTTGTAATTAGTTTGCCTTGTTCCATTTAATTATTTTGCCTTTCTAGAATTTTAACCTTAGTCATATTAACAATTTAATAACAATTACTATTTTAATCACAATTAGACAAACAACAATACTTGACAAGGTCGATAAAGAAGACCTAATTAATTCTAGCCGATTAATAAAACCAGTAGACTATAGATATAAGTTAGGTGCCCTAAACCCTAAAAAAATATTTATAGAATAAACTCTTTAGCTATAAAAAAAATATTTTGGGGTCTTAAGTAAAATCTATTTAACCTAGACTTCACGGCGCCCTTCTAAAGCTCTTACCAAAGTTATATCGTCAGCCAGCTCAAGGTCGCTGCCTACCGGCAAGCCAAAAGCTATACGAGTGACTTTAACGTTTAGAGGCTTTAGTAGTTTATTAAGATAAAGCACCGTAGTATCACCTTCTATGGTCGGATTGATGGCCAATATAACCTCTTCAATGTCAGCCGAATTAAACCTAGCTATAAGTTCACTGATTTTTAGGTCTTCTGGACCAATATTAGCTAGAGGCGATATTAACCCGTTTAAAACGTGGTAAAAGCCTTTAAACTCGCGGGTTTTTTCCAGAGCAATTACATCTTTAGAGTCGCTTACGACGCATAACGACTTAACTTCACGCCTGGTATTAGAGCATATTTCACACGGGTTTAAAGCTGATAAATAAAAGCACCGACTACACGGCTTAACTTTTTCCTTGCACTCGACTATAGAACGAGCCAGCGAACTAACTTCGTTATAGGGTAGATTCAAAACAAAAAAAGCCATGCGCTGAGCCGACTTTGGCCCAACGCCGGGAAATTTCTGAAATTCGTCGATTAATTTGGCTAAAGGTTGTGTGTAAAACATTTAAAATTATTAGTTTAAATAAACTTACGAACCAAATGGCGGTAAGATTGAACCGAGTTTGGAATTCATGGCTTTTTGACCTAAGTCTAGAACTTGATCACAAGCGTCTTTAATAGCAATAAGAACTGTGTCTTCGAGCGTTTCAGCGTCGGTTGAAGCAAAGAATTCAGGGTCAATTTTTACATCACTAAATTCAAAAGTACCTGAACATGTAACTTTAACAGCTCCATTACCGGCTGAGCCGACGACTTTTTTACCGGACAATTCATTTTGCGCCTGCATAACTTCGCTTTGCATTTTTTGCATAGATTCCATCATTTTACTAAAATCAGGCATATTGCTTAAGTCCATAAATTTTACTCTCCTTAAAACTTAAATTAATTTAATATTATATACTCTCACAAAGCATAGTATAACCTAACGCTTAAATTTAATTTGTAAAAATAGTCTTAAATCAATCTTAAATTATTATTGCTAAATCGACGAATATCCGATTAATAAATTAAAATATACTTAAACAGACTATTTTTTGAGGTTAATTGGCATGAACGAAGACGATACCAATGTTGATTTGGACGATAAAATTGAAAACGACTTGTCTTTCAGAGAAGGTTTTGACATAATTGTAAAAAAACTTTTGCGTAAACTCGTCCTGTTTATATCATTTGGCCCGGGTGTCCTTGGCGTTTTTTGGGTGATTGGCCGTTTATTAAGACGGTAATATACCTTAAAAATGCTTAAATACGGTTTTTTAAACCATAGTAAAACCTAATGGATCCCTTTTAAATATTTACACGCAAGCCAGATCTAATTATTCGGAAGTAAACATATATGTCAAAATTCACACACAGTCATCGCAATTTTGTCCGGCAAAATATCAAGTCACCCAGTACGTTTGACTTTGATATAAAGACATTCGCCAGTATCGAACCCGTTTTAAGTTTTTTCTATAATAACTGGTTTAAGGTCAATTTCACCGACTTAGAACATATCAAAGCCGACAAACCGTGTTTAATTGTCGGTAACACCAGCTCAATCATTCCCTGGCCAGCCTTTATGCTCTCTTACGCGGTAATGCAAAAACTTGGTTTAAGGGTGAATATCGCCTACGACTTAGACAGTTTTGAAGACGAGCGCATTTGTACGTTTTTAAGAGAAATTGGCTTTGTTCCATTTTCTAACGACAATTTAAAGAAATTATTCAAGAACAATGAAATAGTGGTAGTTTTCCCCGAAGCCAAGCAAGCCGTCAACAAACCAACCAGCCTGCAAAACCGCCTCTATAACTTCGATTGGACGTGCATTTTACCGGCTATCGAGAATAATATCGACATATACCCGTTAACGACTGTCGGTATCGATGAATCGTGCCCGACATATTTAAACCTCACTTCTTTAGCCAAATTTCTAGAAATCCCAAGCTTCCCGGTCACCCCATTTTTCCCATGGTTGCCGTTTCCTTTAAATTTTATGCCCCTACCTGGCCGTTGGCAGATGAAAATTGGCCGCAGGCTCGATTATAGCGATAAGCCGACAGGTGATAAAAACCAGATTCAAGAAACCGCCAAATGGGGCTCTTTAATGTTAGAAGGCGACATACAGGCTGAAATCAATAGAATTCTACGCAA
>JAJYFO010000125.1 GCA_021785395.1 bacterium | reverse complement strand
ATACGGTTTATCGAGAACTTTTAAAGTCGTCTTAGATTTGATGACCGTTAAGTTTTTATCCAATTATTCGACAAAGCCTATTTATATATTTGGTTCAGCCGGACTATTGTCGGTATTGGCGTCTTTTATGACATTCGCGTGGATGGTCGTTTTAAAGCTGTTTTACGATACGAGCTTTATTGAAACTCCATTGCCGGTCTTATCGGCCATGTTTTTTATGGTTGGTGTTCAACTAGTGCTTATGGGTCTTTTAGCTGAAATAATGGTAAGGACTTATCATGAATCGCAAGGTAAATCTATATATATTTTAAGAAGAATGGTTAAGTTAGAAAAGTAGATATTCAATTAAATTTGGTATATTAAAGTTAAATCTAATTATTATTCTTAAAAACTTAAATTGATTTCAAATATGGACCTTAAACCCAATATAGAAATAAGTGGTTCAGAACTAGTAAAGAACCAGGGCGATCAATCTAAACTGGCCTGGTATTTAATTATTTTGACAGGATTTATCTTTGTCGTTGTGACGGCTTTTATCCCTCATTTATTGAAGCCCGAGTATCAAGTGGGCGAAATAGCCAAAAAAAATATTGTAGCCAATAAAACAGTCACGATCGTTGATAAGACTAAAACGCTTTTATTGCGTGAGTCAGCGCGTCAAAAAGTCATTCCTATTTTTAAAGAAGACAGACAGTTTGATAATCAATCCAGACGCAAATTGGCTCTTAAAATTCAAGCGGTTGAAACTTTACAGGCTAATAATATAAAGCCCTACGACAAGCTTAATCTAAATGGTTTTCGTTATTTTCAGCTCTTGTTAATGGACGATAATGAATTAAACGAGTCGCTCAATAAATTATTTAATAAAAAAATCGCCAAGAATTACGTAGCCGAAGTAAAGAATATAATTAATTCGCAAAGGCAGTATTTAAAAAATAACCACTTTGAGGATACTGAAATCCTCATTGCTTTAACGGTTAAACCTAGCCAATTTGGTGCTTTTAAAGCTGACCTGACCAATTCTTTAGATAGAATTTTAGATTGCCTGCAAAGGTTTCCGGTAGAACACAAAAATATTTGGGAAAAACCTATTATTGAGTTTCTGCCAGATAACTGGCCTATGAATTTAAGGTACCAATGCGCTAAGATAATAAGTGAATTACTTGAGCCCAATTGCCTGGTCGATGAAACGAAAACCAAAAACCTTTGTGAAACTGCGGTCAGCCAAGTTAATCCAGTTTACTTTAAAGTTGATAAGGGTAGCATTGTTGTTAAAAAAGGCAGTACCATAACTAGTGATGAATTGAAAATAATTAATACTATTAGTGGTGAAACCCTTAAATTCTGGCCTTATTTATTTGTTATCACCCTTACTACTTTTGCCTCGTTTTTATTTTGTGGTTTATACCTTTTGACCTTTGAGCCTAAAACTATAAGTCAGAAATCAGGTATTGGCCTTATTCTAACATGCGTAGTTGTAACTATGGCTATAACAGGTCTTATGAGTCATAAATTGACTGAATTTGTTCCATTGCCAGCCTTAAGCCTTATTTTGACGATATTTTTTGGCCGTAATCTAGCCTGTGTTATAACTTTACCGGTATTAATACTTCTATTCTGTGGCCAGATTTTAGAATCTGGAGTATTAATTAGCTATACCCTGGCCTGTTATGCGGCTATTTTGTTTTACAATAAAAAAAATCGCAATTCAATTGCTCTAACTGGTATTATAGTAGGTCTTGTTCAGGCTTCATCAATTACCTTGATTTTATATATAACTGAGTCGAATTTGGGTTTGAATTTTTTGATTTATCAATTTTTAGCTAATTTTGCTGGTGGATTGGTATCATGTATTATTGCAACTGGGTTGCTTCCTTTCTTAGAAAATATCTTTGGACTATTAACTCCAGATAGTTTAGCCCAACTGGTTGAAACCGACCAACCATTGTTGCGTAAACTAGAAGAATTGGCTCCGGGAACTTATCAACATTCATTGGCTGTAGCCAATTTAGCTGAAGCTGGAGCTTCGGCTATTGATGGTGACGTTAATTTGGCTAGAGCCGGAGCTTTGTACCATGATATCGGTAAAATGGTTAAGGCTGAATTTTTTATTGAGAATCAGTTGGGCAGCGCTAACCCTCATGACAGCCTAGAGCCTGAGCAAAGTCGAGATAAAGTTTTGGCCCACGTGACCGATGGTTTAAAACTAGCTTGTAAATACAAGCTACCTAAAGCGCTGCAAGATTTTATTCCCATGCACCAAGGAACTTCGCTCATGGCTTATTTTTACCATAAAGCTTGCGTGCGTGATGGAGTCGATAAAGTTGACCCGAATTTCTATAGGTATCCAGGACCCAAGCCCAATACCAAGGAAACTGCTATAGTTATGATGGCCGATGTCTCTGAAGCTGCCACTCACTCGCTTAAAGAGCCAACCGAAGATGAAGTTAAAAACGTTATTTCCCAGGTTTTTAAAACTCGCTTGGACGACGGTCAGTTTACCGATAGTGGCCTTACCGATGAGGATCTCGAAAAAATTGAAAATGCCTTTGTTCGGGTGTGGCGTACTTTACATCATGAACGCTTAAAATATCCGTCTACGTCAACAGGTAAAATGGCAATTTATAAAACCAATAATAATTCGTAGTAAAATAATGTATAATTGCGTTAAACTTTGTTAATAATTAGGGGCGAAGAGAGTGAAAATAATCAGGGAAAAAGTATTGAATGGAAATCAGGCTTTGTCGCAAATCATCAGTCAGTTTTTGCCACAGTTAAGGGGCAAAATTG
Source organism: bacterium (assembly GCA_021785395.1). Classification (GTDB taxonomy): domain Bacteria; phylum Cyanobacteriota; class Vampirovibrionia; order Obscuribacterales; family JAKAZS01; genus JAKAZS01. The sequence continues at coordinate 5,159 of JAJYFO010000125.1, read as the reverse complement.
ATGATAATAACTTAATGTGGTTAGCCTGCGAAATCCAAGGCTATTTAAATACTTTACATTACTATAAAAACGGTGACCCTAGCCTTCCCCCATTTCGGACGGTAGCCGGAAAAATTTACGTTGTCAGTACTGATGGACAATTTTCCAATCTTGATCATCCATTTAGTGAAAGGACTCATTTTTTCGTCAGTTCTCCTTTGGCTTGGATTGAAGAGGCGGTCAACCTGCAGGCTGGAAATTTTGCTATGGTGGAATTGCCAGATCTCACTAATATGTTTAAATTACCCAATTCAATTATAGCCTGTGAATGTTCTAAGGCAGAATTGTCAAAAATTTTATATAATGTAAGATTAAAATTTTTAGATTTGTCAGATGAAGTAGTACAATGATTATAATTAATTTTTGAATTTTAGTTAATGAGGATTAAGGAGAAAAAATGACCAATATTTTAGCCCAAAAATATATGAATATAAACGAGATTAGAGAACTTATTCCTCATCGTTATCCGTTTTTGCTTATTGACAGGGTGACTTATGTTGAACCTGGGCTCAAAGGTAAGGGGTATAAAAATTTAACAGCCAATGAGCCGTTTTTTCAAGGTCATTTTCCTCATCGGCCGATTATGCCAGGTGTATTAATGATAGAAGCTTTGGCTCAATTGGGTTGTGTAGCAATTTTAAGTAAAGAAGAATTTAAAGGTCGCATCGGTGTTTTCTCTGGAATCGACGGATTTAAATTCAGGTCTATGGTAACACCTGGTGACAGGTTAGACATGGAAGTCGAACTCATTAAGATGAAAGGTCCTTTGGGGAAAATGGCCGCTCGCGCTTACGTTGGCGACAAACTTGCCTGTGAGGGCGAAATTACTTTTACTATGATAACTGAGGAACAGTTAAAATAATTTTGACTTAGCTTTTAGCTAATAAAAAATTTCTTTATCAAATAACAATTTTATGCTTTTGCAACAAAAGATCCATCCGACTGCTATTATAAACGAAGGTGCTAAACTTGGCCAAAATGTTACCGTTGGTCCTTATACAGTTATTGGCGGTCAGGTTACTATAGGCAATGATACCATTATTGATTCGCATTGCGTAATCGATGGAATTACTAGTATTGGTGAGAAATGCCACGTTTATCCAAGTGTTTCAATTGGTTTAAATCCACAGGATTATAATTTTAAAGGTGAAGAAACTGGTGTTATAATCGGTAACGGCACCGTTATTAGGGAATTCGTCACGATACATAAAGCTACCGGTAGCGGAATGACTGTTATTGGTGATAATTGCTTTTTTATGAATTTTGCCCATATAGCTCACAACTGCAAAATTGGTAACGGTGTTATTATTGCCAATACAACTAATTTGGCTGGTCATTGTGTTGTTGGTGACAGGGCTTTTATTTCCAGTATGTGTATTTTTCATCAGTTTACACGTATTGGTACTTTAGCTATTGTCGGAGGTCTATGTGGTACCAGAGTTGATTTGCCGCCGTATTCAACTTGTGATGGCAGACCCGCTAAAGTTAGAGGTGTAAATAATATTGGCATGCGCAGGGCGCAGATTCCTTCTCATGTAAGGTCCTTAATAAAACAGGCTTATCGTATCATTTACCGCAGTGATTTAAATGTAACTAACGCTATAGAGAAAATTGAAAGCGAATTAGAACTGGTGCCAGAAATTATAAATATAATTGAATTTTATAAAACGAGTAAACGAGGGGTGTGTGGTGGTTCTGAAAATTTTGATGAAGAAAAACAAAGCCAAGAATTTGGTTAGAAAGTAATCTTCTTTAGTTTTTTTTGAGGTTGTTTTGGTCGTTGAAAATAAAATAGTTAGACATAGCGATAAAACTGGTTATTCAGCTTTATTTCATAACGCTGAATTCATGAGTCTATGGCTGGCACAAATTTTTTCACAATTTGCCGATAGGGCTGTGTTTGTTCTTTTTGTCGCCTTGCTAACTACTTACGATAATCCTCAAATTGTCGGACACGTAGTCGGAGCTGCCCAATTAACTAGCATATTATACGTAGCTTTTACTATTCCAGCTATAGTTTTTAGTCCTTTTGCTGGTGTTTATGTCGACAGATTATCAAATAAAACGGTGTTAATTGTTTCTAATTTGGTTCGGGCTTTTTTCGTTGGAATCAGTTCGCTTGAGTTCTTTAAGCATCATATTATTGCAACTTTATTCCTGGCCTTTATGATTTCAATAGGGTCACAGTTTTTTGGTCCAGCGGAGACGTCGTCTATTCCTAGATTAGTCAAACAAGGTGATTTATACTGTGCTAATTCTTTATTCTTTACAACTATGATGATAGCTCTTGGCTTTGGCTTTGCTCTGGGCGAACCTATTATATCTCGTGTCGGTCTGCATGGGGCACCGTGGGCTGTAGGTTCTGGCTTTCTTATAGCGGCGATTTTACTTTTAAGAATTAGTGACAATCAATCGAAAGTCACTAAATCAGAGTCATGCTGGGAAGAACTGCGTCAAGGCCTGGCTTTTATCGTTGACAACCCGACCGTATTTAAGGCCATTGCTAAAATCACCATTTTATTCAGTACTATTATAACCCTAAACATCATAGCTGTTGGGTTGGCCGATCAGGTTCTACATATCTTGCCATTTCAGTTTGGCTATATTGTTGCTAGCGCTGGACTTGGTATGGGTATTGGTAATTTTATAGTAGGGCATTGGGGAAAAAATCTTAACAGTCATAAACTCGTCTATAGCGGTTTTATTGGCCTTGGCAGTTTTATGACGTGTCTGGGAACACTTGGCTTTATTGAAAACAATTTAATGCCATATTTAAAAATGGATTATACCCCGTTTCATAACCTATTCATTTTATTGGCTTTATTTTTTGCCTTCGGTATTGGTTTAAGCAGCGCTATGGTAGCCGTTCCAACCCAGGCGAAACTTCAGTTGGTGGTACCAGAATCAATGCGTGGAAAAGTTTTTGGGGCACAAAACACGGCTATGTCAGCGGCTTCTACAATACCAGTTATTTTAACCGGTATTTCGGCTGACAATTTACCTGGTGGTGTTTCTTCCACACTGCTAATTATGGGATTACCTACCATAATCATTTCTTTTTACTATTATCTGCAGAAAAATTCTGACGTGTTAGAAGAAACTACCAAGTAGGGTTTAATAATGATATGAGGTGTATATGATTAACGCAGACATTCCGGGTTTGGACCATATCGCTATAGCAGTAAATTCTATACAAGAAGGCTTGAATTTCTACCAAAATGCTTTAGGCCTTAACTTAATCGTTATTGAAGACGTTAGCGATCAGGGGGTTAAAGTCGCTAAACTCGAGTTAAATAATACCCATATCGAGTTATTGGAGCCTTTGGACCCAAATAATTCTATAGGCAGGTTCTTAGCCAAGCATGGACCGGGTTTGCATCATATTTGTCTTAGCGTTGGCAATGTCAAGCAGTGGCTTTTTGAATTAGACGCCAAAAATGTCTGCTTGATCAATAAAGACCCCGTCACTGGCTCGCAAAACAAACAGGTTGCCTTTATCCACCCCAAAAGTACCAATGGTGTTCTCTTGGAATTAAGCCAATTATAGTCGGTATATTATTAATAAATCATTTAAAAATCATTAATTGTACCGGTTTTGGAATATCATTAGGTCTATATCTACTAGTTGGAGGATAAAACTTATGCCAGTTGCTACGGCCATGAATAAAATTGAACAAGCGCTAAACGATAAAGCCAGTTATTATTTGGAACATAAATGTAAAACAGTCGGTCAAGACATACTTCACTTACCAGGACCAGATTTTGTCGATAGAATTTTTATAAACAGTGACAGGCCAACGAAAGTTCTCTCTGCCTTAAATGCCATGTTTAGTCACGGCCGCTTGGCTAAAACCGGTTATCTGTCAATTTTACCTGTCGACCAAGGTATAGAGCATTCGGCTGGAGCCTCTTTTGCCCCCAACCCAATTTATTTTGACCCGGAAAATATTGTAAAATTAGCTATCGAAGGTGGCTGTAACGCTGTTGCTTCAACTTTTGGTGTACTGGGTTCGGTTGCTCGTAAATACGCTCACAAAATACCATTTATTGTGAAACTCAATCATAATGAGCTTTTAACCTATCCTAACAAATTTGACCAAATTATGTTTGGTACAGTGAGACAGGCCTATGATATGGGTGCCTGCGCTGTAGGAGCTACAATTTATTTCGGTTCGCCAGAATCTGATAGGCAAATTATCGAAGTCGCTAAAGCCTTTCATGAAGCCCATCAGTTAGGAATGGCAACGATTCTGTGGTGCTATTTGAGAAATAACGCTTTTAAAACAGATAAAACAGACTACCATGTCGCTTCTGACTTGACGTCCCAGGCTAATCATTTAGGCGTAACCCTAGAAGCTGACATTATTAAGCAGAAACTACCAGAATGTAATGGCGGTTTCAACGCACTTAAATTTGGTAAAACTGATAAACGTGTTTATAGCGATCTGACAACCGACCACCCTATTGATTTAACCCGTTATCAGGTTGTTAACTGCTATATGGGACGACAAGGGTTGATTAATTCTGGTGGAGCTAGTGGAAGTAATGACTTGGCTGAAGCTATAACAACAGCCGTTATAAACAAACGCGCTGGTGGTATGGGTCTTATATCTGGTCGTAAGGCCTTCCAGAAGCCAATGAATCAAGGAGTTGAACTACTTAATGCGATTCAGGATGTCTACTTGTGTAAGGATATAACTATAGCCTAGTTGTAATACCAGTTATTTAATCGACTGATATCAGTAATTTTATAAAAAGAGCTTATTTTGTCATTCAAATTGGGCTCTTTTTCTATGTCGTTTATATTATCAATCAGTGACTTAGGAATTAGTGATTTAAGTAATTCTTGTTTACCTATGGTGAAATATTTGCCTCCACCTATTTCTTTGCCGCCAAAATACTTATGGTAGTATAAAAAATAGGCTGGAGAATGTAATATATATAAAAGTAATTTCAAATCGATTTTATCCGATGCAATAATAAAAGTCTGGACAAGACCGGCATATTCACTGTCTGTATCTAGATATGCTTCGATCCTTTTAGTTAATCCTGCTAAAATTATTTTTGGCTGTATTTGATACGATAGGGAATTATATAAAGAACTTGACGTTATCGTTTCT
>JAJYFO010000124.1 GCA_021785395.1 bacterium | reverse complement strand
GGCGAGGGGTTGGTACGTTGGGTTTCTTAATAGATTTGAAATTCATGACACACCTCTTTCTTGTCGGTTGGAGTTAAATGAAAATGCTTATTTCTAACCAGCTTTTCTAGAACAAACTAGGTAACTGGCTAGAAATGCAAACGCAAATCTTCGTCAACTTTCTCCCTAAAACACCATTCAAAACCCGATAGCAAAATTGCTAGGTGATTAGTGGAAGAAAGTGTAAATAAGTATCAGATCAAATTATTTTTGGTAAAAAAAGAAAAACAGTATATACAGTAACTATAGTGATATTTTGTCTTTGAAATCAAATCATTTGGTGTGGATTTTTTATTAAATCAACCCTGGAAACACCTATTTTTGTCAAGTTTATGGTGTTTTTTATAGTTTTAAGCAAAAGATAAATATAGTAGAGCTTGCGCTATCCAATATTTTTTGTTTATTAATCATTGAGACCTTATTGACAACTCGGGCGTTTGGTTGTTTTTTTGCTTGCCTGTATGAAAAATTACCGTTTTAAACGCTCGGTTATCAAGATATAAAAAAATTTAAATTTACATAAAGCGGTGTTGCCAAGTGCAATTATTAAGGCGTCTATATTTTTCCTGGTATCACTAAATGTTGATTGGATATAAGGCGTAAATGTTTTTTATATAATCAGGTCAAGCACCATATCTAGTGTTATTCCCAAATTTAATTTGATTTTTCCACTAGATGTAGTAATCTAAATTCAGAAGTTAATAAAAATTGGCTAGAAAGATTTTAAACATTAACTTGGCTTAATTCACAATAACAATTAAATATTCAAAATAAATTAAAGGACTTTAACCTTTAGTTAGGTTTATATTACTTACTTTAGAAAGGAAATACTATGGTACCAATACAAAGCAGCTTAAAAAACGAAATCAATATAGATATAAATTCTGATATTTTCGCCAGTGAATCAAAAAATAACAAAACTACCGATTCTTTTATATTAGAGGATTATAGTCAACGTTATTTTGAATCAACCCAGGAAACTTTAACTGGATTATACGGTAAACGCGATCCAAAAACGGGTGAGCCTATCGAATCTGTTAACGACATTATTCATAGGGTAGCTGCGTCTGTGGCTGTAGCTGAGTTAAAATATATTTTAACTCCTGCCGAGATTGCTGCTTTGAGTTTAGAAGAAGCGTTAAAGAAACCGCAAGTCGTATTATGGCGCAAAAAATTTGCCAACGAAATCGGTAACCAAAAATTCTGGGCTAATACGCCAGCTAATATTAACGCTAGTCCGGATGTCGCTTTGGCCGTTTTAAAATACTGGGCTAATGGTCAGTTGGCTAAGTATAAAGAAGAAGATATATGGATTAATTCAGAAAAATTACGTTTGGCTTATATTAACAATGATGTTTCGCAAATGTCCACTTATGAAATCGAAATGGGTAAACTGGCCAGTGAATTAAAAGGTAGAGGATGTCTGGCCGCTTGTGGTGTGGCCTACGTAACCGATACCCTAGAAGGCATTCAAGAAGCTGCCAGAATAGAAGCTTTGGCTGCCAAAGCGGCTATGGGTATGGGGCTTAACACGTCAACCTTGCGCCCTTGGTCGTCAATTATTTCAAATGGAGCCGCTGCTAGTGGACCAGATAGGTTTTATGAAAAAACTATTGCCAAAGCCGTAGAAGCGGTAGCCCAAGGCGGTAGACGCGGTGGTGCCCTTATCGAAATCAGAAACAGCGACCACCCCGATATATTATTTTTTATCGATAAGAAAAAATTGATACCACCGCCAACTTTATCTAAATTATATAAACAGGCTTTGAGTCAGGCCAAACCGATGCCGCAAGAAACTAAAACGGCTTTTAAGCGCCGCATTTTAGACATGGCCGAAAAGCAGTATGGTGAAATTTATCACAACTACCTAGAAAAACAAAACTATTTAAAAAATACCAATGTAACTGTTTTAGCTATGCCTGGTTTTATGGAAGCAGTTGAAAATAAAGCTTTCTATCAGATGTCGTTTAATAAAACACCTTGGCTTGGACCTGTTTACGACCCACGTAAACCTATAGTTGACCCTAAAACAGGTTTTGCCAAAGTAAATAAACTGACTAAAGAACCGCTTTTTGAAGAGTATAGCGTTGATCTAAATCAATGGCCAGAGTCTGTAAACGCGGCGCGTATGATACCAAATGCCCAAGTTGAAATAACTGACAAAACTGTCAAAGCGCGTGGTTATGTTTATGCACCCGAAGTTTTTGCCAGAATAGTTCAAGGCATGAAAGATTCTGGGGAGCCGGGGCTGGCTTTTTACGAAACCGTCAACAACGCTAATGCCAATAACCATGCCTACGATTTGAATACTTGTAACCCTTGTGGTGAGCAGTTCTTGCCAGCTGGACCAGGTCACGACGGCAGGGTTTATATGGGTAATTGTAATTTAAGCTCTTTGCATGCAGCTCACGAAGACTTCTTTAACGCCGATGGCAGCTATAATTTTAGCGCCATGAAGCAAACAGCGGCTATCCAGCAGCGGTTTATGGATAACGTTACCGACGTTAGCTGGTACCCAATACCAGCCCAGAATATGACCGCACGCCTGGAGCGGCGCAATGGCGGAGGTTTTGCTGGTATAGCTGAATTTTTGTCTAGGCTTGGTCTAGAATTTGGCGGCGATGAAGCATTAAAGGCGGTCGAGGAATTATTCGCCAATTATACCCAGGTTAGCCTTGAAACATCGCAAGACTTGGCCAAAGAAAGGGGAGCCTACCCGCTTTGGGAAGGAAGTCGATTTGCCAAAAAAGGTATTAGAGTACGCAATAGCTGTATGACCAATAACGCTCCAACCGGTACTTTGGCGCAGGCTTTACAGACAACCTGGGGTGTTGACCCACATAATGGTATCGTTTTTTCGCGCAAAGTTCGCTCTAGATACGTCGATTTTCTGGCTCCTGGCTTTAAAGAATTAATGCTTAAGCATAATGCCTGGCCAAATAACGAAGAAGCTGAACAGGCTTTAATGCAAAAAATTAGAAATAACAATAAGTCTGTACAAGGTTTGTCGGAAATTCCGGTAGCCGTTCAAAAAGCTTTCCCCATCAGGGTTGAAATTTCACCAGAAGCTTATATTAGGCATTTAGCGGCTATTCATGATGGAGCCAAAAGCTGTCCCGAGACGTTTAATTCGGTTTCTAATACCTGTTCTATTCCACTTGATATGAGCGAATCTGAAGTCCATGAAGCAGCAATGTTGGCCTGGAAACTGGGTGTTAAAGACATAACCTTTTACCCAGATGGTAGTAGGTTAAGCCAGCCGGTTGAAAAAATTGCCGCTATTGACTACGACCGTGAAAATAACTTATTGGGTCTTTTAGGTCATCAGGAAAAACGTTCGATTAATACCGAAGAAACTACTGGCCAAACGTTTAAGGTTCGAGTTGGAACGCCTGAAGGAATGTCAACCTTGCACGTTTCTCTCAACCATGAAATCAATCGTCCTGGCGAATTAATCGAAGTTTACGCTCGCATGGGCAAGCCTGGCGCTATTGAAGGCGGTTTGTTTGAGGCGGTTGGTAGGTTGGCTTCAGCTTTCTTGCAATACGCAGCTGAATTTGGCGAAGATGAAAGAGCCAAGGTCGAAGACACCATTATTAAACAATTGGTCAATATTCAATCGGGTTATCCAGCCTTTTACAAATTTAGTGAAACCGATAAACCGGCTGTTATTCAGTCGCCGTGTGACGGCCTGGCTAAGGCTATGCAGCACTACCGCAGGCTCAACCAGCGTTTGGGCGACAAAAGTATGGATTTAGCCAAATCCAAGGCTGATGTCAATCTGGGTACCGATCTATCGCAAATACTAGAGCCTGCGGTTGATACCTATCAAAAACCGGTCAAAACGTGTAATAAATGCGGCAGTACCGGTCTTGTGAAAATTGACGGATGCCTGGTATGTGAAGGTTGTGGATATTCTAAATGTGGATAAGTTAACACTCTAGTGTTTTTAAATGGTCTGGTTAAAAACCAGACCATTTTTTTTGTCAAAAAATAATCTAACTGGCGTAAATATACTCATCAGGTTACTAATTTTTTTAACACGCTATGAACTTAGAAAATATCGACATTAAAAATATTAAGCCACAAGGTACTAACTCAATTTCTTGGGCTGTCAAAGAAATTTATGGAGTTAAGCAAGGTAATACGAATAAAAAATTAGAAGAAAAGCAATCGCCAAATAAAGACTGGACCGAATTGGTTCTTAGATTAGCCAGCCTAAAAGAAAGCGCCGTAATAAAATATAAGGTTACTAAAGATGGAAATCTTGCTGATATTTTAAAGGCTTACTACAAAGATAATAATTTAGGCATTAGTCATAATAAGGCCGATTATCAAGCTTTAATTAAAATGCTAAATCCAGAAATTAAAAATCTTTCCGAAATTGCTAGCGGGCAAATCATCAATTTACCAAACAAAGAAATAAGTAAATTATTAAATAAAATTCTAACCGATAATAACCATTACCCGTTTAAACACGAAGACATAATGGACGATTCAGAAAATCTTGAGTTATCTTTAAAAAATAAAAATAACCCCTGTTTTAAGCCAGGTGAAATAAATCAAGGTGCTATCAATCAAGGTTCTGTATTCGGTGATTGCTGGTTTTTATCTTCTTTGGCGGCTTTAGCTAAAACTAAGGATGGTGCCCAAATGATAGCTGACATGGTAACTAAAAATAAAGACGGCAGCTATACAGTCGTTTTCCCAGGTGATAAATTGCATCCGGTTAAAGTTACTATGGCAGATATTCTAAACGACAAACTGCTTGATTCTAGGCTATGGGCCCAAATTATAGAAGCGGCTGTTATAAAAAAATACCCTGATAAAGTACGAAACGGAGCTGACCCTAGTTTAGCCTTAGAGTTGTTAACTGGTAAGCAATACGATTACTATGATTTAAAAAGTTTATGCCCGTTTGATACTAATCAGGAATTAATAAATTTAATAAATAAAGCTATTTCTAGTAATACGCCTTTAGTTGCAGTAACTAAGAAGGGTAATTATGATAAAAACTTTCCGGTTATCTTTAATCACGCCTATACTGTGGAAGGAATTAAATATATTAACGGTCAAGCTGAAATAATTTTACGTAACCCGTGGGGGAATTATCCTGGTGACAATTCTATGTTGGCAAAAATAGGTAGTGAGTGTGGTGGCGTAACTAATTTGGGTAATGGTGAAATAGCTATGTCGATAGATACATTCAAACAATACTTCGTTGGCGTAAATGTATCGGCTACATTGGAACTAACACATTTCGATGAACTAAAAGGTCTGGTTATGTCGGGTTTTAATACATTGGAAAAATATATAAAAGAATATGAAGCACGAAGACAAAAAGAAAGACAAGGCCCATTTTATCAATCTAACCAAAGGGATATTTACGAAGAAAATTTAAGCTATAGTTTTTAATACTACTATTTTAGACTTTAGTTTTTGGACTATTTCGCGATTTTGATTATAAGTCAAACCTCTAATAGTTATAAGCCCTCGATCTGGTTTGGATATAGATTCGCGGCGACCAGTAATTTCTGTTTCAACCTGTAATACGTCGTTAGGTCTAGTTGGTATCGGCCAACTTATGTCACAGCCAGCTCCTATCAAACCACCTTTAACTTTAAAGCTTAATACCATCAGTCGCATTGAAATACTAGCTGTATGCCACCCGCTGGCAGCTAGACCTTTAAAGAAAGTATCTTTAGCTAATTGTGGATTAGTATGGAAAACCTGTGGATCATAGGAACTGGCAAACTTTACAATTTCGTCTTCGGTTACGGTATACGTGGTGCTTATGAATTTTTGTCCAATGTATAAATCTTCAAAAAATAGTTCTTTTATTAAATTTGTGTCCGTCATATTAAATTTTAGTACCTATGTTTTTTACCCAAATTAAAATCTTTTAAATGCGTCGTATATGCTAGAATTCCGAAGACTTTAGAATATGTATTTATATTCATGGTCAATTCTCCGTCACCTAAATTAGTAATACCATTTATTGTTTGGTTTACTTCGGGAATATTGGAATTTTTAATAGGTAAATTATGGTTTAAACCAAACGGATTTCGCAATATTACAGTGTCATTCTTGGAGTCGAAGCCTATAACCGAGTAAGCATGGTTATTAAAAATTGGTCCGTCTGATCCTGATAGGCCTTTAATGTCTTTATTTACGTAAGTAACCATAGGATTTTGGGTTTGTAAGTTGTGTTCAATCGTTTGTCTTATCTCTGTATCGGTAGATTTGCCCGATAGAATCAGACTTTTAGTGTCTTTAGACGTTAAAAGCCTTAAAGCAACCTCAGGATTAAGGCCTTTTTGAGCTTGGTCGGGGAATTCTTTGATTATGGCTGCTTCCAGAACATTGGCCCAAGCACCAGGGTTTTCTAGTCCGTCGTGTTTAATATCTTTAGCTGTCACGTTAATTTTAACGTTAGGAAGAGCTGGAAAAACGACTTCGTACGAGCCATCTGGTTTGAGACTTATCATTTGGGAAATTAAGGTGTCGCCATTTTTACTTAAAGCTAGTGAACTTAGACTGGAATCGAACCAACAGTCGCCATAATTAACCGATTGAACAACGCCTGTAGCTGCTCCAAATTTTTCGGTTTCTTTTATAGTCGAAGCAATTTGCTCAGGGTTTTGCTTGGTTACAATAGTACCTTCCTGAGACCCTGGAGCCATTACGATACCTAGCTCGTGGAGTTTTTGAGCCTTAGCTAGAGCAATACTTGCCTGGTCACCTGTGGCGGCAATCATTTGGGGCGAAAATGGATGAATTGGGTCTGGTTTTTGGCTATAGACTTCTTTGTGTATTTTAGCCATGGGATTGGTCTTGTCTTTGGCCTCGGTAAGGTTATGCTCAGATTTGTTTTCAAAATTCATAAACACCTTAAAATAGTCGAGCTAACCTTATTATTCCCAGATTTAGAGGAATTTTATCTTTTTTTAAACTTAAAGTTATTTATTTAATTTTTGCCATTTTTTCTAGATAGTCTAAAATTTCACTTTTATACGGCAAACTATCTACAGCTCCAGTTTTTGTCGTGGCTAAGGCGCCAGCGCAGCTGGCGTAGTCAATGGCAGGCTCGATCGAATTGTATTGGCTGTAATGGGCGGCAAATGCTCCACAAAAGGCGTCTCCGGCTGCTACCGTATCGATAGCTGAAACTTTATAGGCAGTTTTTATGATTTCTTGGTTGTCATCGGTAAGGGCGTAAACGCCAATATCTCCCATAGTGATAATAATATTTTTAGGTCCTAGAGATTTAAGTTTTTGGGCGGCTATTTTGGCGCTGTTAAAGTCTGTTACTTCAATTCCAGTCAAAATTTGGGTTTCACTTTGATTGGGAATAAAAAAATCGACGATTTCTAGTAATTCTTTGGGGAGTTGTTTGGCAGCTGGGGCAGGATTTAAGATAATTGGTTGTTTTTGGCTAAAAGCTATTTTGGCTGCAGTTAAACTGGTCTCTATCGGTGTTTCTAGTTGGAGTAATAAAATATAGCGGCCGCTAAATATATAGCTTGATTTTTCGATTAATTCGGGTTTTAAATTGTTATTGGCCTGAGGGGCAATAATTATAGAGTTGTTGCCGTCTGGTGTTATAGTTATAAAAGCAAGGCCAGTGCCATAATTGCTATCGGTGTATAAACATTCAGTATGCACGCAATTGGCAATAAGTGATTGTTTTAGTAGTTTCCCGGCTTCGTCGCTACCTATGTTGCCGATAAAATAAGTACTAACGCCAGATCTGCTGGCAGCTATAGCTTGATTGTTGCCTTTACCGCCTAAGCCAATTTTAAAATCGCTGGCTATTATCGTTTCACCAGGAGTAGGTAGGTAATTAACGCATAAAACCATGTCTTGGCTTAAGCTTCCGACGACAATTATTTTAGTCTGAGTATTGTCCATTATCTTGGGCTGAAATATATAGGCTAAATAGGCA